>JBIOWI010000099.1:0-19151 GCA_044868325.1 Hyphomicrobiaceae bacterium
GTGAATGCGCTGGATCAGAAGCGCCTGATGGTCGACTCGTTCTCGCGCTACCGCATCACCGATCCACTGCTCTTCTATCAGTCGGTCCGCAACGAGGCCGGCGTGCGCGAGCGCCTGAAGCCGATCGTCGAGTCTTCCCTGCGGCGCGTGCTGGGTGCGGCGACCTTCCAGGAGATCGTCCGCGACAGGCGCGAGGAGCTGATGAAGAAGATCGCCAAGCAGGTCAACGTGGACGGCAAGGAATTCGGCCTGGAGGTGGTGGACGTGCGCATCAAGCGCGCCGACCTGCCCGAGCAGAACCAGAAGAACGTGTTCGAGCGCATGCGCGCCGAGCGCCAGCGCGAGGCCGCCGAGATCCGCGCCGAGGGCGCCGGCGCCTCCAACAAGATCAAGGCGGATGCCGACCGGCAGGTCACCGTCATCAAGGCGGACGCCCAGCGGGAGGCCGATCGCACCCGCGGCGAGGGCGATGCGGAGCGCAACCGCATCTTCGCCGAGGCGTTCAACCGCGATCCGGACTTCTTCGCCTTCTACCGCTCCATGCAGGCCTACGAGACCGGCATGAAGGGCGGCGAAAGCGAGACCCGGATGCTGCTGTCGCCGGACAGCGAGTTCTTCCGCTACTTCAACAATCCCAATGGTGCTGCCGGCCAGACTAAGCGATGATGGACCTGCTGGCAGCTGCCGGGCTGGTGCTGGTGATCGAGGGGCTGCTGTGGGCGGCGGCCCCACAGCTGGCGCTCCGGCTGGCCTTGTCGGCGGCGCAATTGCCAGAGGCCCGGCTGCGCCGGATGGGCGCCGTCGCGATCGCGATCGGCATGGTCGTCGTGTGGCTGGTTCGCGGTTGACGCGGCGATGCGCCCCAGAGCGCGAAAGGAAGGTAGGAGAGTGGCCATGATCGGGCCTGGACGATCCCACACCCACGACCAATGGCTGCAACGGCAGCCCGGCCGCACGGTCCGGCGCGTTCCGGTGTCGGGATTCGGCCTGTGCCTGGCCTTGTCGCTAATGGCGGCATCGCTGGTGGCCGCCTTTGCGCAGTCGCGCCAGGGGCCGCCCAGCGTTGCGCCGGTGGCAGAGAAGCTCATCGATGCGGTGGTCAATATCTCCACCAAGCAGACCATGAAGGGCGCCGAGGGCGTGCCCCTCCCCAAGGTCCCCAAGGGCGCGCCGTTCGAGGAGTTCTTCGACGACTTCTTCGACCGCAAGGGCGGCCGGTCGGACCGCAAGGTCACCGCGCAGGGCTCCGGCTTCGTCGTCGACGGCAAGGAAGGCCTGATCGTCACCAACAATCACGTCATCGACGGCGCCGACGAGATCGTCATCAGCTTCAACGACGGCTCCAAGCTCACGGTCGAGAAGATCCTGGGCAAGGACTCCAAGACAGACTTGGCGCTCCTGAAGGTGACGCCGAAGCGCCCCCTGGCCCAGGTGGCCTTCGGCTCGTCCAGCAGCCTGAAGGTGGGCGACTGGGTGATGGCCATCGGCAACCCGTTCGGGCTGGGCGGCAGCGTGTCGGTAGGTATCATCTCGGCCAAGCAGCGCGACATCAACACCGGACCCTACGACGACTTCCTGCAGACCGACGCCGCCATTAACCGCGGCAACTCTGGCGGCCCGCTGTTCAACATGGACGGGGAGGTGATCGGCGTGAACACCGCCATCATCTCGCCGTCGGGCGGCTCGATCGGCATCGGCTTCGCCGTGCCGTCGGACTCCGCCGTGGTCGTTCTGGAGCAGCTGCGCCAATTCGGCGAGACCCGCCGCGGCTGGCTCGGCGTCAACGTGCAGTCGGTCGGCGAGGACATCGCCGAGACCTACGGCATCCGGGAAGGCACAGGTGCGCGGGTGGCGAGCGTCGCGCCGGACGGTCCGGCGGCCAAGGCCGGCATCGTGCAGGACGACGTGATCGTGAGGTTCGACGGCAAGGACGTGACCTCTATGCGCGGCCTGCCACGACTTGTATCGCAGACCCAGATCGGCAGAGAGGTGGAGGTGGAGGTATCCCGCAAGGGCCAGCGGCGCACCTTCCGCGTCACCATCGGCCGGCTGGTGGAGGAGACCAAGCCGGCGGTCAAGGCCGGCGTGCGGGTGCCGCCCAAGAGCCGCAGCAAGGGCAAGGAGTAGGTTTCAGGTGCCAGGTGTCAGGTTTCAAGGATTGGCAATTCCCTTGAACCTGACACCTGAAACCTGAAACCTGAAACCTGACATGTCCGAGCGCCACAGCCTGATCGACACCATCACCGACGGCATTGTGCCGGTGCACAGCGAGGGCTACCGGTTCCTGGCCATCGGCGCCGGCGTCTCGCTGCTCCTGTTCTGGCTGTGGCCGCCGCTGGCATGGCTCGCCGTGCTCGCCACCGCATACGTGGCCTACTTCTTCCGCGACCCGCCACGGGTGACGCCATTGCGCGACGGGCTCGTGGTCGCCCCCGCCGACGGCAGCATCTCGGCTATCGAGCGCGTGCGCCCGCCAGCGGAGCTCGGCCTCGGTGACGAGCAGCGCCTCAGGGTCTCGATCTTCCTCTCGGTGTTCGACGTCCACATCAACCGCGCTCCCGTGGCGGGGCGCATCACGCGCTCGGTCTATGTGCCCGGCAGCTTTCTCAACGCCGCCCTCGACAAGGCGAGCGAGGAGAACGAGCGCTGCGCCCTCGTCATCGCCACGGCCGCCGGAGCCGACATCGGCGTGGTGCAGATCGCCGGCCTCATCGCGCGCCGCATCGTCACCTTCGCCAAGGAGGGCGACAGCTTAGGCGTAGGCGAGCGCTTCGGGCTCATCCGCTTCGGCTCCCGCGTCGATCTCTATCTGCCGCCGGGGCACGGGGTGCTGGTGGCCGTCGGCCAGCGGGCCGTGGGCGGTGAGACCGTCGTGGCCGACCTCAAGTCGGACGAGCCCGAGCGGGAAGCGCGCAAGCAATAGAAGAGGTGAGTGGTGAGTGGTGAGTTTGGGTTGCGGCCGGATCAATGGTGGGCGAGCACCGTATCGGCCGAGACCCGGCCCTTCCCCGATCTCGACGCCAAAACTCACCACTCGCCATCTCACCACTCACGCGATCTGACGCACAGGATCTCAAGGTGAACAAACAAGCGGACCCGCTGCTGCCCAGGCTGGAGACCGAGGAGCGCCGCCGCCGCGGCCGGCTGCTCTTCCACCACGAGAAGATCCCGCTGCGCATGGTGGTGCCCAACTTCTTCACCGTGCTCAGCCTGTGCGCCGGCCTCACGGCCATCCGCATGGCCATCGAGGGGCGACTGGAGATCGCCATCGCGCTCATCGTTGTCGCGGCCCTGCTCGATGGAGTGGACGGGCGCCTCGCCCGCGCGCTGAAGGCCCAGTCCAGGTTCGGCGCTGAGCTCGACAGCCTCGCCGACTTCGTCAACTTCGGTGTCGCGCCGTCCGTCCTGGTGTTCGTCTGGGGCCTCGGCGGCCTGCCGCGCGGCGCCGGCTGGATCGTGGCGCTCGTGTTCGCGCTGGCCATGGGCCTGCGGCTCGCCCGCTTCAACTCGCTGATCGACGTCGAGAAGCCCAAGTGGCAGGCGAACTACTTCACCGGCATGCCGGCCCCTGCCGGCGCCATCGTCGTGCTCCTGCCGCTCTACGTGCACGAGCTCGGCCTGTTCGACGTGCGCGCCTGGCCGTGGCTGACCGCGCTCTACGTGCTGGTGGTGGCCTTCCTGCTGGTGTCCACGGTCCCCACCTTCTCCGGCAAGCTCCTGGGCGAGCGCATCTCGGGCGACTATGTGCTGCCGATCTTCGTCGCCGCCGCCGCGGTGGTGGCGCTGCTCCTCACCTACCCCTTCGCCACGCTGACCGTGGGCACCGTGCTTTATCTGGCAACGATCCCTTGGAGCTACCTCCGCTTCGAGCGCAAGCTCTACGAGCCCGCCCCGCAGTCCACCGCCGTCGCCGTCCCCCCGCAGTCGCAAGACAAGCTGAGGCCGCCAGCGGGCGAGACGAAGCACTGAAATGGGTGTCAGACCCAGTGGGTCTGACACCGCTACTTCGTCTCGTCCGGCGACCGGTTGTAGATGTCCTCCGACCGCACGATGTCGTCCTCGCCCAGGTAGCTGCCGATCTGCACCTCGATCAGCTCTAGTGGCGTCTTGCCGGGGTTCTCCAGCCGGTGCCACTGGGTGGCCACGATGTAGACGGACTGGTTCTCGTGCACCAGCCGCTCCTCGTTGCCCACAGTCACCTTGGCGGTGCCGTGCACCACCACCCAGTGCTCCGAGCGGTGATGGTGCATCTGCATGGAGAGCTTGCCGCCCGGCTTCACGTGCAGCAGCTTCACCTGGAAGCGCGGGCCGACGTTGAGCGTCTCGAAGAAGCCCCAGGGCCGGTAGTGGCGGACTTGGCTCTCGTGCTCTTTGCGCCCGGCCGCCTTGAGCTTGGCGACCAGCTTGCCCACGTCCTGGGCCCTGTTGCGATCGGCAACCAGCAGCGCGTCCGGCGTCTCCACGATCACCAGGTCGCTGACGCCCATGGTGGCAACGAGCGACTTCTCCGAGAAGACGTAGCAGTCGCGCGTGGCCTCGAGCAGCGCATCGCCGTGCACGGCATTGCCGGCCTCGTCGCGCGCGCTCAAGTCCCACAGGGACGACCACGAGCCGACATCGCTCCAGCCCACGTCGATGGGCAGTACGGCCGCCAGCCCCGTCCGCTCCATCACCGCGTAGTCGATGGAAATGCTCGGCGCGGACGCGAAGGCGCCTGCCTCCAGCCGCAGGAAGCCCAGGTCGTTGTGCGCGCCGTCGAGCGCCCGTCTCGCGGCGTCCAGGATGGCGGGCTCGAACCGCTCCAGCTCGCCCAGGAACGCGCGCGCCCCCAGCACGAAGATGCCGCTGTTCCAGTCGTAGCCGCCGACGGCGAGGTACTCCGTCGCCGTCTCCCGGTTGGGCTTCTCCGTGAACGCGGCCACCGTGAAGGCGCCATTGCAGCCGGCCAGCGGTGCCCCGCGCCGGATGTAGCCATATCCCGTGTGCGGTGCGCTGGGCGTGATGCCGAACAGCACGAGCTTGCCTGCGGCGGCGATCTCGCCGGCCTGGCGCACCGCTGCCGCGAAGGGCTGCTCGTCCCTAATCACGTGATCCGACGGCATTACCGCGAGGATGGCCTCGGGGTCGTCGCGCTCGGCGAGCAGCGCCGCCACCGCCACTGCCGGCGCGGTATTGCGGGCCGTCGGCTCCAGCACGATCGCCTTCGGGCGCACGCCGCTGCGCTCGGCCTCGTCCTTGACGAGGAACCGGTGGTCGTTGTTGCAGACCACGATAGGCTGGGCAAAGCCCTGCGCCGGTGCCAGCCGCTTGAGGGCAGCGGCCAGGAAGGTCTCGGACTGGATCTGGGGGAAGCGGATGAACTGCTTGGGGTAGAGCGCGCGAGAAAGTGGCCAGAGGCGCGTCCCGGCTCCCCCGGACAGGACCACAGGCTGAATTGTGGGCATGGGAGCATCCCTCCAAAAAAACGAGCGCATAGCAGCACACCGGTCCCGACTCAAGAAATCGCGCCGGCGCACTCACAGCGAATCGGCCAGGGAACGCGAGCTACCCCGGCAGCTCGTATCCGATCCGTGCTTCGATCTCGCAGGTCTTTTGCACGGCGGGCCGAGCTATCATTCGCCGATAGTGCGCATCGAGGTTGGGGAAATCGGAGGCGGGGGTCAGACCCTTCGCCTGAACATTCGTGCTTCCTCGCAGCCCCAGAGGCGAGGGGTCTGACCCCCGAACACTCACCGAGCCGGCCAGGCGCCAGTACAGCCTGAACAGATGGATGTCCGCGATCGAATAGCGTCCCACCGCCCACGGCCCGTCTCCGAGCCGCTTGTCGGCGATGGCGAAGGCGGCGCGAGCCTCGTCCAGGCTCCGCCGGCGCGCCGGGTGGATCGTGGCGGCGACGAACGACATCCACGAGACGACCTGGGCTTCAGCCTCGATGTCGTCGCTGGGCAGCAGGCCCGCCGCCGGGAAGCGCCTGGCGAGATAGAACAGGATGCCGGCGACCTCGGTGAGAGGGCGCCCGTCGATGAGAAGGGTCGGCACCTTCCCCTCGGGATTGAGCGCCAGATAGGCCGGGGCGCGGTGCTCTTTCCGTGCGAGCGACAGGGGCCTGGCCTCGAAGTCAACTCCGATCTCGTGCAGGGCGATATGCGGCGCCATGGAGCTGGACCCCGGCGCAAAGTAGAGCGTGAGCATGTGCATTCCCCCGATGCGGCCCCCGATGCGGCCCCCGATGCGGCCCCCGATGCGGTCGGCGGGCGACAGCGCACCATGCTCGCGGAGCACGGCACGGGCCAAGCCGTGTCGGCCATAGCCGGCCACATCTTCCCAGCACAAACGCTCCAGCACAAACGCTAACGAGGCAAGCACTCGGCCGACCGGCGGCGCGACCACACGCGGCCGGCGTGCCGCGCGCTACCACATCTTGTTCGCGATCTTGATGGCGTCGGTCTCGAACAGCTCGAGAGCCACCTTCTGCGCCAGCATGACGTCGCCCGTCACCAGGTTCCCCTCGGGGAAGAAGCACCAGCCGCACACCCGTCGGCCGTTCTTGTCGAGCTGGTCGATGTTCATCGAGCGGCCGTGGCGGATGCGATAGCGCTTGCCGGTCTTGCCGCCGATCACCTCGAAGTAGCCGTACCTCGAATACTGCTGCAGCTGCGCCGGCGTCAGGTTCTCCTTGAGGAGACGCATCCCCCGCTCATGGGCCTCCGAGCGCCGCTCGTCGAGATACGTTCTGCCGACGCCGAAGACCGGGAACCGCAGCGTGTCGTGCCGCGGCCTGAGCGTCTGGGCAATCCCGCGGCCCAGCCGGCGCACCTGCTCCGAGACCCACGTCCGTCCCTGTCGCTCGCGCATGTCAGCCTGATCCTGGAGCATTTGCGCGTAGATCAGCCGCCCCTCGCCGAGCAAGGCGACCCGGAGGCTCTCGACGTCCCACGCGGCATGCCGCTCGCAAAAGGCGAAACAGTCCCGCGGCAGCAGCGGTGCCGAGGTGCGGTAGCCGTTGGAGAAATGCACCCACACGCGCGGCTCGGCCGCGCTCTCGATCACGACATCCACTAGCGCGGGCGCGGCGCGTGCATCCTCCCCGAGGGCCCTCCGCAACAGGGCCCTCAGAACCTGCACGACTGGCTCCATCAACCGCCTTGCAGTTGCGGGATGAACAGCGTCTCCTCGACCTGCGGATCGAACCTGCCGACCAGCCGCCCCTGGCCACCGTCCTTGGCCAGTGCAACGGCCCGGAAGCCCTTGCCCGTCAGCTCCTTGAAGCGCCGTTCGGCGAGTGCGACCGCCCTTGCGTCGGTGACATCGAACTCGTGCCGCGTGTCGCCCGAGCGGTCCATCACGATCTGGACACCCATAGTTACGCTCCTTTCGGTCACTACAACCTATACTAGCGCGAGACTTCTCAACTTACCACCGCAAATAGGACTCAATGAGGCGGCATCGCGCGCGCGATATCATCAACAACGTGCGATGGTGCTTAACGATCCAGCGCGCCCGCAAGAAGCGGGCCATGATTCGCGCCATCATCCGCGCGTGGGCACCAGCACCGTCCGCTCGAACACCATGAACACGGTGCCGTCCGCCTTGAGCCCGCGGGTTCGCACTGTGACCAGTCCCTGGCCAGGCCGGCTCAGCGACAGCCGCTTGGAGAGCACCTCGCTCTCGGCATAGATCGTGTCGCCGACGAAGACCGGGGCGATGAGCTCCACCTTGCTCCAGCCCAGGTTGGCGATCGCCTTCGCGCTCACGTCGGCCACGCTCATGCCGGTGACGATCGACAGCGTGAGGCAGCTGTTCACCAGCGGCTTCTTGAACTCCGTGCCCGCGGCGTAGGCCGCATCGAAATGCAGCGGGTGCTGGTTCATGGTGAGCAGCGTGAACCAAACGTTGTCGGCTTCCGTGATGGTGCGGCCGGGGCGGTGCTCGTAGACGTGTCCCACGACGAAGTCGTCGTAGGTGCGCCCCAAGTCCTGTCGGAAGCGGCCGGGCGCGATTTCCGCGGTGCCGGGCATGCTGTTCTCCTCTCGGAGTAATGGGGAATGGGGAGTAGGGGGTAGGGAGTAGGGAGTGGTGACCGAGACTCCCATTCCCCACTCCCTATTCCCCACTCCCTTCTCCCAGCACTGGCTCGCGCAGCCTGGGCCGCGCGGGCTCGTCGAGGAAGCGCACGACCGGGGCGATGTGCTCCCGCCCCAGATCGTCCTTCAGAATGGCGCCCCGCGCGGCGAGATGCGGATCGTCGAGGGCGTCGCGCAGGCTGTTGACCGGCGCGAAGCTCACGTCCATCCCCTCGAACCAAGCACACCAGTGGGCGAGCGGCTTCTCCCGGAACACCGCGCGGAGAAACTCAATGACCGGCGCCTGGTGCGGCCCCGGCCCACGCTCGCACAGCGGCAGGAGGTCCAGCCGTCCGAGCCGCTCCAGCAGGGCGCGGGCGAACTTCGTCTCCTGGGCGCCGAGCACGAGATGGCGCCCGTCGGCGGTCTCGTAGGTCTGATAGAGCGCAGCACCCCCGGTGCTGCGCGCGTGCCTTGGGTCGGGACCCGGCAGGCCCGCCATGGCCGGCCCCATGACGTTGGGGAGGGCGGCCAGGGCGGCGTGGTGCATGGCCACGTCGATGTAGTCGCCCCGGCCGGTCTTCTCGCGCCGGTAGAGCGCCATCAGCACCCCCGAGAGAGCCTGCAGGGCGCTGACGATATCGGCCACCGCAACACCGGGTATCGTGGGCGCCCCATCGCGGCCCTGCGTGATGCTGAGCGCGCCGGCCAGCGCCATGGTGGCGAGATCGTGCGCCGGCCGCTCGCGGTAGGGGCCGTCCTGGCCGAAGGCGCTGATCGAGCAGTAGACGATGCGCGGGTTCATCCGCGAGATCGCCGCGTAGTCCACGCCGAGGCGGTGCATCACACCCGGCCGGTAGGACTCCACGAACACGTCGGCCGTCTTGCACAGCTTCAGGAGGCGCGCGCGGCCCTCGGCCGACTTGAGGTCGACGACCACGCTCTCCTTGCCGCGGTTGACGTTGCGGAAGAACACCGTGCTCGGCCCGTCGGCCACGCCGATATGGCGGCCGGGGTCGCCGCCCGGCGGCTCGACCTTGATGACGCGCGCGCCGTGGTCGGCCATCGCCATGGTGAGATAAGGCCCCGGCAGGAACACCGACAAGTCGACAACGGTGACGCCTTCGAGCTTCATGCACCCTCGCGCGGTGTCAGACCCTCTGGGTCTGACACCATGCACTCCGACGCCTGGTTGCGAGATGGTGTCAGACCCAGAAGACCCAGGGGGTCTGACACCATCGCAGGCCCGAGCAGCGGCTCGTTGTCCGCCCCCAGCGGCGCGCACACCCGCTGCTCCAGGCGCTCACCGTCGATCTTGAGCGGGTTGGCCAGCATCCGGAAGTCGGGCTTCGCCGGATGCGGGACGTTGCGGACCATGCCGACGCCCTCCACGAACGGATTGGCCACCGCCTGCGCCACGTCGTAGACGGGACCCACCGGCAGGTGCCCGGTGAGAATCTCCAGCCATTCGGCCGTAGTCCTCTCACTCATGGCCTCGTCGAGCACGCGGGTGAGCTCGGCCCGGTGCTGCCGCCGCGCCGCAGGCCCGGCAAACCTATGGTCTGCAACGTACTCGGGACGGCCGATGAGCCGGGCCAGGGTCTCCCAGTCCTTCTCCTTCATGCACATGACGTAGATCCAGCCGTCCTGCGTGCGCACGGTCTGCACCGGCGTGATCGACTGGTGGGCGCTGCGGGCCAGCCGCGACGGCATCGGCCCGCCGTTGATGTGCCAGGTGCCGGGATAGGACAGCTGGTGCATGGCCACGTCGAACAGCGACACGTCCACGTCGCATCCTTTACCGCTCTGGCGCGCCCGCATGATGCAGCTCAAGAGCCCGAGCACGCCGGTGATCCCGGTCATGAAGTCGATCAGCGAGGAGCCGAACCGTTGCGGCGGCCCGTCCGGCTCGCCCGTGAGCGACATCAGGCCGGTCTCCGCCTGCATGAGGAAGTCGTAGCCCGGCCAGGCCTTGCGCTCGTTGTCGCGGCCGTAGGCAGAGATATGCAGGCAGACGACGGCGGGGTTAACCGTGGCGAGGCTCTTGTAGTCGAGCCCCAGCTTCTCCGGCTGGTCGCCGCGCAGGTTGTTCATGACGGCGTCCGCCGATGCCCCCAGCCGGCGCAGCGCGGCGCGGCCATCCTCGCTCTTGAGGTCGAGCGCGACGCTTCGCTTGCCGGCGTTGAAGGTCTGAAAGTACTCGCTGTCGGCTTGGCCCAGGAAGCGCGGGCCGACATGGCGGGCGGTGTCGCCCCTCGTCTCGGTGTTCTCAATCTTGACCACCTCGGCGCCCAGGTCGGCCAGGAACATGGAGCCGTAGGGGCCGGCGCCGAACTGCTCGACAGTGAGGATGCGGAGGCCTTCCAGGGGCTTCATCGAATAGCGTTCCGCTTGATCCATTGCCTTGCGATGATAATGCGCTGCATCTCGTTGGTGCCCTCGCCTATGCACATGAGCGGCGCGTCGCGGTAGAGGCGCTCTACGTCGAACTCCTTCGAATAGCCGTAGCCGCCATGGATCCTGAGCGACTCGATCGCGTTCTCAAGCGCCGCCTCGGAGGCGAAGTACTTGGCCATGCCGGCCTCCATATCGCAGCGCTCGCCGCGGTCGAAGGCTGCCGCCGCATCGAGCGTGAGGAGCCGCGCTGCCCGCGCCCTGGTCGCCATCTCGCCGAGCTTGAGCTGGATCGCCTGGTGCTCGCAGATGGGCTTGCCGAAGGTCTTGCGCACCTGGGCGTATTCGGTGGCGAGTTGTAGGGCACCTTCCGCCACGCCCACCCCGCGCGCGGCCACGTTGATGCGTCCCAGCTCCAGGCCACCGGTGGCCTGCATGAAGCCCTGGCCCTCGACGCCGCCGATCAAGTGATCGGACGAGAGGCGGTAGTCCTCGAACACCAGCTCGCCTGAGTCGATCGACTTGTAGACGAGCTTCTCCAGCTTGCGCCCCACCGTGAAGCCCGGCCCCTTGGGCGCGATGAACAGGCTCATGCCCTTGTAGCGCGGCTGGGCCTCGGGGTCCGTCTTCACCAGGAGCGCAAAGCAACTGCCCTCGATGCCGTTGGAGATCCAGGTCTTGGTGCCGTTGACGACGTAGCTGCCGTTTGGGCCGCCATCGGGCTGGCGCCTGGCCGTGGTGCGGATCGCCTGCAGGTCGGTTCCGGCGTCGGGCTCGGTGAGCGCCAGCCCGCCGCGCACCTCGCCCGTGGCAAGCCGCGGCAGCCAGGCCTCCTTCTGTGCCGCGGTGCCGAACTTCTGGATCGCCAGCGCCAGCATCAGGTGCGAGTTGAAGATGCCGGTGATGGCCATCCAGTCGCGCGAGATGCGCATCACGATCTTGGCGTAGGTGGAGGCCGGCAGGCCCAGGCCGCCATACTCGGGCGGAATGGTGGCGCCGAACAGCCCCAGCTCCTTCATCTGCTCGACGGTCTCCGCCGGGTAGCGGTCGGCGTGGTCGTATTCCCTGGCGATCGTCTTCACCTCCTTCTCGCACCAGCGGTCGATGGCTGCCAGCAGCGGCGCCTCGTCCTCGGTATCGGCGTTGCGGAAGTCTGACATGGGTCGCACAGCGTTTCCTCGCGGCCGGGCTCGTTGGGGACGGCCCCGGTTCGTCCCGCAAAGAGTGCCACAAGGCTTGCCGCAGCAACAAGCTCGGGAGGCGTGCGTTGCCTGGCCAGGTGCCATGCCCCCCAAGTGGCACGCCCGCACAACCAGACCCGGGTGCCATGATCAACCCGAAGGCAACGAATCGTCGTATGGTTGCCGCACGGAGCCGTAGGGCTCCGACAACAAAAAGGCTCGGTGCTTCTTCCCAGAGGACTGAGCCAACTCGTCGCCTCCAAGGCCTTCGGTCTAGTCCCTACGGACCGAAGGCCTTTTTAATTCAGGCTCCAGGTTTCAGGGAAGGTGGCGCCCCTGAAACCTAAACCTAGACAGCCAAGGCGCGCAGCCCCTCCCGGTACGTCGGGTACAGCAGCTCGACGCCCAGCTCGCGCCGGATGCGGTCGTTCTTCACCCGCTTGCACTCGCTCCAGAAACTGGCCGCGACACCGGAGAGGCCAGCCGCCTCGAACGTCACCGCCTCCGGCACCGGCAGCCCCATGACCTCGGCGGCATAGGCCACCACGTCCTCGGGCGGTGCCGGTTCGTCGTCGCTGACGTTGAAGAAACGGTGCCCCGTATCCTTATCGATGGCCAACGCGAGCACCCGGGCGATGTCGTCCACGTGGATGCGGTTGAAGACCTGGCCCGGCTTGACGATGCGCCGCGCCGTGCCCGTCCTCAGGTTGTCGATCACACTGCGCCCCGGCCCGTAGATGCCGGCCAGGCGGAACACCCCCACCCGGCGGCCGGTGCGGGCGCCGAGGTCGAGCCAGGCCCGCTCGGCCTCGGCGCGCCGCAGGCTGCGCTCGGTGAGTGGCCGCACGGGGCACGTCTCGTCCACCCACGCGCCCTTGGCGTCGCCGTAGACGCCGACGGTGGATAGGTAGCCGACCCAGGCGAGGTTCGGGAGAGCAGCGATATCGTCGGCAAAATCGCGCAGCACGGCATCGCCCTCCAGGTCGGGCGGGATGCTGACAAGCAGGTGCGTGGTGCCGGCGAGCAGGTTGTGCACCTCGGCTGAGGGTCCGTCGCCCTTGTAGACCGCCAGCACGGCGCCCGCTTCCGCCGGCGCCTCGGGGCTGGTACGCGTTCCGGCGACCTCAGTCACCCGCGCGCTCAGCTTGCGCGCGAGCGCCTCGGCCGAATAGCCGTATCCGAATGAGAAGAGCCGCATCAGGGAGCCTCCCTGCCCTCCACGCCCCACTCCGCCCGCACTGCCGCATCCGGTTCACGGAGGATGTAGTGATTCCGTGCGGCCGCCCAAGCCTCGGCATCGGCCAGTTGCCGCAGCGCCCAGACGGCCATGGCGCGCACCAGCGGCGAGGCGTCGCCAATGAGCCGCCGCACCGCCCGAAGCAGGCTCGTATCGCCCGAGTTGCCGGCGGCGATCAGAGCGTTGCGGACGACGCGGGCGCGGCCGGTGCGCTTGACGGGCGTGCCGGCGAAGCGGGCGCGGAAGGCGGTCTCGTCGAGCGCCAGCAGCTCGGCCAGCGGCGGCGACCGCGCCGCTTCGCGCGCCGCCAGTTTGGCGTGGCCCGCGGCGACGGCGAACTTGTTCCAGGGGCACACGGCCAGGCAGTCGTCGCAGCCGAACACGCGGTTGCCCATCGGCTTGCGGAACTCGGGGGGGATGTGGCCCATATGCTCGATGGTGAGGTAGGAGATGCAGCGGCGCGGATCGAGCTGGTAGGGCGTGGGGAATGCGTTGGTGGGGCACACGTCCAGGCAGCGCCGGCAGGAGCCGCAGTGGTCCGTCTCGGGCGCATCGGGCTCCAGCTCGGCGGTGGTCAGGATGGCGCCCAGGAACAGCCACGAGCCGTGCTCGCGCGACACGAGATTGGTGTGCTTGCCCTGCCAGCCGAGCCCCGCCGCCTGGGCCAGCGGCTTCTCCATCAGCGGCGCGGTGTCCACGAACACCTTCACCTCCGCGCGGCTCGCCCGCGCCAGGGCCCCGGCCACCCGCTTGAGGCCGGCCTTGACGACGTCGTGGTAGTCCTTGCTCTGGGCATAGCAGGAGATGGCCCCACGGGAGGGCTCCGCCAGCACCGCCAGCGGGTCGCCCTCCGGCGCGTAGCTCATCCCCAGCATGACAATGGACCGCGCCTCTGGCCACAGCGCCAGCGGATGCCCGCGCCGCTCGGCGGTGGCGGCCATCCAGCCCATATCGCCATGCTGCCCTTCGCGCAGAAACGCGGCGAGCCTGTGCGCGATATCGGGGCCGATGGCCGAAGGCGCCGCAATGCGCGCCTCGACGAACCCCGCCGCCCGCGCCTCGGCGAGCACCAGCCGTTTCAGATCAGTATGCGAGGCTTTGTCCCTTACCATGACGAACCTCATCGAGAGCTTCGTCGGCCAGTCGATCCAGCAGGGCCTCGGAGCGGGGATCGGCGAACAGGGCGTCCCAGCGGGCGTCGGCCTCGATACGCTCCAGAATCTTGCGCGCAATCGCCTCCTGCTCAGCCTCGGGCGGCTGGCGGATGGCAAAGATCGCCTTGTCGAGCAGTGCGTTCATGACGCCACATATACACTAGTTGGTGCGAATTCCAGGGATGCAGCGCCACTCGTGGACTACTCCAGCTGCGTCCCGCGATAGAGGGCACCGAGCGGAACGCGGAAGCTCCATTCCGACAGCTCCACCACCGCATCGTGCCCTTCCAGAACGATAGGCTCCCATGCCGCTGACCGCGCCCGCACCTCCACACGAACTTCCTTCTGCTCAATGAGGAGGAAATAGAGGTTCTGCGGGTGCTGCACGTAGCGCCGGCTCTTGGCAGCAATGTCCTTGTCCGTGTTGCTGTCGGACAGGATCTCGGCAACCAGATAAAAGCTTCCGGCGTAAGGAGTGTCATCGTCGTCAAGGATACTGTCCAGGACGGCCACATCCGCTTCGGGGCGGAAGCTGGATACGTCAGGCACCATCAAGCCGACCTCCTGATACGCGTAGAGGTCAGGGCGCACTTTCTCGAGCTGGACATTGAGCAGGCGCGCCAAGTTTGATGCGATGCGCTGATGTCGGAGTGTGGGCGGCGGCATCATCATCGCGACCCCGTCGATCAGCTGCCAGCGCTCTTCCTCCGGTCGCGACTCGATGAACGCTAGATATTCCTCGACCGTGAACTTACCGTCTGCTCGCACCGGGAAAGGCGTATTCATGGTTCTTGCTCCGGTCTCTGTCTAACGCCGTTGGAGACTGAAGTCTAACGAAATGTGCTTGATGCTGTGGTGAGGTCGCATTTCGGCGTTGGGTCATCGCAACATTCGACACGACCCCCAGCGATCCTACTCCGCCGCCGCCCGCGGCCCATACCCCAGCTTGGCGTTGAGCTTTTCCAGCAGGTCCGCCGCTGCAGCCGGGATGTTGGTGCCTGGCCCGAACACCGCTGTGGCGCCGGCCTTGTGCAACGCATCGTAGTCCGAAGGCGGGATCACGCCGCCCACGACGATCATGATGTCGGCGCGGCCCTCCTTGTCCAGGGCGGCGACCAGGTCGGGCACCAGGGTGAGGTGCCCCGCGGCCAGGGACGACACGCCGATGATGTGCACGTCGTTCTCCACAGCCTGGCGGGCGGCTTCGTCGGGAGTGGCGAACAGGGGGCCGAGGTCCACATCGAACCCCAGGTCGGCGAAGGCGGAGGCGATCACCTTTTGGCCGCGGTCGTGGCCGTCCTGACCCATCTTGGCCACCAGGATGCGCGGGCGGCGGCCCTCGGACGCCTCGAAGGCGGCACATATGCGCCGCACCCGATCCACCTCCTTGGACATGGCGCCTGCCTCCGTGCTGTACACGCCCGAGACCACGCGCACGTCGGCCCGGTGCCGGCCCCACACCTTCTCCAGGGCGTCGGAGATCTCGCCCACCGTGGCCTTGGCGCGGGCCGCGTCCACCGCGCGGCCGAGCAGGTTACCCTCGCCGCTCCGCGCCGCCTCGGTGAGCGCATCGAGCGCCGCCGCCACCGCTGCGGGATCGCGCTCGGCCCTGAGCTGCGTCAGCTTGGCGATCTGGCTCTCGCGGACGCTATGGTTGTCGACCTTCAGCACCTCGATCTCGGCCGCGCCGGCCACGCGATGCTTGTTCACGCCGACGATGGTCTGGGCGCCGGAATCGATACGCGCCTGGGTGCGGGCCGAGGCCTCCTCGATGCGCATCTTGGGGATGCCGGCGGCGATCGCCTTGGCCATGCCGCCCAGGCTCTCCACCTCGGCGATGTGGGCCTGCGCCTTCCGCACCAGCTCGTAGGTGAGGCGCTCCACGTAGTGACTGCCGCCCCACGGGTCGATGACGCGGGGTGTGCCGCTCTCCTGCTGGATGAGGAGCTGGGTATTGCGGGCGATGCGGGCGGAGAAGTCCGTCGGCAGCGCGATCGCCTCGTCCAGCGCGTTGGTGTGCAGCGACTGTGTGCCGCCGTGGGTCGCCGCCAGCGCCTCGATGGCGGTGCGGGTCACGTTGTTGAACGGGTCTTGCGCCGTGAGGCTCCAGCCGCTCGTCTGGCAGTGAGTCCGCAGCGCCAGCGCCCGCGCGTCCTTGGGCGCGAGCTCGGTCTTGATCAGCTTGGCCCACAGCAGGCGCGCCGCGCGCAGCTTGGCCACCTCCATGAAGAAGTTCATGCCGATGCCGAAGAAGAACGACAGCCGCGGCGCGAAGGCGTCGATGTCGAGGCCGGCGGCCACGCCCGCCCGCGCGTAGTCCACGCCGTCGGCCAGGGTGTAGGCCAGCTCCAGGTCCGCCGTCGCCCCGGCCTCCTGCATGTGGTAGCCGGAGATGGAGATGGAGTTGAACTTGGGCATCCGCCGCGAGGTATAGGCGAAGATGTCCGAGACGATGCGCATCGACGGCTCGGGCGGATAGATATACGTGTTCCGCACCATGAACTCTTTGAGGATGTCGTTCTGGATGGTGCCCGCCAGCTTCTCGGGCGGCACGCCCTGCTCCTCGCCCGCGACGATGAACAGCGCCATGATCGGCAGCACCGCGCCGTTCATGGTCATGGACACCGTCATGTCGGCCAGCGGGATGCCGGCGAACAGGGTGCGCATGTCGTAGATCGAGTCGATCGCCACCCCGGCCATGCCCACGTCGCCCCTCACGCGCGGGTGGTCCGAGTCGTACCCCCGGTGGGTGGCGAGGTCGAAGGCCACGGAGAGGCCCTTCTGCCCGGCGGCGATGTTGCGGCGGTAGAAGGCGTTGGAGTCCTCGGCCGTGGAGAACCCGGCGTACTGCCGGATGGTCCACGGCTGGGTGACGTACATTGTGGGGTACGGTCCGCGCAGATAGGGGGCAATGCCGGGGTAGCCGTCGAGGAAATCGAGGCCGGCGGTGTCCGTGGCGGAATACACCCGCTTTACAGGGATGCCCTCGGGGGTCAGCCAGTCCTCGCCCGCCCGCACCGCCGACCGGCTGCCTGGGCGGCCAAGCTCAACTTTCGTGAAATCGGGTATCCGGCTCATGGGCTGCTGCGCTGCGACTGCTCCTGTATGGGCGATTGTATTGAAACCCGGCCGGCGAGGCCAGGGACCCGTTACCCGTCAAGCACATTGCAGCGTGAGCAGGCAGACGCTCCACGCGGCGGCGCTGAGCCGTTCAATTGGCGAAGATGTTCACCTCGCGGCGCCGGCGCCCGGCGTAGGCCAGCAGCGCACCGAGGGCGCCGAACAGGGCCCAGGCGGGCAGCTGCAGCACCGAGAGGAGCACCGGGTCCCAGACGGTGGGATGCGCCTTGCGCTGCACCGTATTGCGCGCCGTCGCCAGGGTCACCGGCGCCAGCTTCGACCAGTGCTCGTGGGTCGAGACCGAGGGGATGCGCGTGCCCGCGGCCATCGAGCGCGTCACGTCGTTGACGGCGGCGATGACCGCGACCAGCAGGAAGACGCCGGCCAGGAAGCGCAGAAGGCCCTTGATCACGTTCGCGACCCCCGAGTTCCCGCACCCATCGGCGCATCGGCACGCCATTGAGCACAACGAAAGCGGCACCGCAATGCCGAGGAGCCGGGGCTTCGCCGTGCCCGGCCGGGCTCAAGCCTTGGCGCGCCGCTCGGCCCGCCGCCTCCGCCGGTCGGCGCGGTCCTCGCGCTGCTCGGCGGCGAACTCCTGCTCCAGCCGGTGCTCGAGGTCCACCAGATCGGCCGGCAGCGGCATGCCGTAGGCCTTGAGCTCGTTCAGCTTCTGCATGATCTGCAGATAGAGCTCGTGCCGGTCCTCGGGCGCCTCCTGCAGGGCGCCCAGCAGCATGACGATCTCGGCCTTGGTGTTCTCGAATGCCATGGACGCCTGCGAAACGCCGGATCAGCGATTCTGGTTGCCCTTCAGGCGCCGGTTGCATTCGCTATAGTAGCCGCCGCCCTTCTCCACCCACTTCAGGCCGGCGTTGGCATTGCTGGCCTTGTTGAGCCGGTACTGGTCGAGGCAGGTGTGCATGCGGGCCTTGCCCGCCGTCTCGTCGCGGTATTTCGGTGCGATTGCGGAGGGGAAGAGGGCGCCGGACGTGTAGGCGCTGCCGCCGGGGGCTGGTCCTGGCTTGGCCGCAGCGCTTCCAGGAACGGCCCCGGGCGCCGGCGCACCGGGGCCGCACCTGGCCTTGCGGAACTCCTGCCAGCTCATGCCGCCCAGAGTGCCGGAGCCCTGTGCGGACTTGTAGGCGGCGCTGCATTCCCGCATAGTGAGGGCGGACAGCGGCATGGTGGCGAGGCTGGCTGCCGAGATCAGGGTAGCGACGCCTACTCCGAGCTTGAACGAGGCCATGCTGTTTTCTCCGCTTCGCCCTAAGGGTTGGGGTCACGCGGGAGCATGCTGCGAGAGCCCGGTGCTTCCCTATCGGGAGTTTTACGCATAGCGGCGTGGAAGGTTCCTGATCGGCCGCCGGGCGGCTGGGGGAAACCGAGCCCACCTTGGCTGCCCCCACGGCTTGCGCTGTACCGCCGGCCCCTATATTCCCTGCCCAGACCGGAGGGATGGCCGAGTGGCTGAAGGCGCACGCTTGGAAAGCGTGTATACGGGCAACCGTATCGCGGGTTCGAATCCCGCTCCCTCCGCCAGCCCGCCAGGCGTCGCTCCTATCTCCTCCGGCACGCCTGCTGGATGCAGCTTTGTTGCCTAGTTCGGCACGAGTCCATACAGCCCGCATAGCTATTCGGGCCGACGGTCCGGCAACCTGCTGCACACTGGTCAAAGGAGATCTGGCAGCGGGCCGCGTTGCAACTCTGGACCCTCCATAGCATCGGGCGGTCTGCCTCCTCGGCACGAACATTGCCGGCGCAGATCAGGACGAACGCAGCTGCGCAGAGTCGGCCCTCGCTTCTCAGCATTCCACTACCTTGCCCACAACCGCTCGTTATCACAATTGGATACAATTGCGGCAAAGTCGCGCAAAAATCTTGTCGCATAGTCCGTTGCGACACCAACGGCCTTATCCCGCAGGGCCGAGTGTCTGGGGGGAAGCCGTGCGTGGAGCGTTCGCGCGACGCGCAAGGCTGTCGTTTGCAACTCGCCAACTGA
>JBIOWI010000100.1:0-3020 GCA_044868325.1 Hyphomicrobiaceae bacterium
CGAGGGGGATCATGGCAAGGCCGGCCGCGGCGGCGGTGAGCGTGATCGGGCGGAAGCGGCGCACGGCGGCCTCGACGATGGCGGTGTAGGCGTCGTGGCCGGCCGCCATGTCCTGCTCGATCTGGTCGACCAGGATCACGCTGTTGCGCATGACGATGCCGGCCAGCGCGATCACGCCCAGGATGGCGACGAAGCCGAACGCAGCCTGGAAGATAAGCAGCGCGGCGGCCGCGCCGATGATGCCGAGCGGGCCGGTGGCCAGCACCATCATCGTCTTCCCGAAGTGCTGCAGCTGGACCATCAGGAGCACCAGGATGACCATCAGCATGATCGGCATCTTCTCATTGATGGAGGTCTGGCTTTTTGCCGCCTCCTCCACCGCGCCCTGCAGCTCCATGCGGTAGCCGGTGGGGAGGGCCGCGCGCAGGGAGCTGAGCTTGGCGAACACGGCGTTGGAGACATCGTTCGACTGCAGGTGGTCCGGAATGGTGCCGCGCACGGTGATGGACGGCAGCCGGTCGCGGCGCCACTGGATGCCGGGCTCCAGCACCACTTTGATGTTCGCCACCTGGCGCAGCGGCACCGAGCCGCCTGTCGCGGTCTTGACATAGACGTTGTCGAGCGCGGTCAGCGCGTTGCGCGCCTCGGACGGCTCGCGCAGCATCACCTTGATGGTCTCGTCGCCCTCGCGGTACTCGCCGATCTGGAAGCCGGAGAGGCTCCCCTGCAGCGAGCGGCGCACGGCCTGCGAGGTGACACCCAGTGCCCGGCTGCGGTCCTGGTCGATCTCCAGCTTCAGGCTCGGCACCGGCTCCAGCCAGTCGTCGTGCACGTTGCCCACCTCGGGCGTGGCGCGCATCACCCCGGCCACCTCGTCGGCAATGCGGCGCACCTCGGCGCGCTCCGGGCCGGTGACGCGCACTTGCACCGCCCATCCCACCGGCGGCCCGTTGAACAGCCGCTCGGCCCTCGCGCGGATGTTGGGGAAGTCGGCGGCCAGGGTCTCGCGCACCCGCACCAGCGCCCGCTCGCGCGCTTCCAGCGACTTGGACATCAGCATCAGCTGGGCGAAGTTCTGGTTCTTGAGCTGCTGGTCGAGCGGCAGATAGAAGCGCGGCGCGCCCTCGCCGACGAAGGCCGCGACATAGGCCAGGTCCGGATCCTGCAGCAGCCGCGCCTCCACGGCCTTGGCCTCACGCTCGGTATCCGCGAACGAGGTGCCCTCCGGCAGCCACAGATCGACGAGGATCTCCGGCCGGTTCGAGGTGGGGAAGAACTGCTGCGGGATGAAGGCGAAGCTGGCGATGCTCGCCGCCAGCGCGCCGACCGTCATGACGACCACCGTCTTCCGCCAGCGCACGCACCAGGCCACGATGGCGCGGATGATGCGGAACGGGAGCGAGTCGAACGCCTCGCCGTGGTGGCCGGCGCCGCGCCGCGCCTTGAGCAGGCGGTAGCCGATCCAGGGCGTGAAGTAGACCGCGGCGAACCAGGAGATGACGAGCGAAATGCCCGTCACCCAGAACAGCGCGCTCACGTATTCGCCGGCCTGGCTCGCCGCGAAGCCGACGGGGATGAATCCGGCCACGGTGATCAGCGTGCCGGTCAGCATGGGGAACGCGGTGGAGGTGTAGGCGAAGGTGGCGGCGCGCAGGCGGTCGTAGCCCTCCTGCAGCTTGCGGTCCATCATCTCGACGGCGATCATGGCGTCGTCGACCAGCAGCCCGAGCGCGATGATCAGCGCGCCCAGCGAGATGCGGTGCAGGTCGATGCCCATCCCCTGCATGACGAAGAACGTCGCCGCAAGCACCAGCGGGATCGTCAGCGCCACGACCAGGCCGGCGCGCCAGCCCAGGATGAGGAACGACACGACCAGCACGATGCCGATCGCCTCGGCGAGGGAGCGGAGGAACTCGCCGACGGAGTGGCTCACCACCTGCGCCTGGTCGGAAATCTTGCCGAGCTGCACGCCCACCGGCAGCTCGCGCTCGATGCCCTTCAGCGCGCGCTCGACCTCGGCGCCCACCACCGTGACGTTGTAGCCGGGCGCCATGGTGGCGCCGAGCAGCACCGCCTCCTGGCCCTGATAGCGGGTCTTGGCGGCCGGCGGGTCCTCCAGCGCACGCTTCACCTCGGCGATATCGCCCAGCCGGAACGTGTGCTGGCCGGCGCGCAGCCGGAGCTCGCGGACGTCCTCCACCGACCTGAGGCCACCTCCCACGTCGATGCGCACCGACCGCTCGCCGGTCTCGATGCGCCCCGCCGGGTCCATGGCGTTCTGGCCCGCCAGCGCGGCCTGGATGTCCAGCGCCGACAGCCCGCGCTCCGCGAGCGCCGCGGAGGACACCTCGATGAAGACTCGCTCCTCCTGGGTGCCCAGCAGGTCCACCTTGGCGACGCCCGGTATGCGGAGGATGATGTCGCGCGCGTTCTTGGCGTAGGTCTTGAGCTCGGGATAGCTGTAGCCCTGGCCGGTGAGAGCGTAGAGCGACATATAGGTGTCGCCGAACTCGTCGTTGAAGAACGGACCGACGACGCCCTCGGGGAACGTGTGGCGGATGTCGCCGATCTTCTTGCGCACCTGATAGAACGCGTCGGCCACCGCCTCGCCACGCACGCTGCCCCTGAGGTTGACGAAGATCGCCGCCGAGCCGGGGCGCGTATAGGAGCGCAGGAACTCCAGCCCCGGCGTCTCCTGGAGCTTGCGCTCGATCTTGTCGACCACCTGCTCCTGCATCTCCTCGACGGAGGCGCCGGGCCACAGCACCTGCACCACCATCGCGCGGAAGGTGAAGTCTGGGTCCTCCTTCTGGCCAAGGGTCAGGAACGCATAGCCCCCGGCCGCCAGCAGCAGCACGATCAGGAACGCCGCGAAGTTGCCGTGTGCGATGGCCCAGGCGGAGAGGTTGAACCGGCCGGGACGCTCGATCGGGCTTCCGTCAGCGGGCATGAAGCTGCTCCATGTGGAAGGGGTCAGACCCCTCGCCTCCAACGTCTTGAGAAGAACTCTGCTTGTGCGC
>JBIOWI010000101.1:0-7625 GCA_044868325.1 Hyphomicrobiaceae bacterium
GGGGCGGAGTGGCCTTGACCCAGATCTGCTCCAGGCGCTGCGCCCGCCCGCAGTTGAACTTGTAGAACCGATACCGGTTGGGGTTCTTCTTGTAGTAGTCCTGGTGATAGTCCTCGGCCTCGTAGAATGTGCCGGCCGCGACGATCTCCGTGACGATCGGCCGCTTGAAACGCCCCGACGCCTCGAGCGCCCGCTTGGTCTCCTCGGCCACCTTCCTCTGCGCATCGTCGTGCACGAAGATGGCGCTGCGGTAGGAGCTGCCGAAGTCGCAGAACTGGCCGTCCGCCTGGGTCGGGTCGATGTTGCGCCAGAACCAAACCACCAGCTTCTCGTAGCTCACCTTGGCCGGGTCGTAGGTCACCCGCACGGCTTCGGCGTGGCCGGTGGTCTCATTGGAAACCTGCTCGTAGGTCGGGTTCGGAACCGTGCCGCCCGTATAGCCCGACACCGCCGAGATCACGCCGGACAGCTTCTCGAAGGCCTCCTCCACGCACCAGAAGCATCCGCCCGCAAAGGTGGCGACAGCCGTCTTGGCTTCAGGCGGCGGCGACGGCGTCTGTGCCGAGGCCGCCGCGATCCCGGCGAGCAGCGCCAGCGGCAACAGCCGTCGCAACGGGTGGGCTCTATGGGGCATACGGCTGCCTCGCGGCTGGCTGCGGAGGTTTGCGACGTGAACACCTCTACTCTACCAGCGCACGCCCGCACATCAATGGGCCGCAGCCCGCCCTGTGGGACGTAGGGCGCCCGCGTGCGATGTGCGCTTGCGCCAAGCCAACGCTCTCGCTTGCCGCGCTGCGTCGGCGCATCGTGGGCGTGCCGCATCGGCACCCTGCGGCCTCGCAGCATGTTGAAGTGGGCCGGGCGCTGCGTCGGCTAAGGTGGGGCCGATACGTCGGCGGGAGTCCAGTCGAAAGGTGTCAGACTCTCTGGATCTGGGTCTGACGCCTTAGCTCCGACGCCCGTAATGCAATGGTGTCAGACCCGGAGGGTCTGACACCGCATCGATGGAGGCTCCGATGCATCGTCTGCTTGCTGCGCTCATCCTTGCGGCGCCCTTGGCGCTGACTTCGGCTGCCGCCCAGGCCCCCGAATCGAGGTACTACGAGCTGGCCAAGGGCGACTATCCGCACGACGTAGCGGCGGCGCCTACGGGCGACGTCTGGTTCGCCGGCCAGAAGAAGGGCATCGCCGGCCGCCTCGACCCCAAGACCGGCGAGATCGAGCGCATTCCGCTCGGTCAGGGCTCCGCGCCGCACGGCGTCATCATCGGGCCGGACGGCGCGCCCTGGTTCACCGACGGTGGCCAGAACGCCATCGTCCGCGTGGACCCGGCCACCAAGTCCGTCAAGGTGTGGCCGCTGCCGCCCGAGCGCATGCCCCACACCAACCTTAACACCGCCGCCTTCGACGGCAAGGGCCGCATCTGGTTCACCGGCCAGAATGGCATCTACGGCCGCCTCGACCCGGCCACCGGCGACATGAAGGTGTGGGACGCCCCCAAGGGCCGCGGCCCCTACGGCATCACCGGCACGCCCAAGGGCGACATCTGGTACGTTTCGCTGGCCGGCAGCTACCTCGCCAACGTCGACCTGGAGAGCGGCGAGGCCACCGTCTACGAGCCGCCCACCAAGGGCCAGGGCGCTCGACGCGTGTGGTCGGATTCCAAGGGCCGGCTGTGGATCAGCGCGTGGAGCTCCGGCCAGGTGAGCATGTACGACCCGTCCGCCCGCAGCTGGAAGGAGTGGAAGCTGCCCGGCGAGCGCCCACGGGCCTATGCCGTGTGGGTGGACCCTGACGACAAGGTATGGCTGGCCGACTGGGGCGCCAACGCGATCGTGCGGTTCGATCCCGAGACCGAGAGGTTCGACAGCTTCCCCAGCGACCGTCCCAACTCCAACGTGCGCCAGATGCTGGGCCGCAAGGGCGAGGCCTGGATCGCCGAATCGGGCACGGAGCGCGTGCGCGTGATCCGCTCCTCGGCCAAGACGAACTGACGTGCGTGTGGCCATCGCCTTGTGGGCCGCAGCGATGCTTGTTGCGGCCCTTGGCTGCTTGCTGGCGGTGAACACCGCGCGAGGCGCCGGGGGCGACGCCGCCCGTGGCGAGCGCATCTTCCAGCGCTGCTTCTCCTGCCACTCCGTCGCTCCGGGCGAGACGGCGCAGCTGCAGGGGCCGAGCCTCTACGGTGTCGTGGGCCGCCCCGCCGCCGCCGTGGCTGGCTTCGAATACTCCGACGCCATGAAGGCCAAGGCCATCACCGGCCTCGTCTGGACCCCGGAGACGCTGGACCGCTTCATCGCCGACCCCGACGACCTCGTGCCCGGCACCCCCATGGTGGTCCTGCCGCCCCTGCGCGAGGAGCAGGAGCGAGCGGATCTGATCGCGTATCTTGCGCATTCCGCCCTGGCGCCGCGTTAGGTGCGTGTCAACCGCTGCGCCGCCGAAGTGCGGGACCAAGAAGCCCAGTTATCAGGCGTGCCGCGCAGCCGACTATCTCGACTGGGTGGCGAACGGACGGCACGACCTCGCCCAGGATGTCAGAGCCTCGGCGCGCTACTGGCTGGAGCGGCGGCCCCAGGTGGCGTCTGTGTCGCAGGGATGGTAGGTTTGGGGCCTGGGACAAGCCCGCCAACCTCTAAGCGTGGAGGCAGGCTATGCATAGCGATGAGACCATTGCGGTTCTGAGGCGCCACGAGGCCGAGCTGCGAGCGCTCGGCGTCGAGCACATCGTGCTGTTCGGCTCCGTCGCGCGTGACACCGGGGCCGAGGCGTCCGATGTCGATGTCGCGGTGAGGCTAGCGCCAGGCCCGGTCGGGTTCGACCGTCTCGCGCTGCTGAGCCGCATCGAGGCGCACCTCGCCGAGTTGTTCGGCCGGCCTGTTGACGTTGTCGAGGAGCCGGCCCGCTCGCCGTACATCCGGGAGGCTATCGAGCGCGATGGCCTCCGTGCCTTCTAAGCGCCCGCGTCGAAGGTTCCAGCATATCCTCGACAACATCGAGACCATACAGGCCTACACCAAAGGCATGGACAGGGTCGCGTTCGAGGCCGACAGACGGACCGTCGATGCGGTCGAGCGTTGCCTGGGCCGCCTTAGCGAGGCTGCCAGGAAACTTGACGATTTGGCAGCAGTCGTAGCGCCCGGCCCGGACTGGGACGAAATTCGCGGGCTCGGCAACAGGCTGCGTCACGAGTACGACACCGTTAGCTTGGAGGTCATTTGGGGAATCGTGGTGAAGCACCTCGATCCGCTTGAAGCCGCCTGCCGGCAGGCTCTCGCGACGCTGCCACCTGACCCGCCGTGACCCCTAGTGGAAGAGTGATCCCTAACTGCCAGTATTGACCTTCAGGACCGCGGGCGTGCTCGGCAGCGCTCAGCGCGGGCGCTCCCTGGGCGGACAGTGCAGTGGGGTTCACCGACCGGAGCAAGTAGAGCTTTCACGGCGCTCGTTGCGGCTCCTGGCCCTGTTCAGGTTTCTCCCCGTCGGCGGAGCAAGGCAAAGCTGGGGCCGCATCGGTTCCAACAGGGTGGGCAGGCACACTACGATCGGAACGCCGCATGGCGCCGCCACACCGGCTCCAGCTCGGCCACGGCCGCATCGGGCAGCGGCCCCATCTCTGCCGCGGCCAGCGCCTCGTCGAGGTGCCACGTCTCGCCGATGCCCACGACGATAGTGGAGATGAGCGGGCAGGCCAGGCCGAAGCGCAGGGCCGTCTGCGCGCCGGTGCCATGCGTCGAGCCCAGCAGGTCCCACACGGCCCTGGCGCGCGCCTCCTCGGCGGCATTCTCGGCGTTGGCGGTGATGGCGATCTCGCGCCCGTGCCGCTCGCCCGAAGCCAAATGGCCACCGGCGAAGATGCGGATGCCCATCACGCCCATGTCCTGGGCGGTGCAGCGATGCAGGAGCCCGGCGAAATCGGTGGAGCTCCAGCCGGGGCCGGCCGGCGCCATCGCCGTCGGGTTGAGCAGGTTGTAGTAGACCTGGGCCGCATCGAAGCGGCCGCTGTCGACGACCTCGGCAAGGGCCTCTGGATCGCCCAGCGCCGTAAGGCCGATCCAGTCGCACAGCCCCTGTGCGCGCAGCCCGTCCATGATGTCTGCGATGCCGCCTGTCCCCAGCACCTCCGCCGAGGTAAGGCTGCGCGTATCGCGCCCCCGGTTGGCCGCGTCGACCACGCGGCTGTGCAGGATGAGCAGGGGCACCCGGCTGAGCCCGAGCCGACCGAGGCTGGCGGCGACCGAGCGCTCGATCTGGCCCGCGCAGTCGCCCGCGGATGTCTCGACGTTAAACTTGGTGGAGACGCGGGGCCGCCGCTCGGGTGGCAGCGACTGCAGCCACTGTCCGATCACGGTCTCCGAGACGCCGTTGCCGTAGAGCGCGGCGGTGTCGAACCAGTCGATCCCCCCCACCAGCGCGCAGTCCAGCACCGCCTGGCGCTCCTTCTCGGAGCCGCGCATCAGCAGCCCGCCCACCCAGCCGCCGCCGAACGTGAGCGCCGGCACCTTGAGCCCGGTCCTGCCGAAGCGCCGTCTCTGCATGGCGAGTCCCGATTTTGTGCGGCGCCGGCGGTTTCCCGTTCCGCTAAGGCTTCTGTCCCCGCCAACATGCACGCGCCGACGAGGCGGAGGCAAGCCCACTGCCAAACAAGCTGGTTAAGCTTGCGCTTGCGCAACGCCTACGCCGCTGCCCCCATTCCGAAGGCCGTTTTTCTTTTTTCAGGCTGACGTTTTGCCGGCCCGTTTGGCGATGCTATAGAGGATTGCTACGGCTTTGCGTTGCAAACGGGGCATGTCCAGTGTCGTTGAAGGTTGCCGGCTTGCAAGGCGATACGGTGCTCAGGGGTTTGCGCGTCCTCGTCGTCGAGGACTCCTGGCACGTCGCCAACGCACTCAAGACATTGCTGGAGGAGCTCGGTATCGACGTGGCGGGTCCCGCCTCCAGCCTGCAGGAGGCTGAGCGCCTGCTGGCCACACGCGCGCCCCAGCTGGCCATCATCGATATCAACCTCAAGGGAGAGATGGCCTACGGGCTCATCGATCGCCTCAACGACCGCGGCGTCGGCGTCGTGGTCATCTCCGGATATGCGGTGCCGCAGGTGGCGCAGAGCAAGGTCGCGGCCGTCCTGCAGAAGCCCTTCAGTGCGAAATCGCTGCTCGCCATCCTGCGCCAGGCGGCGATAAGGAACGAGCCGCAGTGAAAGCGGCCTGCAGATTCTGACCAGGAGCTTGTTCCAGCGGAAACTCGATCCGGCAGCGAACGCCGCCGGACGAGTAGTCCAAGTCCACCGTGCCCCCGAACTCGTAGGGGATGAGATCGCAGATCACGGTTGTGCCAAAGCCGCGCCGAGTCGGGGCTCTAACCGGTGGGCCACGGCTCTCTTGCCATTCGATAATGAGCACGTCTCGCGATCCCCCGTCGGGCCGACACTGCCACCGCACGCCAACCCGCCCATCCGGTGTCGACAGCGCACCGTACTTGGCGGCATTGGTGACCAGCTCATGCAGCACCATCGCCAGGGCCTGGGTGGCCTCTGCGGAAAGCAGCACCTCGGGGCCTTCGATCGTCGCCTCGCACGCGCCCATGCACGGCTCCAACTCGCGGCGCACGAGGTCGCCAAGGTGAACCCCTTGCCCTCGGCCACGGCTCAGGAGAGCGTGGGTGCTTGCCATGGACTGGATGCGGCCCTCGAGCATTTCCAGGAACTGGTCCATCGAGCCGCTGCTTTCCCGCGTTCGCCGCGCGACCACGGCAACGCGCGCGAGCACGTTCTTCACACGATGGTCGAGCTCGGCGATCAGGAGGTTCTGCTGCTCCTCGGCCTTCTTCGCTGCAGCCATGTCGCGAGCGAAAGCCGCCGCAAGCCGCCGTTCCCGCCGATCGAGAGCAACCCCGGTCAGCGTCAGCCCGAGTATGGCGAGGCCCGCCACTGCGACGCCAACCGCCATCCACTCCGGAGGCATGGCGGATGCCGCTACGCTCACCGTCGGATCGCGAACGATGGACGCTGCGCCCATGGCGGTGAAGTGGTGCCCGAAAATCGCCAGAGTGAGGAAAAGCGCGCCTTGGACGCGGTCCCACCAGGTCGTGCTGCCCGCTCCGACCATCACAGCGGCGACGCCCAGCACGCTACCGAGAGCGACCGACGCTCCAACCAGCACCTCGTCCCATACAATGAGCCCGGCGATGCGAAAAGCCGCCATGCCCGTGTAGTGCATTGCGGCGATGCCACCGCTCACCAGGATGCCGCCGAGGACCCGCATCGGCAAGCCCCCGCTGGTCGCTGTGTAGTACGCACATCCTGTGATGGCGATCGCCGCAACGAGCGACATGAGCGTCAGAACGAGGTCGTATCCGGTCGGTCCGCCGGGGCTGAATGCGAGCATGGCAATGAAATGCGTGGCCCAGATGGAAAAGCCGCTGGCCACCGCGGTGGCCGCCAGCCACCCCCAACGGCTATGCCCTTGCGCATTGCGGACGTGATTGAGCAGAGTGACGGCCGCATATGAACCGAGTGCGCACACGCCGAGTGCGAGCGCTACCAATCGGTAGTCGTGCTGCTGCACAAGGCAATCCAATACTCGGAGCACAGCATCCCCCGATTTGCGAGACGCACTTGTCTTCGGGAAGAAGACTTACTTCTACGACTTTTACAATCGTCTACTCCTTGTCCAACCGTCGATTCAAGAAAGCCTAACGGCAGCGCTATAGCTTACGGTATCGTAGATTGAAGGCCCCAGGCAGGGCGCGCTGCTTATCGATGGCCTATACTATGACAACACGATGGCCCTCCTGTTCGACGCGGCGTCCTGGCCGTCGGCTCGTGCCGTGTGGAAGGCCTGGAAGACCTGCGCAATGACGGGCAGTTTGCCGAATGCAGGATTTGCGCACGGTGTCAGACCCTCTGGGTCTGACACCAGCCTGCGCGTGATCGCCACGCCGGGCTTTCCGGACTACGCCCTCCTCGACAGCGGCGACGGGCGCAAGCTGGAGCGGTTCGGGCGGTTCACCATCGAGCGGCCCGAGTCGCAGGCGTTGTGGCGGCCGGCGCTTGAGCCCGGCGCATGGCTCAGGGCCGATGCCGCCTTCAAGGCCAGCGGCGCCGACGAGGATGGCGACGGCGGGCGCTGGCGCACCACCACCGCGGTGCCCGAGACGTGGCCGGTGCGCGTGCTCGATGTCACCATGCTGTGCCGGCTGACGAGCTTCCGCCACCTTGGCCTGTTTCCCGAGCAGCTGCCGCACTGGGAGTGGACGATCGGCTGGCTGCAGGCGGGGCGGTCGCGCCCCCAGCCCCAGCCTCAGCGCGTGCTCAACCTGTTCGCCTACACCGGCGCCGCCTCGCTGATCGCCGCCAGGGCCGGCGCAGAGGTCACGCACGTGGACGCCTCGCGCAAGGCCATCGCCTGGGCCAAGCAGAACCAGGCCGTCTCCCGCCTCGACGCCGCGCCGATCCGCTGGATCCTCGACGACGCCCGCAAGTTCGTGGCGCGCGAGGTGCGCCGCGGCAACCGCTATCGGCTGATCCTGGTCGATCCGCCCAAGTTCGGCCGCGGCCCCAACGGCGAGGAGTGGGATGTGTTCGCCCATCTCGCCCCACTCCTGCGCGACTGCGCCGCCCTGCTGGC
>JBIOWI010000102.1:0-4322 GCA_044868325.1 Hyphomicrobiaceae bacterium
TTCTGCTCGAGCAACCCGGCTCTGTCCGCCGAGGAGAACAGCAGGAACCCCAACGCCAGGGTGCCGGCCAGTATGGCCAGCACGCGCCAGACAGACAGACGCCGGCGCAGGCGCCGGCGGTCGAGGACGGTTTCGGTCTCGAAGGTCATTATGCGACCACCTCATTCGGCGGTGCGCGGGGTCAGACTCTGCCGGCCTGCCCCAATCCGCAACCGACGTTGGAGCCATGGGGTCGGACCCGCTGGGCCCGACCCCGGCCGGCCTACTGCTGCGCCTCGTCCTTCTTCTTGATGGCGGCCTTGAAGATGTCGCCCAGCGAGGCGCCGCTGTCGGAGGAGCCGTATTGCGCCACGGCCTGCTTCTCCTCGGCGATCTCCAGCGCCTTGATGGAGACGGAGAGGCGCCGGCTGCCCTTGTCGAAAGCCGTCACCGCCGCATCGACCTTGTCGCCGACATTGAACCGCTCGGGGCGCTGCTCGGAGCGATCGCGGGAGAGATCGGAGCGCTTGATGAAGGTGGTGAGGTCGGTATCGACGATCTTCACCTCGATGCCGTTGTCCTGCACGGCGATGACCTCGCAGGTGACCTGGCTGCCCTTCTTGACCACGCCGCCGGCCTTCTCCATCGGATCTCCGCCGACCTGCTTGATGCCGAGGCTGATGCGCTCCTTGGAGGCGTCAACGTCGAGCACGACGGCCTTCACCGCGTCGCCCTTCTTGTAGTCCTTGATGGCTTCGTCGCCGGTGCGGTTCCAGTCGAGGTCGGACAGGTGGACCATGCCGTCCACGCCGCCGTCCAGGCCGACGAACAGGCCGAACTCGGTGATGTTGCGCACCGGGCCTTCGACTACGGTACCCCTGGGATGGGCGGAGAGGAACACCTCCCACGGGTTGTCCTGGGTCTGCTTGAGGCCCAGCGAGATGCGCCGCTTCTGCGGGTCGACCTCCAGGATCTGCACGTCCACCTGCTGGCTGGTGGAGACGATCTTGCCGGGGTGCACGTTCTTCTTGGTCCAGCTCATCTCGGAGACGTGGATCAGGCCCTCGACGCCCGGCTCCAGCTCAACGAACGCGCCGTAGTCGGCGATGTTGGTGACGGTGCCCTTGTAGCGCGCGCCCACCGGGTATTTGGCCTCGATGCCGGCCCAGGGATCGGCCTGCAGCTGCTTCATGCCGAGCGAGATGCGCTGGGTCTCAGGGTTGATGCGGACGATCTGGACCTTGACCGTGTCGCCGACGTTGACGATCTCGCTAGGGTGGTTGACGCGGCGCCATGCCATGTCGGTGACGTGCAAGAGGCCGTCGATGCCGCCCAAGTCGATGAATGCACCGTAGTCGGTGATGTTCTTGACGAGGCCGTCGATGACCTGGCCCTCGGCCAGCTTGGCGACGATCTCGGAGCGCTGCTCGGCGCGGGTCGCCTCCAGGATCTCGCGGCGGGAGACGACGATGTTGCCGCGCCGGCGGTCCATCTTCAGGATCTTGAAGGGCTGCGGCGTGTTCATGAGCGGGCCCATGTCGCGCACGGGCCGCACGTCGACCTGGCTGCCGGGCAGGAAGGCCACGGCGCCGTCCAAGTCCACCGTGAAGCCGCCCTTGACCTTGTTGAAGATGACGCCCTCGACCTGCTCCTTGTTGTTGAACCTCTGCTCGAGGCGCACCCAGCTCTCCTCGCGGCGGGCCTTGTCGCGGGAGAGGACCGCCTCGCCCAGCGCGTTCTCGGTGCGCTCGATGTAGACCTCGACGGTATCGCCGACCTTGAGCTCGCTGGCCCGCCCGGGCGCCATGAACTCGCGCAGCGGCACGCGGCCCTCCATCTTCAGGCCGACGTCGATCACCGCCAGGTCCTTCTCGATGGCGGTGATGGTTCCCTTGACGACGCTGCCCTCGAACACCTCGTCCTCGGGCATGGTCTCGCCCAGCATGGCGGCGAACTCGTCTCGGGTCGGCGTGAGATCCTTGTTAGTGGCGATGGCTGTGGTGGACATTCCTGCTCCTGAAGCGATGCTGCTCTGTTCCGTTGATCCGAGGGCTGCGCCTGTAGCGGGTGGCAGGCCGCAATGGGTCTCGTCCCACCCACGCCCAGCTCGCGCCCATGATGTCTCTGAATGCCGCCGGCGATGTCTGCCTGCCAACTTGGATTGGAGCGCGCCGTTCACGCACGCCCGCGTTGGCCCGTTTTCCTCAAGATCACGCCGACAGCGGTATTGAACGCGGCTTCTATATCCAAATTGCTGGTGTCCAGCAAGAAGGCGTCCGGAGCCGGCCGCATGGGAGAGACGTCCCGCCCCGCATCGCGCTCGTCGCGCCGGCGGATGTCCTCCAGAACCGCCTCGTAGGTCGCCGCCTCGCCGCGCCCCAGCTTCTCCCGGTGGCGCCGCTCGGCCCTGACCTCGAAGGAGGCCGTAACGTAAAGCTTAACGTCGGCGTCCAGGCACACGACAGTGCCGATATCGCGGCCGTCCAGCACCGCCCCCTCCGGCCGCTGCGCGAAGGCGCGCTGGTAGGCCAGCACGGCGGTCCGGACCTCGGGGATGCGGGCGACCACCGAGGCCGCCTCGCCCAACCCCGCATCGCGCAGCGCCGGGTCGTCGAGGGTGGCCGGGTCCAGGCTGGCCGCGGCGGCCGTGGCGGCTCTCACGTCGTCCAGGGCCTGTCCGCGGCGCTGCACATCGCGCGCCACGGCCCGATAGAGGAGGCCGGTATCCAGGTGGGCGAGCCCGAAGTGGGCCGCCACCCGCTTGGCGAGGGTGCCTTTGCCCGAAGCCGCCGGGCCGTCGATGGCAATAATCATGCCGCGTCCGGCTCCGCGAAGGCGGCGCCCAGCCCCTCCATCAGGGGCCGGAACGCGGGGAAGCTGGTGGCGACGATGCCGGCGTCGTCCACCGTGACAGGCCGGTCGGCCCCCAGGCCCAGGGTGAGGAAGGCCATGGCAATGCGGTGGTCGAGGTGGGTGGCAACAGTGCCACCGCCTAGCACGACCCTGCCGCCCGGGACGATCAGGGTGTCGCCGTCCACGCCGGCCGGCACGCCGTTGGCGGCGAGACCCGCGGCAGTGGCTGCAAGGCGGTCGCTTTCCTTCACCTTCAGCTCGGCCAAGCCCTCCATCCGGGTCTCCCCGGCGGCGTAGGCGGCGAGGCAGGCCAGAACGGGGTACTCGTCAATCATGCTCGGCGCCCGCTCCGCCGGCACCCGCACGCCCTTGAGCTTGGCATAGCGCACGCGGATGTCGGCCACCGGCTCGCCGCCCTCGATGCGCTCCTCCGTGAAGGCCACGTCCGCGCCCATCTCGCGCAGGGTCGTATAGAACCCGGTGCGCGTCGGATTGACGAGCACACCCTCGATGGTCACCTCGGAGCCCGGCACAATCAGCGCGGCGGCGGCCAGGAAGGCGGCGGAGCTGGGGTCGCCCGGCACCTTGACGTCGCGGCCCGTCAGCTCGGCGTCGCCCCTGACGGACACGGCGCGCAGGCCCTGGCGTTTGGTGGCGCCGACCTGGGCGCCGAAATAGCCGAGCATGCGCTCGGTGTGGTCGCGGGTGGCGGCCGGCTCGATCACCGTGGTCTCGCCGCTGGCATGCAGGCCGGCGATCAGGACCGCCGACTTTATCTGGGCCGAGGCGACGGGGAGCTGGTACTCGATGGGGATCAGCTCGGCAGAGCCGCGCACGGCGAGCGGCAGCTTGTCCTTGTCCCCCTCTGTGCTCCCCTCTGGGCCCTTGTCCAGCACCTCCAGGCCCATGCGCTCCAGCGGCTTGAGGATGCGGCCCATGGGGCGGCGCGACAACGAGGCGTCGCCAACGAGGTGCGCGGTGAGGCTGTGGCCGGCGATCACCCCCAGCATCAGGCGCACGCCCGTGCCGGAGTTGCCGAAATTGAGCGCCTCGGCCGGCTGCTCCAGGCCACCCACGCCGCGGCCTAGCACCTCCCAGGTGCCGCCATCCTTGCGGATAGGGCAGCCCAGGGCCTGCAGGGCCTTGGCGGTGTTGAGCACGTCCTCGCCCTCCAGGAGGCCGGCGATGCGGGTGCGGCCGGTGGCGAGCGCGCCCAGCATCAACGCCCGGTGCGAGATGGACTTGTCGCCCGGCACGCGGACGCGGCCCATGAGGGTCTTGGCACGGTGGGTGCAGAGCGGCGATGGGGCTTCATGCGGCACGGACAGCGTAGCCTTGGGCTCTGGAAGGGGCTCCGAAGGTGCGCCGGGCCGCCTTTGCGGGGCTCGATCCGGCGGCTGCCTTAGAGCAAGCAGTGCGGGGGCTGTCAACACAGGGCGCACCATAGGGGGCCGGGGAGGGGCCGAAAGCCGCCGAAAGCCCTGGGTGCA
>JBIOWI010000103.1:0-3520 GCA_044868325.1 Hyphomicrobiaceae bacterium
CAGCACCCGCACCAGCTCGGCCAGCACGTAGTAGGTCTCCAGGAACCGCTCCGGCCCGCTGCGCTCGTAGGCCAGCTCGCTGGTGGCCTGCTTCCAGGCGCCGTCCACCTCGCCCAGCACGTGGTCGCCGGGCATGAAGGCGTTCTCGAACACCACCTCGTTGAAGTCGTGCTGGCCGGCCATGTGCCAGATCGGGTTCACCGTGATCCCCGGCGTCCTCATGTCGACGACGAACTGGGTGAGCCCGTGCCGGCGGTTCTCCCTGGTCGGGGCTGAGGTGCGGAACAGGCCGATCATGTAGTGCGCGTGGTGGGCGTTGCTGGTCCACACCTTGGTGCCGTTGACGAGCCAGCCGCCGTCCGTCTGCGTGGCCTTGGTCTGGGCCGCGAACAGGTCGGAGCCGGAGTTGGGCTCGCTCATGCCGATGGCGAAGCACACCTCGCCCCGGCAGATGCGCGGCAGGATATTGGCCTTCACCCGCTCGCTGCCGTACTTGAGGATGACGGGGCCGCTCTGGCGGTCGGCGACGAAGTGCAGCCGCACCGGCGCATTCGCCACGCGGAACTCTTCGGTCACGACGTAGCGCTCCAGGAAGCTTCGCTCGTGCCCGCCGTACTTCTTGGGCCAGGTCATGCCGATCCAGCCGCGCGCCCCAACCTTGCGGCTGAACTCCGCGCTGAAGTTGCCGTCGATGGCGCCGCCGCAGGGGCTGAACGTGCCGGCCTCGATCTCCTCGGCCAGGAACGCCCGCACCTCGGCGCGCAGCGTGGCGCATTCGGGTGGAAGGCGGATGGGGTCGAAGGTGAGCTCGGTGTTCATGGGGTCTCCCTATCGCGCCGCCAGCATCGGCCACAGCGCATCCGCGCCCTTGGCCGCCACCAGGCGCCCGAGCTTCACCGCCCAGGCGCTCTCGCTGCCGAAGTCGTCTCGCCACGCCCAGAGGCGGCGTGTGTACCGGTGCAGCACATGCTCCTGGGTGAAGCCGATCGCGCCCAGCACTTGGTGCGCGATGGCCGCCCCCTCGCCCGCAGCCTCGCCCACGCGGATCTTGGCCGACGCGACCTCAAGAAAGACGCCTTCATCCCAATCAGCACTGGCGGGATTCCCCTCCCCGTCGCGCTGGAGGCGCGCCTCCAAAATGTGGGGTGGGGGTGGGGGGAACCCCGAAGGGGTCAGACCCCTCGCCTCTGCCGTATCAGCTATTGCGCCACGCTGGTGGCGAGGGGGCTGACCCCGTCCTTCTGCAATCCCCCCCACCCTGTCTCTCCCCCAAAAGGGGGGAGGGGACCCTGCGGCGCCCGACTCGCCACTCGCAAATGTCGGCGCGTTGGCAATGGCATCGGCGGAAGAGCCTGCGGCCGCGATGGCAGCCGCGACCTCGCCGGCGAGACGGGCGAGGCTCTGCTGCACGGCCTGGAACTTGCCGATCGGCCTGCCGAAGGCGACGCGCTCGTTGGCGTAGGCCACCGACAGGTCGAGGATCGTCTCCAGTGCGCCGGCCATCTGCATGGCGCGCACGGCAGCGCCCATCGTCAGGAGCGTGCCCGCGTCGAGGCTTGGCGGAGCGTGCGCCACGGCAACCGGGCGCACGCCACCGAGGCGCAGCGGGTTGAGCGGGTCGCCGGCGAGGCTCCCTCCGTCGTCGACAAGCGCATCGCGGGCCGCCACCAAGGCCACAACCGCGCCACCGCCCTCGCGTTTCGCCAGCACTGCAAGGTGCTCGGCGCCCTTGGCGAACGGGACCGCGCGCAGCCGGCCTCTGAGCGTGCCGTCGCCGGCCAGCACAATCCGGTCGCCCTCCCGCGCCGGCCCGCAGGACATGACGCCCTTGGGCGCGGCGATGCCCGCCTGAGCGAGCAGCCAGCCCGCCAGCAGCGTCTCGGCCACCGGCAGGGGCACCGCCGCGCGGCCCGCTTCGCGCAGCACGGCGAAGCCGTCGGCAAGGCCGGCGCCGCTGCCGCCCAGGGCCTCCGGCACCCACGCGAGCGGCAAGCCCGCCTCCTCCAGGGCGCTCCAGGCCGGCGCCATCCAGGCCTCGTCGACTGCGCGGTTGACGGCCTGCGGATCGCAAACGTCGCCGAAGATGCGGCGCGCCGTCTCAGCGACGAGACTGTCGTTGACCATCGGATCGTTCCCACCCAGTCGTTCCTATGCCGCCGTCATGACACCGACGACGGCGGCCGTCATCAGCGTCGCCAGCGTGCCCGATACCATCGTCTTCGCCCCCAGCTCGGCGATCTCGGCCCGGCGCTGTGGCACCATGGCGGCGATGCCGCCCACCATGATGCCGAGGCTGCCGAAATTGGCAAACCCGCACAGCGCATAGGTGAGGATCAGCCGCGAGCGCTCCGACAGGGCGCCGGGCGCGAGGCCGGCAAGCTGGAGGTAGGCGAGGAACTCGTTGAGCACGGTCTTGGCGCCGAGCAGCGCACCGGCCTGGGCGCACTCGCTCCACGGGATGCCGACGAGCCAGGCCAGCGGCGCGAACGCCCAGCCCAACACCTGCTGGAAGGTGAGCTGCAGCCCGAAGGGCGCCGTGACGAGCCCGAGGATCTGGTTGGCGAGGGCCACCAGAGCCACCGCCACGATCAGCATGGCCGTGACGTTGGCAAGCAGCACCACGCCTTCCCAGGTTCCCTGCGCCACCGCGTCCATGCTGGAGCGCGGCGGGTCGTCGATCACGATCTTGCCGGCTTCGGGATCGGCGGACGAGGCCGGCGCCAGGTCCTTCGCCGGATCGTGCGGCACCATCAGCTCGGCCAGGAGGAGCGCGGCCGGCACGCTGATGACGGATGCCACGATGAGGTGCCCCGCGGCTCCCGGCAGCACCGGCTGCAGGACGCTGGCGTAGACGGCGAGCACGGTGCCCGCCACGCCCGCCATGCCGACCGTCATGGTGGCGAACAGACCGGCACGGCTCATGCGCGCCAGATAGGGCCGCACCAGCAGCGGCGCCTCCACCATGCCGACGAAGATGTTGGCCGCGGCCGAGGTGCCGACCGGGCCGGTCACGCCCATGGTGCGCCGGAGCACCCAACCGACCGCGTGCACCACGCGCTGCAGGATGCCCCAGTGGTAGAGCACCTTGGTCAGCGCGCTGATCACCAGGATCAGCGGCAGGGCATGGAAGGCCAGGATGAAGGTGTTCTGCGGGTTGACGGTCTGGAACGGCGCGGGCGCGCCGGCGAGATAGCCGAACACGAGCTGCACGCCCGCTGCGGTCGCGGCCTGCAGCGCAGTGACGAGCCCGGCCGCAAGATCGAAGGCGCCACGCACGACGGCAACGTTGAGCATGATGCCGGCGATGGCGAGCTGCAGCCCCACTCCGGCGAGCACGAGCCGCGCCATCCGCGCCGGTCCGACGGCGGTGCGCCGCTCGGAGAGCGCCCAGGCAATCAGCGGGATGGCCACGAGCCCGAGGAGGCTCTGCGCCTGCAGTATCATGGCTCCCTCCCTCTCCCCGCGCATCGCCAACCTCCACGCGGGGTCAGACCCCTCGCCTCGACCGTCGGTGTGTCTC
>JBIOWI010000104.1:0-14053 GCA_044868325.1 Hyphomicrobiaceae bacterium
GTGGTGCAGGGCTACACCAGCCAGGCTATCGCCGCCCGGCTTAACATCAGCGCACGCACGGTCGAGAGCTACCGCGTCCAGATCATGGACAAGATGAAGGCTCCGAGCGTCGCTGTGCTGGTGCGGCTCGCCGTCCGCCTCGGTCGGCTCGCTCCATAGTGCCGTAGATTGGCTTAGGGCCGAAGGCCCCTAACCCAACATGGCTGTGCCGGCGAAATGTTGGGTTACGCGGCTTCGCGGCTGACCGAGCCTACGCGACGGCACCGTAGATATACCACCAGAGCGTTACGAATACCCGCCTCCCCCACGCCGACTATCTGTTGGATGTGGCCCGTCTCTCGCCGGATGGGCACCCAAAGACGCGCCCATGGAGGAAGGGACCCTATGGACATGCACCGGGCTCGCGTGCCCGCCGACCGAAACGCCCGCCAACCTCCCGGGCGCCTTGCCTCAAGCACGGCCGGCTGGACTGTGGCCGGCGCGGCCCTTTGTACCGCCGCAACTCTCTCGTCCCTGATCCTCCCCGCACCACTCGTCCTTCTTGCCACCGGCAGCTTATTGGCGCTCGCCGGTTTCGTTCTGGCGGCCGCCCTGCTCGTTGCCGGCCGGCGCATGGGTCGCGACGGCACAGTGGGATGGGACACTTCCGCGGCCCTGGTGTTCTTCGGCTTCGCCGCCGCGATCCTCGCCGACACCGGCGAGGCCCTGACCGCCCTCGCCGACCTGCGGAACGCGCTGGCCACGGCGAAGACCGCCGCGGCAACCCCCGCTTTCTAAGGACCCACGGTAGGCCTCATGGACTTCCAAGCGGAGCTTGTCGCGCTTTTGCAGATCGTCGTCATCGACGTCGTGCTGGCGGGCGACAACGCCATCGTCGTGGGAATGGCGGCCTCGCGCGTCGCGCCCGAGCTGCGGGCCAAGGTCATCTTCTGGGGCATCGCCGGTGCCGTTCTCCTGCGCATCGGCTTTGCCGCCGTCACCATGCAGCTTCTCGCCATCGTCGGCCTGACGCTCGCGGGCGGCATCCTGCTCTTGTGGGTGTGCTGGAAAATGTACCGCGAGCTGCGGCACGCCTCGCACCCGGCATCGGCAGGCGCCGCGGTCTCTGAGAGCGCAGACGCCCAGACCGTCAAGCCGCTAAACTTCTGGAGCGCCATCCTCCAGATCATCGTCGCCGACGTGTCCATGTCGCTCGACAACGTGCTGGCCGTTGCCGGCGCCGCCAAGGGCCACACCGGCATCCTCGTCATCGGCCTCGCCATCGCCGTGGTGCTGATGGCGGTGGCGGCGAGCTTCATCGCCAAGCTGCTCGCGCGCTACCCATGGATCACGTGGCTCGGCCTCGCCATCGTGTTCTATGTGGCGGTCGAGATGATGTGGCGCGGCTCGCTGGAGGTGGTCTGCCTGTATGTGCCGGAGGCCCTCTGCAAGGAGGGGCTGGTCTCCTCAACGCTCGCCCTGATGGGCGGGTAAGCCCAGTAGATTCCCTCTCCCCGTTCACGCCACTTCGGCGCGAACGGGGAGAGGGTTAGGGTGAGGGGCAGCAACAAGCGCAACCCCTCTCCATGCACCCCAATATCACCAAATCGCAGGTCGCAGCGCGCGGCTGCCCCTCACCCCCACTCTCTCCCCGTCGCCCTCGGACCCTTGTGGCAAGGGTCGTGCGCGCGGATGGCCCGAGGGCGGCGGGGAGAGGGAGCCCAATTGCGAACGATTAGCAGTTGCTAGTTGCGAACGATTCCGAGTATGGTAAACGGCAATGGATGTTCCCCGACCCACTTTAGAGAGTACGCGCATGGTCCTGAGCAGGTCGATCCTCGGCGCGCTGGCGCTTGCTTTGGCGACCGCGGCGGCACCCTCCGGCGCCTCGGCGCAGCCAAAGAAGCCACTGCGCGTCGTCACCACCTTCACCGTCATCCAGGACATCGCCCAGAACGTGGCCGGCTCTGCCGCCATCGTCGAGTCCATCACCCGCCCGGGCGCCGAGATCCACGACTACCAGCCCACCCCCCTCGACGTGGTGAAGGCCCAGTCGGCCGACCTCGTGCTGTGGAACGGCATGAACCTGGAGCGCTGGTTCGAGCGGTTCTTCGAGAACGTGAAGGAGGTGCCGAGCGTCGTCGTGACGGAGGGCATCCCGCCGATGGGCATCGCCGACGGACCCTACACCGGCAAGCCCAACCCGCACGCCTGGATGTCGCCCAGCAACGCCGTGATCTACGTGGCCAACATCCGCCAGGCGCTCGCCAAGCACGATCCCGACAATGCCGTGACCTATGCCAAGAATGCCGCAGAGTATGCCGCCAAGATCAAGGCGCTGGACGATCCGCTGCGGAAGCGGCTGTCGGCCATTCCCGAGGGCCAGCGTTGGCTCGTCACGAGCGAAGGCGCGTTCAGCTATCTGGCCCGCGACTACGGCCTGCGCGAACTCTTCCTGTGGCCCATCAATGCCGACGAGCAGGGCACCCCCAAGCAGGTGCGCCGCGTGATCGACGAAGTGCGGCGCAACAAGATCCCCGTGGTGTTCAGCGAGAGCACCATCTCCGACAAGCCGGCGCGACAGGTGGCCAAGGAGACGGGCGCCCAATACGGCGGCGTTCTCTACGTGGACTCGCTGAGCGACGCGCGCGGCCCCGTCCCCACCTATCTCGACCTCCTGAAGGTGACGGTGGAGACCATCGTCCAAGGGTTCGGCAAGTGATGCTGGATCAGGTTGCCAGCGCTACGACCGGCGCCCCCCCGCGCGACGGGCTCGCCGCCTCCCTTTCGGTGCGCGGGGTGACCGTCGCCTATCCCAGCGGCGCGACTGCGCTGCGGGATACCACCTTCGAATTGGGCCCCGGCACCATCTGCGGCCTGGTCGGCGTCAACGGCAGCGGCAAATCCACCCTGTTCAAGGCCATCATGGGCCTCCTGCGCCCGCAGGCTGGCGAGGTGCGCATCGGCGGCCTGCCGGTGGATGCCGCGCTGCGCCGCAACCTGGTCGCCTACGTGCCGCAGAGCGAGGAGGTGGACTGGAACTTCCCCGTCCTGGTCGAGGACGTGGTGACCATGGGCCGCTACGGCCACATGGGCTTCCTGCGCATCGCCTCCGCCGCCGACAAGCGCAAGGTGGCCGAGGCGCTCGACCGGGTGGGCATGCTCGGCTTCCGCCGCCGCCAGATCGGCGAGCTGTCGGGCGGCCAGAAGAAGCGCGTGTTCCTGGCCCGCGCGCTGGCCCAGGAGGGCCGCGTGATCCTGCTCGACGAGCCCTTCACCGGCGTCGATGTGAAGACCGAGGAGGCCATCGTCGGCCTCATGCGCGAGCTGCGCGACGAGGGCCGCCTGATGCTTGTGTCCACCCACAACCTCGGCAGCGTGCCGGACTACTGCGATCGGGTGGTGCTGCTCCTGGGCACGGTGCTGGCCGCCGGCCCGACAGCGCAAGTCTTCACCCAGGTCAACCTGGAGCGGGCGTTCGGCGGCACGCTCCGCCGTTTCCGCCTCGAAGGCACGCAGCTGCACGAGGACGACGATATCCGGGGCCTCACCGTCCTCACCGACGACGAGCGCCCCGCCGTCTTCTACGGCGACAGCCAGCGAGATCACGCGCCCAAGACGCGGGAGTAGGTTGGATCGAATGTTGGGCGAATGGCGAATGGCGAATAGCGAATGGGGCCTCTCGCCGTTGACCATTGGCCATTCGCCATTCGCCATTCGCGCATGCCGGGCGACCGCATGAGCGAGCTCCTCGTCCCGTTCGCCTACGACTACATGCTAAAGGCCATCTGGGTCTCGGCCCTGGTCGGCGGCACGTGTGCCTTCCTGTCGGCCTATCTGATGCTGAAGGGCTGGTCGCTGATGGGCGACGCGCTGGGCCACTCCATCGTCCCCGGCGTGGCGGCGGCCTACATGCTGAAGCTCCCCTACGCCGCCGGCGCGTTCTTCGCCGGCATCCTGGCCGCCCTCGGCATGACGCTAGTGCGCACCCACACCCGGCTGCGCGAGGACGCCGTGATCGGCATCGTCTTCACCGCCTTCTTCGCGGCGGGCCTGCTGCTGGCCTCCATCAACCCCATGTCGGTGAGCATCCAGACCATCGCGCTCGGCAACATCCTCGGCATCTCCGACGACGATGCCTTCCAGGTCGTCATCATCTCCGGCGTCACGCTGGCCGTGCTGCTCGCCAAGTGGAAGGACCTGATGCTGCTGTTCTTCGATGAGAGCCAGGCGCGCGCCGTGGGCCTGCGCACGACCGCGCTGAAGGTGCTCTTCTTCGCCCTGCTCAGCGCCACCACGGTCGCGGCACTGCAGACCGTCGGCGCCTGCCTCGTCATCGCCATGGTGGTGACGCCCGGCGCCACCGCCTATCTCCTCACCGACCGCTTCGGGCGCCTGCTCGCCATCAGCGTGGCCATCGGCGTCTCCACCAGTGCCATCGGCGCCTATCTGAGCTATTTCCTCGACGGCGCCACCGGCGGCGTCATCGTGGTGCTGCAGACGCTCGTGTTCCTCGCCGCCTTCGTCCTGGCGCCCCGGCACGGGCTGCTGGCCGGCCGCCGCAAGGCGCGCGCCGCCTCGGAGGCCATGCCATGACGGACGCCCTCGCCGCGCTCTGGGGTCTCGTCGCCACGCCGCTGTCCTACGGCTTCATGCAGCGCGCCCTCCTGGTGGCGGTGCTGACGGGCGCGGTGTGTGCGGTCCTCTCCTGCTACCTGGTGCTGAAGGGCTGGTCGCTGATGGGCGACGCCGTGAGCCACGCCGTGCTGCCCGGCATCGTGCTGGCCTTCGTGCTGGGCCTGCCGCTCGCCATCGGCGCCTTTGCCGCGGGGCTGTTCTGCGCGCTCGCCACCGGCTATCTCAAGGACAACAGCCGCGTGAAGGAGGACACGGTGATGGGCATCGTGTTCTCCGGCATGTTCGGCCTCGGCCTGGTGCTGTTCACCAAGGTCGAGACCGACCAGCATCTGCTGCACGTCCTGTTCGGCAACATGCTGGGCGTCACCGACCGGGACCTGATCGAGACGGCGCTCGTCGCCGGCCTGACGCTCGCCATCGTCCTCGCCAGGCGCCGCGACCTGCTGCTCTACTGCTTCGACCCGCGGCATGCGCGCGCCGTCGGCCTGCGCGTCGAGTGGCTGCACTACGGCCTGCTGGTGCTGCTGTCGCTCACCATCGTTGCCTCCATCAAGGCCGTCGGCGTGATCCTCGTGGTGGCGATGCTGGTGGCTCCGGGCGCCACGGCCTATCTCGTCGCCCGGCGCTTCGAGCGCATGCTGGCCGTCGCCGCCGCGGTCGCCATCGCATCGAGCGTGCTCGGCACTCTCGTCAGCTTCCACGTCAACGGCGCCACCGGCCCCTGCATCGTCCTGATCCAGGCCGGCCTCTTCGCCCTGGCGCTGCTGTGGGACCAGTTGAAGCGGCGGCGTGTTGCAGCATAGGGCCGGCTGGCGTAGGGCCGGACCGGGGCGAAGCCCTCCTGCGTCGAGATCGGGTAGAGTCGGGACTTGACCCGTCGCTGGCCACCCCGAAGATGGGTGCGCGCCGCACGAACCGCGTAGGAACCGGGCGCGCAGTCTCCATCGGGGGCGCTCGCGTGGACGAGAAGGATGCCGGCGGCTACTCGGTCACCTACAGCCGCGACAACGTCGAGTTTCCGGTCTACGCCCTGGCCGCGGTGGCGGCCATCCTGGTGGCGGTGGCGTTCGTCACCGGCCGGGCGCTGTGGCTGGCGCTGGGCGCCGCCGCCGCGGGCGTCACCTACTACAATCTCCCCCTGCTGGACACGGGCCGGCCCACCATCGGCGCCAACCAGTACGGCATCTTCATCCAGGCCCTCGGGCTGATTCCCTGGCGGGCGATCGAGCGCATCGAGCTGGTGCCGATCTACCAGCGCACCATGGTCTTCCATGAGTTGCACATCGTGCTCGGCGCCCCGCTTGCCAACGCCCTGGTGGCCGACTGGCGCAAGCAGCCGTTCCACCGCTCCCTCATGCGGCTCACCTGGCGCATGCGCGGCCCCAACGTGGTCCGCATCAACGTCGAGCCCTTCAACCAGCCCCCCGAGGCGATCCACCGGACGCTGGTGAGGATGGCCCGCTACTACCGCAGTTGAGCCGGAACCTGCTACGCTGCGCCACGACAAACGATGCGGCGGCCAGGCCATGCCCCGGCGCAGTGCAGGGCTCCTTCTCTACCGGCGGCGGCAGCGCGGCATCGAGGTGCTGCTGGTGCATCCGGGCGGGCCGTTCTGGGCGCGCAAGGACGAAGGGGCCTGGAGCATCCCGAAAGGCGAATATGGCCCGGGCGAGGACCCGCTGACTGCCGCCCGCCGCGAGTACGCCGAGGAGACAGGCGCCGCTCCCCCGGCGGGCGAGGCCGTGGCGCTGGGCGCTTTCCGCCAGTCCTCGGGCAAGATCGTGGAGGCCTGGGCCGTGGAGGGCGACTTCGATCCGGCCACCCTCAAGAGCAACACCTTCGCCCTGGAGTGGCCGCCGCGCTCGGGCAAGATGCGCGAGGTCCCCGAGGTGGACCGCGCCGGGTGGTTCCCACCCGGGGAGGCCGAGCGCAAGCTCCTCGCAGGCCAGCGCCCGATCCTGGCGGCGCTGCTGCAGCAGCTCGGCCGGAGTTTCGGCTGACACTGTGGCGCCTCGTGCGCGAGGCTGGGAGCCGAGCCTACGGGTCCTTCAACTTCACGCCCGTCGTGCGCTCGTACCAGCGCACCACGTCAAGGACACAGGCGCCTTCGCCCAGCGCCGTGTTGGCCGCGCGCCACAACTGCTCGCCCAACGCGCTCACGGGCACCCCCAGGCCGTGCTCGTCGGCCAGGCGGTTGGCGATGCTCACGTCCTTCAGCATCAGGGCGAGCTTGAAGGCGTCGTCGAAGCGGCGCTCGATCACCTGAGGTCCGAACCTCACCTCCGAGGCGAAGCTGCGCCCCGTCGAGACGTTGATCACATCCAGCATGGCTGCAGCCGACAAGCCGTATGCCTTGCCGATCAGCATGGCCTCGGCGGTGCCGAGCACGGTGAGCGCGGTCGCCAGGTTGTTGACCGTCTTCATCGCATGCCCGCTGCCCACAGGCCCCAGATGGAAGACGTGCTTGCCCATCAGCGCCAGCAGCGGGCGCACGCGCTTCAGCGCCGCCGCCTCGCCGCCGCACATGAACACGAGGGTGGCGCTCCGGGCCCCCTCGCTGGCGCCCGACACCGGCGCATCGATCATGACGACGCCCTGCTCGGCCAGCCGCGCCGCCGTCTCGCGCGTGATCCAGGGCTCCGCTGACGACGTGTCCACCAGGATCGCGCCCCGCGCGAAGCCGGCGGCCAGGCCGTTCTCGCCGAACGCGCACTCGCGCACCGCCGTGCCTTCCGGCAGCATGGTGAAGACGACCTCGGACGCCTCCGCCACCGCCCGCGGCGTCCCGACGGCGCGCGCACCTTTGTGGCGCCGCGCCACCTTCCTCGCCGCGCCGGCCGCGATGTCGTAGAGGGTGAGGGTGTGCCCGCCCTTGGCCAGATGCCCGGCCATGGCGCTGCCCATCACGCCGAGCCCGATGAAACCGATGCGCATCGCGTCTCCTGTGCAGCGTCCGCCCGAGGAACGGGGCGACCGCCGGCGCAAGCCGTTGGACGCCACATACGTCGGAGATACCGGCAGGGGATAGGCGGTGCAAGGCCAGCGCCGAACTCCCTCTCCCCGCCGCCCTCGGGCCATCCACAAGGGCAAGCCTCGCCACAAGCGTCCCGAGGGCGACGGGGAGAGGGCCGGGGTGAGGGGCAGCAAGAGGCTCCAACCTCTCAACGGAGGCTTTCCCTTGTGGCTGCCCCTCACCCTAACCCCTCTCCCCGCAAGCGGGGGAGAGGGGCCCTGTCGGCAGCCGCCGCGCGTTTCGGTTCAGACCCCTCGCGCTCGTGCCCCTTCTCGCCGCGAACGCGGAGGGAGGAGTCCGACCCCGTCCGAGGTCACTTGCCGGCTTCGAACGCCTTGGCGCGCTGCAGGTCGTCCTTGGTGGTGTCGATCACCAGATGCCAGCCGTCGCTCCGGCGCTCCAGCTGACCGCCGGCGAAGGACAGGCTGACCTGCCGGTCGCCGATGCCGAGCTGCCGGTCCACGCTGACCAGCGACGCTGCGAGCTTTCCGTCAGGGCCGACGTAGAACCCGCTGGCCGTGCCCAGCCGCTCGCCGGCACGGCTCAGCACGGCGCGGTCCTGGACGCTGCTGATGAGCACCCATTCGCCCGGCGCGCCCGTCAGGAACAACGGCTTGCCCGGCACCATGGCGATAGCGTCCATGCGGCCGCGCAGCGTCGAGGCCACCTGCTGCAGCTGCGGCCCGATGCCCGGTATCGCCGCCACGCTGTCGATCGCCGTGTTGAGCTTGGCCATCGGCTCGCGGATGGCGTCGGCCAGCGCGGTACGCGCGCTGGCGGGCAGCTGCGAGGCCTGCATCGCCAGCCGCTCCATCTCCCTGGCCGCGTCCTGGATCTTGGGCATGGCCGCGGTCGCCGAGGCCGCATCCTTCACGCCTTGCATCGCGGTCGTGAGCGACTGGATGGCGCTGAGCGCCGACCCCTTCAGGTCGGGGACCGTGGCCACGGTCTGGACCATATCCCTGCCGGCCGTGACCGTGCGGTCGCCCGGCTGCTCTCCCCGCAGGTAATAGAGGCCGAGCCCGGCCAGGGCCGCCAGCGGCAGCGCCCAGAGCCAGCCGTACGAGGTGCCGTTGGCCCGTGTCTCGGCGGCCCTGTGCACAGTGTAGTCGACCTCGTGCGGATGCTGCTGGTCCGCGCGCCTGCGCGGCGACCCGTTCGAGTCTCTGGTCTCCATGATGCGACTCCTCTCCATGGCGGAGCGACCGGTCTCCAAGGGCCGGGCACTCTCCGCGATCCGCCCGCTCTCCGCGGCACGGCCAGGCTCCATGCTCCGGGCAGCCCCGGCCGCGCGGCCGTTCTCGGACGGGCGGCTGGCCTCTGTCGTCGGGCGCGCGCCGATTGCTCCGGTCCCCGCAGCGCCGCCCCCCCCACCGGCCCCGATATCGGCGACATGAGCCATCGTCGAGACGTGAGGGTAGACGCCCGGCGTCGTTGCCAAGCCTCCCTGCAGCCTCAGGGCCGAGACGAACTCCTCGAGGCGGGCGATGCGCGCGATGAGCTCGGGCGATAGCCCGCTGGCACCCGGCAGCCCGCGCGAACCGGGCTCCCCCCTGGGCCCCGGGGCGCCTGCAGGCCCTGGCGGACCCGCAACGCCTGGCTCGCCCCTTTCACCCCTGGTGCCCACAGGCCCAGGAGGACCTTGCAGACCGCGCTCGCCCTGCGGACCGCGCCCACCGGGTAAGCCCTGCTCGCCGCGCTCGCCACGGGGGCCTTGCAGCCCCTCGGGGCCCGGAGGACCGGCCGTTCCGGGCTTGCCCTGCATGCCAGGGTCGCCCTTCTCGCCGCGCGCCCCTGCCGGACCCGGAGCGCCCTGCAGACCGCGCTCGCCCTGCAGACCGCGCTCACCCGCCAGACCGCGCTCACCCGCCAGACCGCGCTCGCCTTTCTCGCCCTTCTCACCTTTCTGGCCCTGTGGCCCTGGGAGACCCGCCGCGCCTGGCTTGCCCTGCAAGCCAGCCTCGCCTTGCGGACCCCGTGGGCCTGGCAGCCCGGCAATGCCGGGCTCGCCCTTCTCGCCTTTCGCACCGGCCGAGCCGGAGGAACCTTGCACGCCGCGCTCGCCCTGAGGACCGCGCTCGCCGGACAGGCCCCGCTCGCCTTTCTCGCCCTTCAAGCCTTGCGGACCTTGCGGCCCTGGAGGACCTGCCGGACCACGTTGGCCTGGAGACCCTTCCGAGCCTGGCCTACCCTGCGGACCGGGATCGCCTCTCTCGCCTCTGGCACCGGCCGGTCCTGGAGGGCCTTGCAGACCGCGCTCGCCGCGCCCCCCGGCCTCGCCCACGGGCCCCGGAGGTCCTGCCACGCCCGCCTTGCCCTGGAGACCGGGCTCACCCTTCTCGCCTTTCGGCCCCGATGGACCCTGCAAGCCGCGCTCGCCAGGCTTGCCTTGCACTCCAGGCTCGCCCATCTCGCCTTTCGGCCCCGGCGGACCCTGCAAGCCGCGATCGCCGAGCTTGCCCTGCACTCCGGGCTCGCCCTTCTCGCCTTTCGCGCCCGGATCGCCCTTGAGGCCTTGCAGACCGCGGGGGCCTGGCGAACCCGCAACGCCGGGTTTGCCCTGCATTCCAGGCTCGCCCTTCTCGCCTTTCGCGCCCGGATCACCCTTGAGGCCTTGCAGACCGCGCGGACCGGCAGGACCGGCTACGCCAGGCTTGCCTTGCACTCCAGGCTCGCCCCTCTCGCCTTTCGCGCCCGGATCGCCCTTGAGGCCTTGCAGACCGTGGGGGCCTGGCGGACCCGCAACGCCGGGTTTGCCCTGCATCCCAGGCTCGCCCTTCTCGCCTTTCGGCCCCGACGGACCCTGCAAGCCGCGCTCGCCGGGCTTGCCTTGCATTCCAGGCTCGCCTCTCTCGCCTTTCGCGCCTGGATCGCCCTTGAGGCCTTGCAGACCGCGCGGACCGGCAGGACCGGCTACGCCCGGCTTGCCCTGAGCGCCCGGCTCTCCCTTCGAGCCTTGCAGACCGCGCGGACCGGAGTCGCCCTTCTCGCCCTTGGCGCCTTGCGGGCCTCGCGGCCCCGGCGCCCCCGCAACGCCGGCCTTCCCCTGTGGACCGGGCGCGCCTCTCTCTCCCGCCGGACCGGCCGGGCCGCGCGCGCCGCGCTCGCCTTGCGCGCCCTGGGGACCGCGTCTCACCTGCAGCGGCAGCAGGATGTCGGTGGCGGCTTCGAGCCCTGCAACCTCCGTTACGCCGAGCTTGCCGCCTCTCGAGGTGAAGGCGAGCTTCTCGCTGGCCTTGGTCCCTCGTGCGCCGGTTTTGGCCTTCTCGTTTTCCTTTTTGTCTTTGTCGCCGATCTTGGCCATGGCTTCGAGCTCCAGGGCTTTTGAATGAATGACGGACCAGCGTAAGCTCGGGTCAAGTCGCGTTGGTATGAGGGTTACTATTGGTTTAACGGCGCGGGCTTTGCCCAGCCCTCGGTCGGCACCGCGCAGCGAGGCGCCAACTGAGATACCCGGGCCTCAGTCCGCGGCCGTCAATTTCTTCAGCAGCTCGAGAAGCTGCGCGCGGCCGCCGGGGCCGAGCTTGGCGTCGAGGCGTCCCTCGATGATGGCCACAACCGCGTTGGCGCGCCGCAACACGCGCTCGCCCTCTTCGGTAAGGTGCAGCGCATGCGAGCGCCGGTCGTTGGGAGCGGCGCTGCGCAGGGCCAAACCGCGGCGCTCCAGACCGTTGAGCAGTGCGACGAAGTTGGCGCGCTGAATGCCCAGCGCCTCCGCCACCTGCGACTGCCTCAACCCCGGCGTATGCGCGATGAGCGACAGCACGCTGTACTGGGCCGGCCGCAGGTCGAGCTTGGCCAAGGCGCGGATGGCGTCGTCGAATACGGCAAGCTGCGCCCGCCGCAGGGCATAGCCGATCAGCCCGTCGAGCGGACGCGTGTCGACGGCCGCCGCGCGCTTGCCGCCGGTCTTTCCGCCCGACGCGACCGCCTCGTGCTCCACCTCACTGCTCGGGGCAGCGCTGGTATCCCTGTGAGACCTCATGCAGCTTGCTAGGCTACCGCACAATTGTTATTTGATACTACAAAATAACCTTCCCGGGAGGAACGCTTGGGGCCGTAGGGAGCCGGAACGGGGCGGCATGAGCTGCCGCATCGGCGGCGCCAGGCGAGCCTCCGTGCCGACCCACTCCTTGGCCCTTGGGGCGCATCGGCCGCGCCAGTCCCCTGCCGTCCCAGAGCCGATGCGGAGCGCCCGCCTTTGGACACCACGATCCTTCTGTTCCTGCTGCAAGACGGCGTGACCAACGGCGCCATCTACGCGCTCCTGGCGCTGGCCCTGGTGCTGGTGTTCGCCGTCACCCGCGTGATCCTTGTGCCGCAAGGCGAGTTCGTCACCTGCGGCGCCCTCACCCTGGCCATGCTCGACGTGGGGCGGGTGCCCGGCACCGTCGGGCTCCTGGTCGTGCTCGCAGGCCTCGCCTTGGCTGTCGAGGCCTGGAGCCAGCGCCGGCGCTTCTCGCTCCAGGTCGTGCGCCGCTTGGCGCTGCTCTACGTGGTGCCGCCGCTGGCTATTGCGGCGCTGGTCTGGGGGCTGGCGCCGCTGCGGCTTGGGGTGCTGGCGCAGGCGCTGCTCGCCATCGCCATCGTCGCACCCATGGGGCCTTATCTCTACCGCGTCGCCTTCCAGCCTCTCGCCGAGGCCTCCGTCCTGGTTCTGCTGATCGCCGCGGTCGGCGCGCACTTCTCCCTGACGGGGCTGTGCCTCCTGTTCTTCGGCCCCGAGGGCATGCGGGCGAGCCCGCTCCTCACCGCCGGGTTGCAGGCGGGGCCGATCCCGGTCTCGGGCCAGAGCATCGCCATCTATCTCGCCGCCGTGGGGCTGATGGCGGCGCTCTATCTCTTCTTCGGCCGCACGCTCCTCGGCAAGGCCCTGCGGGCGACAGCGGTGAACCGGCTGGGCGCCCGGCTCGTCGGCGTGCGCACCGCACTGTCGGGCCAGCTCGCCTTCTTCATAGCCGCCGCCATGGGCGGGCTCTCCGGCGTGCTGATCGCGCCGGTCACTACGGTGTTCTACGACTCGGGATTCATCATCGGCCTCAAGGGCTTCGTTGCCGCCATCGTCGGTGGGCTGGTGAGCTATCCGCTGGCGGCTGCAGCGGCGGTGCTCGTGGGCGTCGTCGAGGCATTCGCCTCGTTCTGGGCGTCGAGCTTCAAGGAGATCATCGTCTTCACGATCATCATTCCCGTGCTGCTGGTGCGCTCCCTCACGGCCACCCACACCGAGGACGAGGAGTGAGGCCCCCCATGAGTCCCACGCGCAAGGCACTGCCCGCCCGCGCCGCCCTCGCCGCGCTCATTCTCGTCGCCGCCCTGCTGCCGGTGCTGCCGGGCATCCCCGTGTTCTGGATCACGCTGCTCAACAACATGGGCCTCGGCGCCCTGGTGGCCATCGGCCTCGTGGTGCTGACGGGCGTCGGCGGGCTCACCTCGTTCGGGCAAGCGGCGTTCTGCGGCTTCGGCGCCTTCACCACCGCCGTGCTCACCACGCGCTACGGCTGGTCGCCGTGGACCACGCTGCCCGTGGCGCTCGCCATCACCGGCGCTGCCGCCCTGGTGCTGGGCCTCCTCACGGTGCGCCTCTCCGGCCACTACCTGCCGCTCGGCACCATCGCCTGGGGCCTGAGCCTCTACTTCCTGTTCGGCGAGCTGGAGCTGTTCCACCGCCACGACGGCATCACCGCCATCCCGCCCTTCAACATCGCCGGCTGGGACCTCTACGACAGCCGCGGCATCTACTACGTGATCTGGGTCTCGGTGCTGCTGGCGGCGCTGGCCACCCGCAACCTGCTCGATTCGCGCACCGGCCGCGCCATCCGGGCGCTGCGCGGCGGAGCGCTGGCGGCCGAGTCGTTCGGCGTCAGCACCATGCGGGTGAAGCTCACCGTGTTCGTCTACGCAGCACTGCTGGCCGGCGTCTCTGGCTGGCTCTACGCCCACATGCAGCGGGCCGTGAACCAGACCCCGTTCGGCATCAACGCCGGCATCGAGTACCTGCTGATGGCCGTGCTGGGCGGCGCCGGCCACATCGGCGGGGCGATCCTGGGGGCCGGCATCGTCACCCTGCTGGAAGACCAGCTGCAGCGCATCCTGCCGGCCCTGCTGGGCGGCAAGGGCAACTACGAGACCATCGTCTTCGGCGCCCTGCTGATCCTCCTCCTGCAGACCGCCCGCGAAGGCCTCTGGCCGCGCCTCGCCGCGCTGGTGGCCGGCACACACCTGCAAGCCGAAAGAAAGAAACCGGCCGTCGAAATGGAGCGGGGCGAGGGCCGCAAGGTCCCCTCCCCCCTTGTGGGGAAGGGACAGGGTGGGGGGGAACCACAAACCTTGGAAGTCGGGGTTCCCCCCACCCCTAACCCCTCCCCACAAGGGGGAGGGGAATCCGGTCGCGGTTGTGGCAGGCGATGGACAACTGCTCACATG
>JBIOWI010000105.1:0-9325 GCA_044868325.1 Hyphomicrobiaceae bacterium
GGGGTCAGACCCCTCGCGTCGACCCTGGTGTTCTGCTCGATGGTCGGAGGCGAGGGGTCTGACCCCCGCCGAGGAGAACCAATGTCGGGAGTTCTGATCGACGGCGTGAGCCGGCATTTCGGCAGCGTCGTCGCGGTCGACAATATCGATCTGTCGGTGGAGCCCGGCGAGTTCGTCACGCTGCTGGGGCCGTCCGGCTGCGGCAAGACCACGACGCTGCGCATGGTGGCGGGGCTGGAGCAGAACAGCGCCGGCCGGATCAGCATCGGCGAGCGCGTCGTCAGCGATGCGGCGGCCGGACTGTTCGTCCCGCCCGACCGGCGCCAGCTTGGCATGGTGTTCCAGTCCTACGCTATCTGGCCGCACATGACGGTGTTCGACAACGTGGCCTATCCCCTCCAGATCCGCCGCCGCCCCAAGGATGAGATCCGCAAGCGCGTCATGCAGACGCTCAGGCTGGTGGAGATGGAGCCTTACGCCGAGCGGCCTGCGCCGGCGCTCTCAGGCGGCCAGCAGCAGCGTGTGGCAATCGCCCGCGCGCTGGTGTTCGAGCCCGAGGTGCTGCTGCTCGACGAGCCGCTCAGCAACCTCGACACGCGGCTGCGCACCCAGATGGGCGACGAGTTCCGCAGCCTGCAGAGGCGGCTCAAGATCACCAGTCTCTACGTCACCCACGACCAGGAGGAGGCGATGGCCCTGTCCGACCGGGTGGTGGTGATGCAGGAGGGCCGCATCCTGCAGACCGGCGCGCCGGAGGAGATCTACCAGCGGCCGCGGTCGATGGCCGTGGCGGCGTTCTTCGGCTCCCCGAACCTGCTCGTGGGCCACGTGGCCCAGTGTCGCTCGAACGGCGTCGGCGGTTTCGTGCTGCGCGTGCGTGGTGCTGGCTGGGACGGCGAATGCCGCGCCGGCGAGTCGTTCGCGGAGGGCGAGCCGGTGACGGTGCTGGTGCGGCCTGAGAACGTGCGCATCGGCGAAGCGGCGCGTGCGGCAGCCGGAGCGGACGGCGGCGGCATCTCCTGGACGGGCGAGGTGAAGCAGCTCACCTTCCGCGGCGCGCGGGTGTCGCTTGGCGTCGAGACGCCGGCACAGAGGCTCAACGTGGAGTCGCCGGCGCTGCTGCCGGTGCGCGAGGGCGACGCCCTCACCCTCTCCGTGCCGACGCACGGCGCCTGGGCAATCCGTCCCGACGCGGGGCGCGCTTGAGCGTCGGCAGGGCCAGCGGACGCAGGGTGGGCACAGGCGCGTCGGCGCCGGGCTCTCCGCCGGCCACCTTCGCCTGCAGCTTCTCGATCAGGCCCAGGAAGACCCGGACCTCGTCGGGCGCGAGGTCTGCCACCAGCGCCCTCTGGCGGCAGAGGGCGATGGGAACCAGATCGTCGTAGAGAGCGCGGCCCTTGGCCGTGAGGGCCACGTTGTTGCGCCGGTTGTCGGAGCCGTCCCCCTTCACGCTCACGATGCCCATGCGCTGCAGCGTCGCCAGGCTGCGGCTGACGGCGCCTTTGTCCAGGTCGGTCTCGCTGCAGATGCGGTTGGCGCGCGTCTCCTTGGTGCGGCCGATGTACATCATCAGCCGCCACTCGACGACGCCGATGCCGTACTCCTTGCGATAGAAGCGCGAGGCGGCGCGCGACAGGCGGTTGGCGAAGATGGCCACCCTGGTGGCGATGTGATCCTTAAGATCGAGGACCGGCCCGGGGAGGGCCGCGTCTGCGGCAGGGGGGCGCGTCTTGCTTGGCCGCGGCATCGCGGGATGCTGCTCCGAGGGGTGGGCGGAAAGTAAGCTCAAATAGCGGATTGATGGGCCGTCCGGCAAGCGCCCAGGCGCCACACCGGCGTTACAGCTACGTCAGACCTCGACGACGACGTAGCTGGCCTCGATGCTGACGGGGAAGGTCTCAGCCGTGTACGGGCCTTCCACCAGCTGGACGCCGGGCTCCACGCTCACCGGGTAGTTCTTGACGCGCACCTTGCGCGGCTCGCACCAGGACTTGCCTGTGCGGATGTCGAATTCCCAGGCGTGCCACGGGCAGCGGACGATCTCACCGCGCCTGGAATAGCTGTAGCAACCCGGCTCGTCGGATTGGACGAGGCCCGTGAGCTTACCGTGATAGAGACTGCCGCCCTGATGCGGACAACGGTTAAGGAGCGCGAAGTATTCCCCGGACAGGTTGAAGATCGCGATCAGCCGCCCCTCGACCTCCACCAGCTTGCGGCCGCCTGGCGCAATCTCCCCCACGCTTGCAACGACGTGCTTGCCCATTCGACTCCCTGGCGACTCCCTGGCCGCCTCCTCGCCACCCCGCGGCCGCCCACGGTCCGTCCTAGGGCCGAGCCTTGAATTCCACCGCGGCGCCAGACTACGGTCGCCATCGTTGAGTAGTCAACTTTGCCCAGCCTCGTGCGGGAGAAGCTGCGGGCGCAGGGAGGGCATTGACGCCGCCGAGGCATCCGAGCGCACCAGGCAGAGCCGCGCTCATGTTGGTCGAGGATCGCAATAGGGTAAGACCTGCAGGGTCTGACTCCCGATCGGTCCCGGTCTCCCATCGTGCTGTCGTCGGATTGCGTCTCCGGTCCCATAAATGGCGGTCCTTCCCGTTGCGTTTTCCTCGCGGGCGCGCTCATGATCGCCCGGGACGTACCATTGCGACGGGAGAGAGCGAATGCCGACGACCGAGACACGGAGTACCTGCGAGGATGTTGCGGCCGGGCCCAGCGCGGCGGCGCCGAGCCGCACTCATCGGCGACACGGCCGGTGGGGGCTCGGCGCGCTGGCGGCGCTGGCCCTGCTTTGCCCCGTCGCCCATGCGGACGCGTTCGGCAACCTGCTCGGCTCCTGGGCCGGCTCGGGCCAGATCCGATATCGCGACGGGAAGTCCGACGATATCCGGTGCACGGCCTACTACACCGGCAGCGGCGACAAGCTGAAGCTTGCCATCCGCTGCCGCGGCGGCAACGCCGAGGTCGAGATCCGCGGGGAGTTGACGGCGCAGGGCGAGAAGCTCGCCGGCACCTGGGAGGAGCGCACGTTCAACGCCACAGGCGAGGCCAGCGGACGTCTTGCCGCGGACAAGATGACCCTCACGGTGACGGGCGGCGGCTTCTCCGGCGCCATGACGGTCACGACCACCGGCGCCAAGCAGGTGGTGACCATCACCGCCGAGGGAATCGAGCTGCGCAGCGTCAACGTCACACTTGCCAAGAGCTGACGCGGCGCCGGCGGCACCCGGCACGGCCGGCCGATTAACGCTGTGTCGCGCCACCGTGTCCCTATCCCCCAGCCGAGCGAAGGAGTAAAAGCCGCGCCGTATCGCGCGTTCAATGTGTCGGCACGGCGAGGCGCTCATGGCAGCGGCGGCGGCATCGCGCCCCAAGGCAGGCAAGCAGGGGCAGGTCCAGCCCAATCGATTCTGGCCGCTGACGCTCGGCGCCATCGGCGTCGTCTACGGCGACATCGGCACGAGTCCTATCTACGCCTTCAAGGAGGCGGCCATCGCGGCAACCGGGGAAGCGCAGGTGACGCCGGCGATCGTGCTCGGCATACTGTCCCTGATCGTGTGGTCGCTCCTGCTGCTGGTCACGCTGAAGTACGTTTTCGTGCTTCTGCGGGCCGACTATAGCGGCGAGGGCGGCACCTTTGCCCTCATGGCACTGGCGCAATCGGTGGTCCAGCGCAGCCGGTATCCGCTCCTGCTGCTCGGCATCGCCGGTGCATCGTTTCTCTACAGCGATGCAGCCATCACGCCGGCGCTGTCGGTGATATCCGCCATCGAGGGCCTGACGGTGCTTGGGCCCGGCTTCGAAGGAGTGGTGGTGCCGCTCTCCATCGCCATCCTGGTCGGTCTCTTCGCCATGCAGAGCCGCGGCACCGGCAAGGTCGGCGCCCTGTTCGGCCCGATCATTCTTGTGTGGTTCGTCACACTCGCCATTGTCGGCGCGGTGCGCATTGCCGAGCATCCCGGCGTTCTGGCGGCGTTCAATCCGGTCCACGGCGTCTCGTTCCTCTTCAGCAACGGTCTTGTCGGCATCGCCGTGCTGGGCCTCGTCTTCCTTGCCGTGACCGGCTCGGAGACCCTCTATGCGGACCTTGGCCACTTCGGCCGGGTACCCGTGCAGGCGGCTTGGCTGGGGGTGGCGCTGCCGGCGCTCACAATCAACTACATGGGACAGGGTGCGCTGGTGCTCGGCAATCCGGTGACCCTCCAGAACCCCTTCTTCCTGATGTTTCCGGAATGGGGTCGCTGGCCCGCCCTGGTGCTCACCACGGCCGCCACCGTGATCGCCAGCCAAGCCGTGATCACAGGCGCCTACTCGCTCACCCGGCAGGCGGTCCAGCTCGGACTGCTGCCGAGGTTCAGCGTCCTCCACACGTCCGAGGAGATGGCGGGGCAGATCTACATGCCGCGCGTCAACTGGCTGCTGTTGCTCGCCGTGTTGCTGCTCGTCGTGATGTTCAGGAGCTCGAGCGCGCTTGCGTCGGCCTACGGCGTTGCCGTCACCGCCTGCATGATCACGACCTCCCTGATGGCGTTCGTCGTCCTTCGCAAGGGGTGGCTGTGGCCGGTGTGGCGCGTTGCAGCGCTCCTTGTGCCGCTGCTGGCGATCGAGCTGATCTTCTTCGGTGCCAACGCCATGAAGCTCCTCCAGGGCGCGTGGGTGCCGATCGCCGTCGCGCTCTTCCTGATCGCGGTCATGCTGACGTGGCGGCGCGGCACGGCAATTCTTGCCGCCGAGGAGCGCTCGCACGCCGACCTGCGGTCGGTGCTCAACTCCCTGGAGCGAAAGCCGCCGCTGCGCGTCAGCGGCACCGCCGTGTTCCTCACTGCCACGCCCGAGGCGGCTCCCAGCTCGCTGCTCCACAACCTCAAGCACAACCACATGCTGCACGAGCGCAACATCATGCTGACCGTCAAGTCGGCCGATGCGCCGCGCGTGCCCAACAGCGAGCGGGTCAGGATCGAGCCTGTCTCGGAGACGTTCACGGCCGTGACGCTCACCTACGGCTTCATGGAGACGCCGAACGTGATGAAGGGCCTTCAGCTGTGCAGGCACCGGGGCCTCAACATCGACCCGCCCGCCACCTCGTTCTTCCTGTCGCGCAGGACCCTGCGCCCCACGCCCAAATCGAAGATGAACCGCCTGCAGGAGAGGCTCTTCATCTGGCTCGCCCGCAGCGCCGAGAACGCGACGACGTACTTCCAGATCCCGCACGATCGTGTCGTGGAGATCGGGACCCAGATCGTCGTGTAGGTTTCAGGTTTCAGGGATCAGGTTTCAGGCCATAATCGATGTCCCTGAAACCTGAAACCTAATCCCTGAAACCTGGCGAACGATGCTTCCCCCCAGAGACCAGCTCAAGATCTGCTTCGCGCACGGCGCTTACCGCATGGCGGAGCGCTTCCGGCTGCGCAACACCGGCATTGCCCATGTCGAGGTGCGCACGGCGGAGGACCTCGCACGGCAGCTGCCCGAGGCCGATGTGCTGGTCGTTTCCATGATGTGGAGGAACGAGCTCATCGACATCGCCAAGCGGCTCAGGTTCATCCAGTCGATCAGCGCCGGCACGGACCAGTACGACAAGCCGCTCCTGCGCCAGCGCGGGGTGCGCGTGGCCGGGGCGGCGGGCGTCAACGCGCAGGCCGTGGCCGAGCACGCGATGGCGCTGATGCTGGCGCTCAGCCGCCGCCTGCCCGAGGCGCGCGACAACCAGCATGCCAGGCACTGGCGCGGCATGATCGGCGAGATCGCCCGGCGCGAGCTCGAGCTGGCCGGCAAGACGCTGCTGGTGGTCGGCATGGGCCGCATCGGCGCGCGCCTGGCGCGGCTCGCCAAGGCATTCGACATGCGCGTAGTCGCCACCAAGCGCGATCCGTCGACCGGGGCGGAGGGGGTGGACGCCGTCGCCGGGACGGACCGGCTGCACGAGCTGCTGCGTGAGGCCGATATCGTGGCCCTCACCTGCCCGCTGACGCCGGAGACCCAGAACCTGATCGATGCCGCTGCGCTGGAGGCCATGCGGCCCGGCGCGCACCTCGTCAACGTTGCCCGCGGGCGTGTGGTGGACGAGCCGGCGCTGATCCAGGCGTTGCAGGAGGGCCGCCTTGCCGGCGCCGCGCTCGACGTGACCTCAGAGGAGCCGCTGCCGGCATCCTCGCCGCTGTGGGCGATGCCCAACGTGCTGATCACGCCCCATACCGCCGGCGAGACGCGCGCCTACGAGGACAACGTGATCGACATCCTCCTGGAGAACCTGGACCGCCTGTGGCGCGGCGCACCGCTCCGCAACGAGGTGGTATGATGCAGGTTTCAGGTTCTAGGGGTCAGGTTTCAGGGAGACTCGCCCGTCGTGCTCTTCCCTGAAACCTGATCCCTGACACCTGAAACCTAACTGCGGTAGCTCGCGAACTGGCCGTGCGGGCGGAAGCGCTCCAGGTACTCGGGTACGATGCCGGCCATGGCGTGCTGGTGGGCGATGCCGAGCCCCTGCAGGGTGCGGCCCTCCTTGACGGCGGCTTCGTCCACCACGTTGGGGCGCATCAACATGCGCACCTGATCCACGGTGAGCGGGCGCAGACCGTGGGGGAGGGGCGCCGTGAGGAACGCACCGATCTGGGCGAGCCAGAACGGGATGCGGAAATACCAGCGGCGCCGGCCGGACCAGTCCTGCACCAGGTCCAGGAGCTGCCGGAAGGTGACGACCTCGGGTCCGCCCAGCTCGTAGATGGTGTGCGGCCTGGCCTTGCCGGCGGAGGCGGCGGCGATGGCCGCCGCCACGTCTCCCACGTAGACCGGCTGGAACCTCGTCTTGCCGCCGCCGATCAGCGGCAGGAACGGCGAGAGGCGCGCCATGTTGGCGAAACGGTTGAAAAGCTGGTCCTCCGGTCCGAACACCAGGGACGGCCGCAGGATGACGGCGGTAGGGAACTCGGCTAGCACCGCGGCCTCGCCCGCGGCTTTGGTGCGTGCGTACCTCGCCCAGTACTTGCGGTCGGCGCCGATGGCGGAGACATGCACGAAGGTCTTGGCGCCGGCCTCGCGGGCGGCACGGGCCGCGGCGCGGGCGCCGGCCACGTGGACGGCATGGAAGGTCTGCCGGGCCGAGCGCGAGAGGCAGAAGCGGCATTCGGCCAGGATGCCGACCAGGTTCACCACCGCCGTGGCACCCTCCACTGCCTGCCGCACCGAATCGGGATAGCGCAGGTTGGCCTGGACCGGGTGGATCTGGCCCACCGCGCCCATGGGTTGCAAATGGCCGGCAAGATCGGGCCGGCGGCAGGCGGCCCTGACGCGCCAGCCGTCCGCGGCGAGCGCACGCACCGCGTAGCGCCCGAGGAAGCCCGAACCGCCGAACACGGTCACGAGGCTTCCCTGCTCCAGCCGCGAGGTCATCGTCAATGCTCCCCTGCCCTCGTCCTGCCCCAGGGCATGGATTAGCCGCGCGCGTCGCGACTGTGAAGGCGGCAGGTCCCAAGAATGCCGGGGCAGGGGTGCGCAAATCCGCGCACAATTGACAAGTGGTAAGGCCGGCCCTAACTAGCGCCCAGCCTGCTCCGGGCCTGCCCAGGTGGCGGAATTGGTAGACGCACTAGTTTCAGGTACTAGCGGTGTAAAAGCCGTGGAGGTTCGAGTCCTCTCCTGGGCACCATCCAACAGCTAACTTGCTGTTTCACGAGCTACACACTCGCCCATACGCCCCTTTCATTCCCGCAGGTAACCTGCTATATAACGATTCGTTGCCGCCTGCCGCCCATCGCGGCGTGTTGGCGGGGCCTTCGTGAGCCAGATGCGCCGCCGAAGGCCGCGACAATCCGGAAACTCCCTTCCGCACCCCTCCCCTGCCGGCTTCCGCGCCTGACCTTCCCTTTCACGTGCTCAAGGCCGCACAGCCGCTCCCTCCCCGGAGACTTCCCATGCAAGACACGACAACAGCCGTCAAGGAGATGAAGCTCCAAGACCTCAAGAGCAAGACGCCGACGGAGCTGTTGAGCTTCGCGGAGGAGATCGGCGTCGAGAATGCCAGCTCCATGCGCAAGCAGGAGCAGATGTTCGCCATCTTGAAGCAGCTGGCGAGCCAGAACACCGAGATCATCGGCACCGGCGTGGTCGAGGTGCTGCAGGACGGCTTCGGCTTCCTGCGCTCGCCCGACGCCAACTATCTCCCCGGTCCCGACAACATCTACATCTCGCCCTCGCAGATCCGGCGCTTCTCGCTGCGCTCCGGCGATACGGTGGAAGGCCAGATCCGCAGCCCGCGCGAGGGCGAGCGCTATTTCGCCCTCCTCAAGGTCAACTCGATCAACTTCGAGGATCCGGAGAAACAGCGCCACAAGGTGCACTTCGACAACCTGACGCCGCTTTATCCAACCAAGTGGCTGCGCATGGAGATCGAGGACCCGACCATCAAGGACCTCTCCCCGCGCGTGATCGACATCGTGGCGCCGCTCGGCGCGGGCCAGCGTGCCCTGATCGTGGCGCAGCCGCGCACCGGCAAGACCGTGCTGCTGCAGAACATCGCGCACTCGATCTCGGTCAATCATCCCGAGTGCTATCTGATCGTGCTCTTGATCGACGAGCGCCCCGAAGAGGTGACCGACATGCAGCGCTCGGTGAAGGGCGAGGTGATCTCGTCCACCTTCGACGAGCCGGCCTCGCGCCACGTGCAGGTGGCCGAGATGGTGATCGAGAAGGCCAAGCGCCTCGTCGAGCACAAGCGCGACGTGGTGATCCTGCTGGATTCGATCACGCGTCTCGGCCGCGCCTACAACACGGTGGTGCCGTCGTCCGGCAAGGTGCTGACCGGCGGCGTCGATGCCAACGCGCTACAGAGGCCCAAACGCTTCTTCGGTGCCGCGCGCAACATCGAGGAGGGCGGCTCGCTCACCATCATCGCGACCGCGCTGGTCGATACCGGCAGCCGCATGGACGAAGTCATCTTCGAAGAGTTCAAGGGCACCGGTAACTCGGAACTGATCCTGGACCGCAAGGTTTCGGACAAGCGGACCTTCCCGGCGATCGACATCTCGCGCTCCGGCACCCGCAAGGAGGAGCTCATCACCGACCCGCAGGTGCTGAAGAAGATGTACGTGCTCCGCCGCATCCTGAACCCGATGGGCACCATGGACGCGATCGACTTCCTGCTCGACAAGCTGCGCTCGACCAAGAGCAACTCCGAGTTCTTTGATTCGATGAACACCTGAGCCTCCGGGCCGGGTATTCGGGCAGGCCATCCAACCGGGAGCTCCTTCGCTGATCATGCTGCGATCATTGCTGCAGCATGACTGCAATATGAGGGAAATGTCTGGTCGCCGGCGGCGGCGCGATAAAT
>JBIOWI010000106.1:0-31011 GCA_044868325.1 Hyphomicrobiaceae bacterium
ACCTCCGACATCGGCGCCATCATCAACGCCAGGCAGTTCAACAAGGTCTGCGGCTACGTCGAGGAAGGCATGAAGCAGCCGGGCGCCAAGATGCTGTTCGGCGGCCTGCCGCCCAAGACCGGGCCGCTGGCGCAGGGCTACTACGCCATCCCCACCGTGTTCGCCAACGCCGCCAACGACTGGCGCCTGGCGCGCGAGGAGATCTTCGGCCCGGTGCTGGTGGCGATCCGCTGGACCGACGAGGCCGAGGTGATCCGTATGGCCAACGATACCCACTACGGCCTCGCGGCTTACGTGTGGACCCGCGACATCGGCCGCGCCTTGCGCGCCGCGCACGCCATTGAGGCCGGCTGGGTGCAGGTGAACCAGGGCCTCGGCCAGTCCCCCGGCCACTCCTACGGCGGCGTCAAGCAGTCCGGCATCGGCCGCGAGTTCTCCCTGGAGGGCATGCTCGACAGCTTCACCCAGCGCAAGAACGTGACCGTGAACCTGGGGGTGTAGGGGTGCAGTAAGGCGAAGCCGCATTGCACCTAAAAAACAGAAGCCTCCGGAGAGAAACGGGGCACAGAAGAAGGGAGCGACGCCGCGCCTCTGGCCGGCATGAAGGACATGACCAACCGGCTCAAGGCAATCCTCAACCTGAGAAACGCGATCTTCGTCGTCGCGCTCGTCCAGCTCGTCTGGCTGATCTGGTACTACTACACCGGCTACGGCGGCGAGCAGCAGCTGGTCGCCAACCTCATGCCGGTGGCGCTCACCCTGCAGATCATGTTCATGTATCGGCAGGATGACCTGTACCGGTTTCTTCCGCCCGCTCTCAACCGCATCGTCGTGGCGGCTTACATCGCCATCTGCGCCTATGCCTTCGTCTATTTCCTCTACGAGTTCGAGCGCATCGCCATCTACGCCCAGGGCACCTTTACCCGGCACGATTTCGTCGTCGGCCTCTTGGTGTTTCTGCTGGTGATGGAGCTGTCGCGCCTCGCGCACCCCGTGCTGTTCTGGGTCAATGTCGGCCTCGTGCTCTATACGATCTGGGGCTATCTCAGCCCCATCGACTTCTTCTGGCACCCCGGCACCACCTTCTACCGGGTCGTCACCTCCAGCACGGTTGAGTTCTCGACCGGCATCTACGGCATCTACGGCCAGCTGGCGCTCACCCTGATCGCCGCGTTCCTGCTGCTGGCCGCCGCCGCCAACGGCTTCGGCGCCCAGGGCGCCATGATCCAGGTGATGCGCCGCCTCGCCGGCCGCCAGCGCCAGCTGGTGCCGCAAACGGCCGTGATGGGCTCGATGGCGGTCGGCATGGTCTCCGGCTCGGGCTCGGCCAACGCCGCCGTGGTGGGCACCATCACCATCCCGCTGATGCGGCGCTACGGGGTGCCCGGCACCTTCGCCGCCGCCGCCGAGACTGCCGCCTCCATGGGCGGCCTCATCATGCCGCCGATGATGGGCGTCGGCGCGTTCCTGATGTCGGACTTCCTGGGCGTGTCCTACTGGGAGGTGGTGAAGCGCGGCTTCGCTCTGGCCCTCGTCTACTACGCCTCCATCGCCTTCGCCATCTACCTCATCTGCGTGCGCCTCCTGCCGCGCGACCAGGTGGCCGCGCCCAAGGTGCCCGCCTACGACCAGGTGCGCACGCTGATCTTCTTCGCGGCCGTGGCCTTCCTGCTCTACCTGATGGGCTGGGTCGGCCGCGGCGAGCTGCTGGCGGCGCTGCAGACGGCCGTCTTCCTGTTCGTCCTGCTGGTGCTCGCGTTCCTCGTCTTCAAGCACATCGTCAAGGACCCGACGCTGGAGCAGGAGACGCTGTGGGGCAGCATCCGACGGGCGATCGAGACGCACGCCGACATGACGTCGTACCTCACGCTGCTGCTCGCCACGCTCGGCATCATGATCGGCCTGTTCACGGTGACGGGCTTCATCAACCGCATGGGGGCGATGATCATCGACCTGGGTGCCGCCAACATCCTGGGCGTGATCTTCATGGCCTACGTGTTCGGCTGGCTTGCCGGCGCCGGCCTGCCGCCCACGGCCACTTACATCATCGGCGCCATCGTCATCGTACGGCCGATGCAGCAGCTGGGCATCGACCCGTGGATCGCGCACTTCTTCGTGTTCCTGTTGTCGGTGTGGGGCGAGCTGTCCCCGCCCACCTCGCTCACCGCCGCCGTCTCAGCCCGCATCGCCGAGGCCTCGTTCATACGCACCATGTACGAGGCGCTCAAGATCTGCGCGCCTATCACGCTGATGACGTTCGCCATCTTCACCCGCTCCAACATGGTGGTGAACCCCGGCTGGTCGCAGGTGTGGGACACCGTTCTCGTTTTCATCGGCACCAGCGGCGTGGCCTTCTCGCTCTTCGGCCGCTTCCTGGAGAGCCGCCCGCCCGACATCGTGCTGCGCCTGCTGCTCGCAGCGATGTCGTTCGCGGTCATGTTCTTCCCCAACGGCGAGAGCGGCTCCAAGGCCCTGTTCAGCCTGCGCGACCTCGACCTGCTCGGCCTCAAGGTTTCCGCCGATGCCGTCCCCATCGCCGCCGCCGCTCTCACGGTCGCCGCGGTGGTCGTGGGCGTGCTGCGGCACCAGCGCATGAGCCATCCTGCAGCGCCTGTGCTGGCGGATGACGTGGCAGGCCGTGGAGATGCGACAGGGCTGATCGCCGAGGCCAAGCGGGAGCTGGGGTGAGCGTAGCCCCCCGGACGGGGCGGCATGGAACGGGGTCAGACCCCTCGCGCCCGGCGTCGCGTCTTTTGTCGAGAGGTTGGGGGCGAGGGGTCTGACCCCGTCGCCTCCCTCACGCGGTGGTGGCGGCGTCGAGCCGGCCTACGAGAGGCCGTCGGGGCCGGTCGGTCCCGGCGATGGCGGCCGGCCTTCGCCCGGCAGCGCCTCGTCCGAATAGGCAGCCGCGCTGACCCGGGCATACATGGCTTCAGCCTGAGCTGGCGTCGATGTGGACAGTATCGGGGCGGTCTGCGCCAGCAGGGCGGCCAGTACGATCGCCAGACGCGTGTTGGGTCTGCGCTTCGCTTGACCCGACCCGCGAAGGGTCCTCGGTGTAGGGCTCATGAGCATCTCTCGGTTCGTTTTTTGTCGGCTTCGTTGCCTTGTCGTTCCGGATATGGGCGTTGCGGCCGGGCCGGGAAGAGGCTCTCACGCATGCTTGATGCACCGCGACCGTTGCGAGACGACGGATGCTGGAACAGGCCGGAGAGCGGCGCCGCTTCAGGGGCGGCGCAGGGCGCCGGTCCACGCGGCGTGCCGCGCGCGGTGTGCGGCGAGGAGGGCGGAGGTGATGGCGAGCGCCGAGACCGACGCCAGCGCATAGGCGCCGACCACGCCGGTTGCGGGCAGCGCGAGGCCCACCACCAGGAAGAAGGCGATGAAGCCGAACAGCGACGCCGCCAGGCCCCGCAGCACCCGCCAGATGGCATCGCGGCCCGAGCTGTAGTGCGTGAAGGTGCCGGTAACGGTCAGGATGATGGGATAGCTCGCCAGCACGCCGGCGAGCCGCGGCCCCAGCGCGTCGGCCCCTGTCACCAGCGCGGCCACAAGCACCGCCGCGGCGGCCATGCGCGCTGGTATATCCCACCAGGGCGGCGCCGGCGGCGGCACGCCGCCGCGCGGCCGCGGGAGCAGCGCCAGCGCCACGCACAGGCTGGCCGCGCCGAGGGCGGCGGCGGCCCACAGCGGCGGCAGCGCCGGGGGCAGGATGCGCGCCGACAGCGCTGGATCGCTCAGCGCCGCGGCCCCGGCGAAGAAAGCCGCGGCCCCGGCCGCGAGGCTCAAGGGCCAGCGGGCGACGGCGGCAACGAGGCCGTAGGCCAGCATGAAGGCGCTGATGCACGTCACCGCGATCACCACGCCGAGGCAGGCGGCAACGCCGAACTCGATGCCCTGATCGAGGATCAGGATGAACAGCACCGGGCCGGTGAACCACGGCAGGCCCATGAGGATGCCGCCCACCGTCGGCCCCCACCGCCGCGCCGCCAGCGCCACGCCCGCCACCAGGAGCGGGGTCACGGCGATCTTGAGGAGGAACAGCATCAGGTGTCAGGTCTCAGGTTTCAGGTTTCAGCGGCTCCAGGAAGCCCTGAAACCTGAAACCTGACACCTGAAACCTTCTCACGCGGCGACGTTGTCGATCAGCCGCGTCTTGCCGAGCCAGGCGGCGACCAGCACGCGCGGGGGGCGTCCGGCACCCGGCGCAGCGGGGCGCAGCGTCTCGGCGTCGCGCACCTCCAGGTAGTCCACCTTGAAGCCGGCGGACGCGAGCGCGGCCCTGCCCTCCGCAACGGCTGCGCCGATGCTGCCGCGCTCGGCCGCCACCCGGGCCACCTCGGCAATGGTGCGGTGAAGCAGCGGGGCGATGCGGCGCTCCTCGGCGGAGAGATAGGCGTTGCGCGAGCTCATGGCGAGGCCGTCGGCCTCGCGCACGGTCTCAGCGGCCACGATCTCCAACGGCAGGTCCAGGTCGCGCACCATCTGCCGCACGACGCACAGCTGCTGATAGTCCTTCTCGCCGAACACGGCGATGTCGGGCGCGACCTGGGTGAAGAGCTTGCAGCACACTGTGGCGACGCCAGCGAAGAACTGCGGGCGGACGTCGCTCTCCAGGCCCTCGGCGGCGCCGACAGGCACGATCCTGGTGGCGAAGCCGTCGGGGTACATCACGGACCGGTCCGGCGCCCAGACCAGGTCGCAGCCGACCGATGCCAGCTTGGCGAGATCGCCCGCCTCGTCGCGCGGGTAGCGGTCGAAGTCCTCGTGCGGGGCGAACTGCGTCGGGTTGACGAAGATCGACGCCACCGCGCGCCGGCAGCGCGCCTTGGCGATGCGCACCAGCTCCAGGTGGCCCCGATGCAGCGCGCCCATGGTGGGGATGAGAGCGACGCTCTCCCCGGCCTCGCGCCAAGCCCGCACCTGTGCCCGCAGCGGCCCCAGGCTGCGCACCACGGAAACAGCCCCGCTCATGACCGAGCTCGTGCCTCCTGTTCGATCAGCGGCCCGCAAACTACGGCGCGCGGTGCCGGCAACGCAAGATGGTGTCAGCCGATCACCGGCTGCGCCGACCCTTGACAACGAAATGGTGTGCACCAACTGCATTGAGCGCTGCGAGAGAGGCGAGTGGCGCGGGGTCCCCCTCTCCCCGCCGCCCTCGGGCCATCCACGAGGGCAAGCCTCGCCACAATCGCCCCGAGGGCGACGGGGAGAGGGGACCTGTCGGCGCCGCCGCGCGAGTTTCGTGTCAGACCCGGAGGGGTCCGGCACGTGTGCTACCATATGGAGTGAGTCTCCCGCTCCAACCGAGGCAGCTGCGGGGAGCCGATATGAGCCCAGGCGATACCATCATCCCGTCGACCGAGAGCGCCGCCGCGCCGGTGCAGGGCCCCCCACGCGACGAGATGGCCGTCTATCATCTGATGGACGAGCCCGGCTTGGTGGACCGCCTCATGGAGCGGGCCATCTTCACGGCCGACGAGCGCGCCCGCATTGCCGGCGTGGCGGCGCAGCTGGTGCGCGGCGCCCGCACCAACCCCCACAAGCACGGCGGCATCGACGCCTTCATGAGCGAGTACGGTCTTGCCTCCGGCGAGGGCGTCATCCTCATGTGCCTGGCCGAGGCGCTGCTGCGCATTCCCGACAAGGACACGGTGGACGCGCTGATCGCGGAGAAGATCGGCAGCGGGCATTGGATGAAGCACCTCGGGCACTCCGACAGCCTGCTCGTCAACGCCTCCACCTTCGGCCTGATGATCACGGGCGGCGTGGTGCGGCTGGGCCAGGACAAGGGCTCGGGGCCGGCCGCCATCCTCAAGCGGCTGGTGGGCCGGTCGGGCGAGCCGGTGATCCGCCAGGCGCTGCGCCAGGCCATGCGCATCCTGGGCGACAGCTTCGTGCTGGGGCGCACCATCGAGGAGGCGCTGGCGCGCGCCGCGCCGATGCAGGCCACGGGCTGGCGCTTCTCCTACGACATGCTGGGCGAGCGGGCGCGGACGGCCGCCGACGCCGACAAATACTTCGGCCGCTACGTGGCCGCCGCCGAGGCCGTCGGACGCGCGCATCCGGGTTCAAGTGGGGCCGCCGGCCGCGGCACCGTGCGGGCGCACGAGCTGCTGGCGCGGCCCGGGCTGTCCGTCAAGCTCTCGGCCCTGCATCCGCGCTTCGACCCCGGCAAGGAGGAGCGCCTCATGCTGGAGCTGCTGCCTCGTCTCGTCGAGCTTGCCGCTGCAGCGCGCCGCAACGGATTGATGCTCACCATCGACGCCGAGGAGCAGGACCGCCTCGATCCCACCCTCACGCTGTTCGCCGCCGCGTTCGCCGATCCCGCCCTCAAGGGCTGGCCTGGGCTCGGCATCGTGGTGCAGGCCTACGGCAAGCGGGCTGTCCCGATGCTGCGCTGGCTGCGTCGGCTGGCCCAGGCCGAGGGCAAGCCGATCCCGGTGCGGTTGGTGAAGGGTGCCTACTGGGACAGCGAGATCAAATGGGCGCAGGAGCGCGGCCTCGCCGACTATCCGGTGCTGACGCGCAAGGTGCACACGGACGTGTCGTGGCTCGCGTGCATGCGGCTGCTGCTGTCCGACCCGACGGCGTTCCTGCCCCAGTTCGCCACCCACAACGCGCTCTCCATCGCGGCGGTCAGCGTGGTTGCGCCCTCTGCCCAGGCCTACGAGCTCCAGCGCCTGCACGGCATGGGCGAGGCCCTCTACGAGGAGGTGGTGGGCGAGGGCAAGCTCGGCGCCGCCTGCCGCATTTATGCGCCGGTCGGCCCACACGAGGACCTAGTGGCGTATCTCGTGCGGCGGCTCCTGGAGAACGGGGCGAACACCTCGTTCGTCCACCGCCTGGCCGACGCCGCGGCGCCGATCGAGGAGATCGTGCGCGATCCTCTCGCCGTTGTGGAAGCGGAACGGGCGGGCCGCAGCATGGCGCCGCGGCTGCCGCGCCCGCCGGAGATCTTCCTGCCCGAGAGGATGAACAGCCGTGGGCTGGCCCTCTATCAGCCGGCGGTGCGCCAAGCGCTCCTGGCGGATATTGCCGCGGAGGTGGGGGCGCCCTTCGCCGCCGCACCCATCGTGGACGGGAAGGTGCTGGCTGGCACCGATCCGGGCCAGCTGGTGCTGTGTCCGCACGACCGGCGCCAGCGCATCGGCACGGTGCGCGCGGCGGATGCGGCCGCTGTCGGGCAGGCGATCGCGGGGGCGCAGAGGGCCGCGCACGCCTGGGACCGGCTTGGCGGCCCGGCTCGCGCCGACATCCTGGAGAGGGCCGCCGACCTCTACGAGCGCGATCGCGCACGGCTGATGGCGGTGATCGTGCGCGAGGCTGGCAAGACGCTGGAGAGTGCACTGGGCGATGTGCGCGAGGCCGTGGATTTCCTGCGCTACTACGCCAGCGAGGCGCGCCGACTGTTCGCGGGGCCTGTGAACCTCAAGGGCCCGACCGGCGAGACGAACCTGCTGGAGCTGCGCGGACGGGGGCCGTTCGCCTGCATCTCGCCCTGGAACTTCCCGCTCGCTATCTTCACCGGGCAGGTGGCGGCGGCGCTGGCAGCCGGCAATCCGGTGCTGGCCAAGCCCGCCGAGCAGACGCCCATCGTGGCCTTCCTGGCGGCCGAATTGCTCAACCAGGCGGGCCTGCCTCCGAGTGTGCTGCAGCTTCTGCCGGGCGACGGTGCCGTCGGCTCCGCCCTGGTGAAGGACCTCCGGGTGGCGGGCGTGGCCTTCACCGGCTCCAATGCCACCGGGTGGGCCATCCAGAGCGCGCTGGCGGCGCGGCGCGGGGCCATGGTGCCGCTGATCGCCGAGACCGGCGGGCTCAACGCCATGATCGTCGACTCCAGCGCGCTGCCCGAGCAGGCGATCCGCGACGCGGTGCGCTCGGCCTTCGACTCGGCGGGCCAGCGCTGCTCGGCGGCGCGCATCTTGTTCGTGCAGGAGGACGCCGCCAAGCCGACGATCGACATGCTGGTGGGCGCGGTGGAGGCGCTCGATATCGGCGACCCGCTCGATTACGCCACCGACATCGGTCCCGTGATCGACGAGGACGCCGCGGAGCGGCTCGACGCTCACAAGCTGCGCATGCAGAAGGAGGGACGGCAGCTTGTGGACTTGGACCTGCCGCTCGAGTGCGAGGCGGGCACCTACGTGACCCCGGCGGCGTTCGAGATAGCCGACGCCGCTGCGATCAGGGAGGAGGTATTCGGCCCCATCCTGCACGTCGTCCGCTTCCAGGCCGGGCATCTCGACAAGGTGGTGGCGGCCATCAACGCCAGCGGCTATGGCCTCACCCTCGGCGTGCACAGCCGGATCGCCGCGGTGGCCGACTACGTGGCCGAGCACGCCCGCGTCGGCAACCTCTACGTCAACCGCAACCAGATCGGCGCCGTGGTGGGCGTGCAGCCGTTCGGCGGCGAGGGTCTGTCGGGCACCGGGCCGAAGGCTGGCGGCCCGAGCACCCTCGCCCGCTTCGCCACCGAGCGCGTGCGCACCACCGACATCACCGCCACCGGCGGCAATGTGGCGCTGCTTGGGCTGGGCGGGGCGTAGGCGTAGGGTGGGTTAGCGCCGAAGGCGCGTAACCCACCGTTGGCAGGCGCAGCCTGTGGATGGCGGCGGGTTACGGCCCCTCGGGTCCATCCTACGGCGCCTGCCCAAGCTCCCGCTGCCGAATTTGGGTCTAAACTTGCATGTAGCACTTCGAATCTAGCACTCTGGTGCGGACGCGGCCGTTGGGGGCCGCGCCCGGTTTAGGAGGGGATCTCCGGTGTTCTGGCGCCGCATTGGCGGTGTGGCCGCGGTCGCGTGCCTATGCGCGGCCTTCGACGGCCCACCCGCTGTTTCCGCGCAATCTGCCCAAGGCATAGCCAAGCAGCGCGACGGCTCGATGCTGATCGCCGGGCGCTCCCTGCGCTGCGGCAATATGCGCAACGTGCTCGACGCGGGCCTGCCGAACCTGGGGCTGGCCGCGCCCGGCGTGGTGGTGTTCAACCCGCGCCAGCTCAACCGCTGGCCCGATACGGTGCGCCTGTTCGTGTTCCATCACGAGTGCGGCCACCACCATGTCGGCGGCGACGAGCTGGCCGCCGACTGCTGGGCCGTCAAGACGGGCGTGCGTGACGGCTGGCTCAACCGCGAGGGCCTGGGCCAGGTCTGCCGCTCGTTCGGCAACGGCCCGGCCACCTCCACGCACCCGGCCGGGGCGAGGCGCTGCGCCAGCCTCGACCGCTGCTTCGCCACCGCCATGGCCGCCAAAGAGAGGGCCGCCAAGACCATCGAGGCGCAGTCTACGCCCGCTGCGCCTGCGCCCGCCGTCGCGGCCCCTGAGCCGAAGCTGATCGAGGGGCCGATCCTGAGGCGCAGCGGCATGAACCCGATGAAAGAGTAGGGGTACGCCGCGGTGTCAGACCCAGGGGGTCTTGACACCCGTACCTACCGGCCGACGAACCTGGGCGTGCGGCGCTGGTTCACGGCATCGACGCCTTCCTTGAAGTCCTCCGTTCGGCGCAGGCGGGTCTGCTTCTCCAGCTCGATGTCGGTGGCGGCGCGCACGGCCTCGGCGAGGCCCGCGCGCAGGGTGGCGCGCGTCTCGACGACGCCGAGCGGCGCGTTCTCGGCGATCTCGGCGGCAAGCTTCTGCGCGGCGGCGCGCACCTCCGCCTGCGGCACCAGCACGTCGGCCAGGCCGATGCGGACCGCCTCGTCGCCTCCGATGCGGCGGCTCGTGTAGAACATCATGGCGGCCTTCGAGGGACCGATGAGGGCGGGCAGCGTGTGGGTGAGGCCGAAGCCCGGATGGAAGCCGAGCCGCGTGAAGTTGGCTGAGAAGCGGGCCTCGGGGCAGGTGACGCGCAGGTCGGGCACCAGGGCGAGGCCGAGCCCGCCGCCCACTGCCGGGCCGTGGATGGCGCCCACCATGGACTTGGCGGTGCGGAACAGGCGCACCGCCTCGACGTAGAGGTGCCCCGCCTGACCGGCCTCGGACCTCTTGACCAGCACGTCCTGCACGTCCGCCCCATCGCCAAGCTTGGCGCCGGCGCAGAACGCAGCGCCCTGGGCCGCCAGCACGATGGCGCGGCAGGCCGGATCCTGGTCCAGCGCCTCGCAGGCGTCGGCGATCTGGCGGATCAGGTCGATGTCGAAGAAGTTGTGCGGCGGCCGGCGGATCTCGATGGTCGCCACCATGTTGCCGGCAAGCTCGACGCCGATGTCCTTGAACGGGCCCATGCGTGACGGGGTCAGACCCCTTTCCTCCGATGTTGCGTTCTATTCTCTACTGCAGAAGAAGGGGTCTGACCCCGTTTCAACCCTACACCTCGAGCGTCATGAAGACGCTGTTCGGATCGAGACGATAGCTCCCGAACGGCGGACATTCCACAAATCCGAAGCGCGCATAGAGAGCGCGTGCCGGCGCGAAGGCCGCCATCGAGCCGGTCTCGAGGCTGAGCCGCCGATAGCCGCGGGACCGGGCCTCGCCGACCATGTGCCTGAGCAGCGCGAGCCCCACGCCGCGGCCGCGATGGGCCGCCGCCGTGTGCATCGACTTGATCTCGCCGTGAGTGGGATCGAGCGCCTTCAGCGCAGCACACCCCAGCAGGCTGGCGCCGTCCCAGGCGCTCCAGAAGGTGATCTCCGGAAACCGCAGGGTGTCCAGATCCAGGACGTGCGTGCTTTCCGGGGGGGACGACGCCCTGCAGAACGCGACATGCGTCCCGAGCAGCTCGACTATCTCTGGACCGCGCAGGTCGTCGATGCGGATGTGCATTGAGTCCTCGCAGCCGACCTGACGACGGTCTCACACCCTGCCGGTCTGCCCCTCCTTGATGGCACGCAGCTTCCGGGCCATCGCGGCGATGAGGAGGAGGCCCAGAGCCGGAACGAGCAGCACCGCGGGCCAGAAGCCGAAGAATTCATACATCATGGCAACGGGGCCCCACACCGTCACGCTGCGTGCCGTTCCAAACTCCACCTGCGCCAGCTGATAGACCATGAAGGCCGTCCCCAGGACGGTGACGATGGCGATGACCCACATGCCATTGCGGGTTTGGCGCGCGCCTTCCGCCGGCGGCAGGTCGTCGACGGTCTGGATCGGCGCTGTCGGGTCTTGCTGGGTGTGACGCCGCAACGCGAAGGCGCCATAGCCGATGCCGACCACGCCGATCAGGCTCAGGATGGCAACGCCTTCGAGCTCCATGGGCTGTCCGGAGCTGTACCAGAGCGGTATGGCGATCAGACACGCGGCGCCGGCGACAATACTGAGGATCGGCTGCAGGTAGCCGCTGTAGTGCCACAGCTTACGTGCACCGGCCGACATCGGCATGGACCCCTCCCCTTGCTGCGTCAACGCCCGATTCGCCCTCAGGCGCTGCCCGCTACAATTGGGCTGTGTCCATACTATGACGTCGGAAAGGGGTCGGACCCGGCCGGGTCCGACCCCCGACAGTTACGAGCTCGGGCCGGCGTCGAAGTTGACCTTGTCGACCAGCTCGGAGGCGCGCTTGCGGTACTTGGCGATGTTCTCCAAGGGCAGCGGGTCGGCCTTCAGCGTGCCCCAGCTCTTGACGATATCCGAGGGCGGCACGCCGGGGCCGACCGGGTACTCATTGTTGGCGGTGGCATAGATCTTCTGCGCCTCGTCGGAGGCCAGGAACTCCATTAGCTTCACCGCGGCAGCGCGGTTCGGCGCATTCTTGGCCATGGCCATGCCGGAGATGTTGACATGGGTGCCACGGTCGTTGGCATTGGGGAATATCGGACGGATGGCCGCGGCCCACTGCTTCTGCTCGGGGTTCTTCTCATTGGTCGCCATGAGCGCCATGTAGTAGGTGTTGCCGAGCGCCAGGTCGCACTTGCCCGAGGCGATGTCGCGCGCCTGCTCGCGGTCGCCGCCGGCGGGCTTGTGGGCGAGGTTGTCGCGCACGCCCTTGAGCCATGTCTCGGCGAACGCCTCGCCCTTGTGGGCGATGATGGTGGCAATCAGCGACGTGTTGTAGACGTGCTGGCCGGAGCGGACACAGAACTTGCCCTTCCACTTGGGGTCGGCCAGATCCTCGTAGGTGATGGCATCCTGCTTCACGCGGTCCTTGGAGGCGTAGACTACGCGCCCGCGCATGGTGAGCCCGAACCAGTGGTTACTGGGGTCGCGGAACTGCGCGGGGACCTGCCTGGCAAGCACCGCGGAGTCCACGGGCTGGGTGAGCCCGGCATCCTTGGCCTCCGAGAGGCGGCCCGCGTCGACAGTGAACAGCAGGTCGGCCGGGCTGTTGCGGCCCTCGGCGGCGAGCCGCTCGTTGAGGCCGTCGGCGGCATAGACCACGTTGGTCTTGACGCCGGTCTTGTCGGTGAAAGCCTTGAGCAGCGGATCGATCAGCTGCGGCTGGCGGTAGGAGTAGATGTTGACCTCTTCCGATGCGGCTGCGGCGGCGCCGCCGGCAAGCGCAGCAAGCGCGATCGCAGCGCGGGCAGAGGCGCGCACGCCGCGGCGCGCCTTCGGTGTGGCCTGCATAGTTTCCTCCAATCGGAGTCTTAGGACCCTGCGGTGAGAGACGCGGGGCCGCCCTCATGGGAACCCATGGGAACCTCCCGGCGACCTCGCGAGTGCGCCTATCTGTGCGAAAGTCTACTTGGGCTGTCAAGTTTTTGCTGCACGTTTCTCGCCGGCGGGGAGCGGGAGAGCGAAGGATCGAAATTATTCTAATTCTTGCGTGAGCCGGGGCGATCGGGGGCAGACCCCTCGCACACATACAGTGGTGTGATCGGGGTCAGGCCCCTCGCACGTACAGTGGCGCAAGGGTCGATAGGTCGGACGCGAGGGGTCTGACCCCGAGGCGCGCCGCCGAGTCAGACCCCGAGGCGCGGCAGGGTAAGGATAATCCTAAAACCGTCGGGAAACCGCGGAATTGGCCGCCATTAGACGTGGGCCGGCGGTCAAGTCTTTGCTAGCATGACAGCACGCTGGGTCGACGGGTCGCGCGCCCCCCGCACACCCCTCGACGCGGTGAGCCCCTGGAGTCCGCGTCATGGGCAAATTGAGCGGGACCGTCCTGATCCTCGCAGGCGTCTCGATTGCCGCCTATACCCTGTCCGCACAACAGGATGCCGGCCGTGACCCCAACCCCGGGGCCACCTCAGGACCCATGAGCGCCGAGAGCGCGGTGCAGGCAGTGCCACCGGCGGCGCCCGTGGCAAGCCCGCCAGCCGCCGCGCCGACGGCCGTGGACAGCCCCGCCCCAAGCGCCACGCCTCCGCCGCCGAAGGTCGAGACACCGCCGGCTGGGAGCCCCCCGCCCGCGACCCTGGCGCCTCTGCCGGTGGCACCGCAGAAGCTGCGTCCGGGCACCTCCGCGCCGGTCCGGGTTGCAGAGGCGCCTCCACGCCTGCCCGTCGGAGAGACGGCGGCAACGGCCAGCCCGCCGCTCGACCGTCCGGCGCTCACGCGCGAGATCCAGCGCCAGCTCAAACGCATCGGCTGCTACCAGGGCGAGGCGAGCGGCGTCTGGAGCCCCTCCGTGCGGCAGGCCGTGAAAGCCGTTGCCGACCGGGTCAATGCCAGCCTCCCAACCGATCAGCCCGATCCCGTCCTGCTGGCGATGGTGCAGAGCCAGGAGCCGAGCGTCTGCGGCACGTCTTGTCCGAAAGGCCAGAGCCGCGCCGCTGACGGGCGCTGCCTGCCTGCCGCGCTCGTCGCCAACGCTTCGAAGCAGCGGACACCGACGGCCTCGGGCCAGACCTCGGCTACCTCGGCTCAGACTGGCCGCGTCCAGGCCGGTCGCACCAAGGCCGCGCCGCCATCCGGCGCCCCCGCCGCCGATACGGCCGCGCCTCCGCCCGACGGGCGCATGTCGCTCGCCGGCCCAACGGCCCACATCCCCCGGGAGGCCAAGCTCCGCCCGCCGCGCACGCCGGCCACGGCCAACACACAGAGAGCCACGGCCGCTTATCGCACACACACTCCGCGCGTCCGACAACGCTCGGCGCAGCGCTCCGGCGCGCCGCTCTGGGCCCTGCCCTTCTTCCTGCCATAGCGACGCAACCCACTGGACGCAAAGGGCTCTCCGGGCTGCCCGGGAGCGGACCGCTCCGACCGCTCGCGGGCAACGAGCGCCGAACGCGACAGGCGCGCCCATACCGATATTTAGATCTCTAATATCAGATAACTTACATATAGGTAATAATATGCTTATTCATATTCATTTTTATTTCGCATGGAAATTACGTCTCCACCCCCTCCATTAACATGCTGAAAACTCAATACTTTTCTATATTTCATATAGGTTTGTAGCTTTGTTGCGCCATCGCCACAAGGCAAACTTAATACCGAAAGTTTTTCTCGGGCCATGGCGAAGGCATCTTCTATTTAGTAATGCTAGCCAAACAGGCATTCGAGTCGTTTTGCGAAAGCTCGCCTTTTTTGCATGCCCGAACGAGGCGGGCGAGCGAGAGCCGGCAGGTACCCGCCGGCCGGTGCCGCGGCCCTGGCTTTAGCCCCCGGCCGCGCAGCGCGTGAGCGTCCCAGTCTCAGCGTCGCAAGTCTCAGCGTCAGTGATCGATGCGTCGGCGCGTTTCGCGTCCGGTTCTCGGCGGCGCGCAGTGCCCGCGGGCCGCGATCCGGACACGGGAGCGCTATCGGGGGGCGAGCGCGGCTTTCCCCCAGGCAGCACGGCAACATCTAAGTGGAGAGAGAAAGGATGAATGGCGGATCGATGAATGCCGCGGGCCATGGCGCCATAGCCGCACTGGCCGGCCTATTGCTCAGCGTGGGCTCTGCCCAGGCCGCCGACCTCGGGGGCAACTGCTGCGCCGACCTCGAGGAACGCGTGGCCGAGCTCGAGGCCACCACCGTCCGCAAGGGCAACCGGCGCGTGTCGCTCACCTTGAGCGGCCAGGTCAACCGGTCGCTGCTCTACTGGAACGACGGGTCCGACCAGGACCTCTACTCGGTGGACAACGCCATCGCCAACTCGCGCTTCCGCTTGACGGGCAGCGCCAAGCTCGGCGCGGACGTGACGGTGGGCTTCTACACCGAGTTCGGCATGGCGCTCGGCGCCCGGTCGCACCAGGTGAGCCAGATCGACGACGACGGCTTCGCCGGTGCCGGCGGCATCCTGGGCGGTGCCGCATTCGGCGACGGCATCGGCGGCGCGGGCGATTCGGTTCTCGATTTCAATCAGGCCAACTGGTACGTCGACAGTAAGCACTGGGGCCGGTTGACCGTCGGCCGCCTGGCCAGCGCCACCGCCGGCATCGGCGTGATCGACCTCAGCAACACCGGCGTTGTCGCCAACAGCCAGCCCTTCCTGTGGGGCGGCGGCTTCTTCCTGCGCAACGGCATCGGTCAGCTCTCAGCGGCCACCTGGGGCACGATGTGCGGCGGCCCCGGCTCCGGGGCGACGGTCGTCGGGGGCGTCCTCGTCTTCACAGGCGCGGCGGGCCCCTACTCGACCGACTGCGGCATTCACGCCCTCTCGCGCAGGGACGCCGTCATGTACACCACGCCGACTTGGCATGGCTTCACGTTCGGCGGCACCTTCGGCGAGGACGACTTCTGGGACGTGGCCGGCCGCTACGCCGGCGAATGGCACGGCTTCCGCATCGCCGCCGGCCTCGGCCACCGCTGGTACGACGACCGCGAGCCGGACATCATCGTGGCCGGGCCTCCCACCCACCAGCTCGACGATACCCACAGGCGCCAGTGGCTGTCGTCGGCCAGCGTCATGCACGTCGCCACCGGCCTGTTCGTCAGCGGTACTTGGATGCAGTACGAGTACCACGGCACCAATGCGCACGAGATCTTCGACCTCGATCCGACGCGCAACCGCCCCGACACCACCCTGTGGTGGGTCGATGCCGGCATCGAGAAGAACTGGACCGGCTGGGGCGGCACGACGTTCTACGGCGAGTACGGCCAGGTGAACGACGGCATCACGGGCCTGGTGGCGGCATCTCCAGCTGCGACCGGCGGCCTGATCCTGTCCGGCCTCGGGCCCATCGGCGCGCGGGGCGTGGTGGTCGACAGCGACATGACGTGGTGGGGTGTGGGCGTCGTGCAGAAGATCGATGCCGCGGCCACAGACCTCTACCTGGCCTACCGGCAGTACTCCGCGGATGTGAGGATGGGTGCCTCGGCAAATGTCGCCGGCTCCCCAGTCCAGATCACGGGCGGCATCGACGACATCTGGTACATCCAGGCCGGCGCGCGCATCCAGTTCTGACGACAAGGCGCCAGACCCGGGCGGGCCTGGCGCCATATCTTAGCCGACGATCATGCAGCGTGTCAGGCCCGAAGCAGCGTGTCAGGCCCGAAAGGGCCTGACACTTGTGTCTTGTGGGATCAGAAGCGGATGCGGGCTCCGCCGAAGACCACATCGAAGTCGTCAAACTCTTGCGTACCGAGCTCGGTCGTCGCCTCGGCGCTGTAGCGGCGGTAGGAGAGGAACAGCTCCATGGCAGCGGCATCGATGTGCTGCACCACGCCAAGGCCCCACACCGTCGCCTCGGAGGAGGTCACGTTGAACACATCTTCATCGACGATCCGGGCGAGCAGGCCAACCGCACCGTCATCGACACGGGCGTACTCACCGTAAAGCACGGTGTTGCCGAGGCCGGTCCAGTTCTTGGCGATGCCGCCCTGCAAATACCACAGGGTCGAGTCGGTGCTGATGCTCGGGGCCGCGCCGCCGGTGACAGTGTTGGTGTCGCTCTCCTGCCGCAGATAAGCGCCGGTGAGGAAGAGGCCGGAGGCTACGTGCAGAATGCTGGCCGAGCCCTTCCACTGCTCCGGTCCGTCGAACGGCTGCCCATCGACATCCTTCGCGACCTCGTTGAGGCCGCTCGAGTTGTTGATGTAGCCGATGCCGGCCGCGACGCGGAAGCCGGAGAACTCACCGGCGTAGCGCAGGGAGACATCCCAGATATTGTCCTCGCCGAAGGCAGCCGCCGCCTGGAAGCCGCCGAACGTCGGCGAGGTGTAGCTGATGGCGTTGGCGCGGCTCAGACCCGCGCCGTTTACCGACGCACCACCAAGAGCGGCGCTCCAGGTGGCTGCGCTACCCTGGAGGACACCATTGACGGAAAGCTCCATGCCGCGCTGCCAGTAGCCGATCTGGGAGTTGGCGACCACGCCGGCGCCGCCCAGGTCGATAGTGCTGATGCCGGCCGTGGCGGTGTTGATGCGGCCGACCGTGACCCGGCCGTACTGCTTGTGGTCCAGGTACCAGTTCGCCAGCGTCACGACGTTGGTGGTGTCGCCGGCGCCGTTGAAGCAGGTGTTGGCAGGCTGCGCCGCGTCGTCGTCCTTCTGGGTGACATGGTGGCTGCGGGCGCCGGCGCACAGGCCCAGCGTGATGTTGAACCCGGCCGACAGGTTCGGGTTGATGGCGGCCGCGCCCGAGAAGGCGATGAACGTGCCGCCGCCGGCGGTGTTGTCGACCACGTAGAAGTCGCTGCCGCTGGCACCCTCTGTGTCGTTGCCGTCGCTCCAGTACATCAGGCCGGTCGTGACCTGGCCCGAGATGGTCAGCGACACCTTGCGGTTGCCCTTGCGGACGGTGGTGGCCTCGAGCTCGGCCACGCGCTCCTCGAGGTCGGCACAGCAGTTGCCGCCGAGGTCCGCAGCCGCGGCGGGAAGTGCCAAGCCGCCCGCCGCCAACACGGCGGCGATCGAGAGTGCATATTTCGCAGAGAATCTGCCGGTTTCCAAAGCCATAAGGGCGCCTCCGTTGGTCCGACTTCGAGGAACTGGGTCTTGCGCCCACGCGGAACTTGAGATGCGCGATACCGGTTACAGGATGACAGACAGCGGCTATCGCGATTCGCCGGGCGCGATCCAGCATCCGGACGCAGGGACCGTCATAGGCCCAGATCGTTGTGCTGTTTCGGTGACATGGCCGTTGGGGCACACTCTGCTGCGGAATTGCCAGGAGTGCCCAATCGGGTGTGGAAGCGGGCTTGCGCTGCGGTATACCTGGGGCGATCTAGGAGCTGCGTGGGTAAGAGTCGCTTAGCAGCAGCCTGCGGGGCCTGGCGATGAGACCGATGAGATATCTAGTAGCAGTGGCGATGCTTGGTCTGATGGGCCATTGTCTGATGGGCCAGAGTGCGCTCGCGTTCGAGGAGACGACGGTCGGGGCCGGCAAGGCCAGCGAGCCGGCGGCTCCGGTGCTGGAGCTGCCGAAGGATCTCCCCAAGGGCGGCGCCGACCCTGCCAAAGGTCTCAATCTGAGCGCGCCAGAGCTGCAGCTGACGACGCCCGGAACCGAGGTGCGCATCCCGGGGCTCGGCAAGGTGGGGGTGCTGCCCTCGCTGAAGCTTGAGTTCGGGCTGGAGATGCTCTACGGCGCCAACGAGCAGAAGGGCCCGCTGGAGGACAAGTCCAGCCCTGACGACGTGCAGCTGCGCGGCACCATCAAGCACCGGTTCTGACCTGCTCTGAACAAGGATTGCGGAGAATCGGAGGTCCGTGGCCGGCGCTAGCTGATCTGAGACCTGAGGCTCTTCTGAGACCTGAGGCTCTTCTGAGACCTGAGGCTCTGGCCACCGAGACCCGAACCCTGCTAAGGAGCGCCGCGGCGCTCCTTTTGCTTTGGTGAAACTGTCCGCGTCAGGCTCGGGTCTCGCGCGATGTGGGCTGCAGCTCTCGTGCATGTCTTCACCGCCCTCGGGGCGGTCTGTGCGCTGCTCGCCACCCGCGCAGCGATCTCCGGCGCCTGGGAGATCGCGTTCGCCTGGCTCGGCCTCGCCATGGCCATCGACGGCATCGACGGCACCTTCGCCCGCAAGGCCCGCGTTCAGGACTGGCTGCCCCGCTTCTCGGGCGACCGGCTCGACCTCGTCGTCGACTACGTGACCTACGTGTTCGTGCCCACGCTCGCCCTGCTGCAGGCTGGGTTCCTGCCGGGCGGCTGGGGCCTGGCGCTCGCCGGAGCGATCCTGCTCTCCTCGTTGTTCCACTTCTGCGACACCGAGAGCAAAGCTCCGGACCACAGCTTCGTCGGCTTCCCCGCGATCTGGAACCTGGTGGCGTTCTACGTCTTCGCCTTCGCCCTGCCGCCCGCGGCGACAGCCGCGCTGGTGCTCGCCTGCGTGGGCCTGACGTTCGTGCCGCTCAAGTGGGTGCACCCGCTGCGCACCGTCCGGCTGCGGCCCGTCACGATCGCCGCGGCGGCGGCCTGGATAATAGCTGCGGCCGCCGTCCTCGCGGCCGGCTTTCCTGCCGGACCCTGGACCGGTGCCGTCCTCCTCCTGGTAGCCGCCTACGGCATCGGCCTCACGGCCCATGCCGCGACCGTTCGCGGCGCCCCGGCCGGTCCCCTGTAGCGAGGCGCTGCGCACCTGCATCCAGCGGCCGTGCCGTGCGCCGCCCGCGACCATGCCCTCGCCGCTGCAGCCCCGCTACGGCGCATCGACGCGCACGCCCGCCGATCCTGCCCCCTTCCTGGCCGCTTCCTGGCCCCTTCCTGGCCCCTTCCTGGCCAAGACGCGCGTCAACCTCAGCCATGCCAACCACGCCCTCTCCGTGCCTCGTCGCCCGGCAACGTGCACGCCACGCAGGGGGTGCACCCGCCCATTCTCCTCGATACGCGCGACGTGCAGAGCGATGGTTTCGCGTCTACCGGGAAGAACAATCCCCTTTCGCATCGGCTCGATTCCCATGACACCTGCTCGCGACGGAGCTGGGGCTGTGCGCTGGTGCGAACGCGCCCACCCATGTCACCAGCCCGACCGTGACTTCTTCGCCACATACCTTCCTAGCAAGCGCCACAGGGTAACTCTGCCGACCCCTCGACCGGCTAGCGAGGCGGAACTCGTCCGCCGGCGCGGGATGCCCGCCTCCAACGCATCACCGCACCGAGGTGAGACTGCCGTCGGCGATCGACAGGCCGGAGCCCACGACCGCACCGGCGCGCCGGCACGAGAAGTACGCACGACGGGCGGGCGGCCGGCAAGGATCGCGGGCGCCACCTCGCGCCGGTCCGGCGACAGCCAGCGAGATAGACGGCGAGCCACTCCGAGCTCGGATCGGTCGATGAGAGCGCATCGGCGGGGATGGACATGGCGGAGCCGACAATCGCCTTCGCCATCGTCACGTGGTCCTCGCCCCGCGCGTAGCCCATCGCGGCCAGCCGCGCATCCAGATCGGCGGGCTCGCTCACATCGGTGACAGTGAACCGGCACGGTGCACTCTTGGCCCGATAGCGACGGCTCTGCGTCGCGCACCGCCGCGTCGACATCGGCCCCACGAAACGAGAGCGTGGAGACAGAGTTGGCCCGCGGCGATCCGCCGGAGGCGTAGCGCCACAGCCAGCGATGTCGGCCGTCTCCGGCGCCGGCCACGCGCACCGCCGCCGCCTCGATCCGGGCCAGCTGGTCGCGGGAGGCGGGCGGCTGCAGTGCTCCCCCTTTCCTCAATCAGGAATCCCTCGCTCGCTGGGCACGGAAATGTCTCGGGATTGTGCAGCCCGGGAAACTATAGCAGTCTCCTTGGCATAGGCAGTTTACCAGACCACTCGGCGCCTGCGACGGCAGCCGGGGCGACAAGCGTAGACGGCCGAAGCCGAGTTCGGAGCATTGTTTTCTAGATGAGTGGCATTTTTATCAGCTATCGTCGTAGCGATGTGCCTAATGCAGCCACCCTTCTACATGTGCTGCTTTCCCGGAGGTTGCCTCTGGAGGATATATTCATCGATGTTGGCGGGATCGAGCCGGGCGATGACTTCGTGGCCACGTTGACCGACCGGCTTGCCACCTGCAAAGTCCTCCTCGCTGTGATCGGGCCCAAATGGTTGGACGCTAGAGATTCGGCTGGCCGGCGCCGCCTTGACCAAGATGACGACTATGTCCGTCTTGAGCTGGAGACAGCTCTTCGTCGTCGCTTGCACATCGTGCCCGTCCTTTTCGACGGCGCACCAGCTCCCAAGAGCACTGAACTACCAGAGGCTTTGGCGCCGTTGGCGCGCCTCAACGCGATCAGTCCAACCCTTGACCCCGTTGGTGACGGCATCGAGCCTTTGGCGCGCAAGATCGAGAAAATTGTCGCTCCAGGAATCAAGGAGTTGATTGGCCGAATTGCACCAGGAAAAGCAACGGCGAACACGGTCTACGAGTTCTCTAAGAGAAGTGTCATCCTGGACGTTACGCGTAACCTTGTGCAAGGCAGCGGGCTTCCGTCGCGCATTACCCGCGTATTTCTTCCCGACTTGTTCCTGAAACAGGACATCAATGAGGTTATCTCACTCTACCCTGACGAACCGATCGTTTCTGCCGGCCTACCTTATGTGGAGATCATGAGCTGGTGCCGGGACTTTGTAGAGGCACGCCAACCTGAGATTGAGGTAAGACTGAAACCGCTGCGATTTGAGCTGTCCAGTTGGGGGATGGGCGTTTTGAAGCTTTCCGAGCGCACAAGCCGAGGACTTTTGACGGTCCTGCTGTTCGGATTGACGGTTACAGAATCTCAGGCAGGCGCCTGCTCCTGCAAGCCCAGCACGCGACCTTCTTCACGCAGGTGCGCTCCAGCCTGATCCTCGACTATCGTCACCGTCTGCCGAACGGCGCGGTACTCAGCCTCCGCGACCTTCTTCGACAAGAGTACGGGCGGCGGCTGCCACCCCTCTACGATCCGCGCCTTGCCAACACGCTGGGAGTATCCGCTCTGATTTTCCGCAGCTCCGACGATGGGCTGACACCTTACCTTGTCGCACGTACTCGAGAGGTCGCAGTCAATGATTTGGGGAACGAATGGCATTGCACCGCTTCAGGCGTCGCCGAGTTGCGGGATGCCGGCGACGATCCGAGCAGCTTCATAGAGCTTTCGATCCGGAAAGAGCTGGAAGAGGAGGTTGGCTTGGTTGGCGACGATCTCATCGCCCTTGCGCCCATCGCTTTTTGTCGAGAGTTGATGCGAGGCGGAAAACCGCAGTTCTTCTTCTTGGGGATGACGCGCCTTCCTCTTTCCGAGATCACAAGGAAGCTCAAGGCCGCCCGACGTCGGGCGAAGCAACTGGGCGATATCGTTGAAAATACTGCGATGCCGCTACTGCCCAGGTCAGAGAGCTTCAAGGACGTGACGCCCCTCTTCCAAGGACGGACCCTTTCTGCGGAAGCTGCAGCCTGCCTGCATTACTTTTTCAAGTGTTTCAGCGACAATCGCTGATTGTTGCAGAGTAATGGCCTCTGTCTTGGCTGTTCTGCGTGGCCGCTTGACCTCAATCCGGGAAACGGCGTCGAAACACCACGAATGAGGCGTGCAGCTTCACCCCTTCTCCCGCATGAGGCGCGCCTTCTGGCGCTGCCAGTCGCGCTTGGCGGAGGTCTCGCGCTTGTCGTGCAGCTTCTTGCCTTGCGCCAGGGCCAGCCGCAGCTTCGCGCGGCCGCGCTTGTTGAAGTAGAGCTCGAGCGGCACCATGGTCATGCCCTGGCGGTCCACGGCCACGGCGAGCTTGTCGATCTCGCGCTTGTGGAGCAGGAGGCGCCGCGGCCGGCGCGGGTCGTGCTGGAAGAAGGCCCCAGCCTGCTTGTACTCCGGGATGTACGCGTTGATGAGGAAGATGCCGCCCTTCTCGGCGCTGGCATAGCTCTCGGCGATGTTGGCATGGCCCGAGCGCAGCGACTTCACCTCGGTGCCGGTCAGCTCGATACCGGCCTCCCAGGTCTCCTCGATGTGATAGTCGAAGCGCGCCCGCCGGTTCTCGGCGATGCGCTTGTGGCCGCTGTCGTCTTTGGAAGCCATCGCACCGTCCGCGAATGGCGAATGGCGAATGGCGAGTGGTGAGTGGACAGGCGTCCATTCGCTATTCGCTATTCGCCATTCGCGCTCGGTCTTGCAAACACTCGACCGGCGACCGACCTACTCCGCCGCCTTCGCCTGCAGCAGGCCAACCTGCGCCAGCGCCGCATCCACCGCCTTCATCGTGGCCTCCGACACCGGCGCCAGCGGCAGCCGGGCCTCGGGCGAGCCGATCGCACCGAGGCGCCAGGCGGCATACTTCACCGGCCACGGGTTGGTCTCCACGAACAGCGCATCGTGCAGCGGCATCAGGCGGTCCTGCAGGGCCAGCGCCGTCCTGTAGTCGCCCTTCAGGCAGGCGTTCTGGAACTCGGCGCACAGCCTCGGCGCCACATTGGAGGTGACCGAGATGCACCCGTGGCCGCCGTGGGCCATGAAGCCGAGCACCGTGCTGTCCTCGCCGGACAGCTGCACGAAGTCCTCGCCGCAGGCGAGCCTCTGCTGGGTCACACGCGCCACGTTGGCGGTGGCGTCCTTCACGCCGACCACGTTCTTCAGCTCGCGCCGGCAGCGCGCCAAGGTCGCCACCTGGATGTCCACGATCGTGCGCACCGGCACGTTGTAGACGACGATCGGGATGTCCACCGCGGCGTCGATGGCCTTGAAGTGGCGGAACAGGCCCTCCTGGGTCGGCTTGTTGTAGTAGCCGGTGGAGTGCAGCACGGCGTCCGCGCCCACCTTCTTGGCGTGCACGGTGAAATCGATGGCCTCCTCGGTGGAGTTGGAGCCGGCCCCGGCGATCACCGGCACCCGCTTGGCCGCCAGTTCCACGCACAGCTCGACCACCCGCTTGTGCTCCTCGTGGCTCAGCGTGGGACTCTCGCCGGTGGTGCCGACCGGCACCAGCCCGTGCGTGCCTTCCGCGATCTGCCACTCCACCAGGCGCCGGAACGCCTCCTCATCGACACTCCCGCCGCGGAACGGCGTGATCAGTGCCGTAAACGAACCCCTGAATATGGTTTGCATTGGGGGTTGCTCCCGATTGTCGGCCTCCTCGCCAGCGCGGCCTAACCATGTCGCTTAACCAGTCCGGATTAACCAGCGCTGTGGTACGCCCCCTGAGCTTGAACGGAGGTGCGCCCCTTGGTAACGTGTGCGTAACCAGCCGCAACAGACAATAGCCAAACATGCGGCGTGGTTGCGCGACCACTATGCCGCTGGCGGGGAGGCCCGGCAAGCGTAGCCATCCTCCTGTGCACCGGTCATGCCGACGCCGCTTTCGCGGGGTCTGTGGCGCCTTTGCGACTGCGCCGCGAGCCCTTGGGTCGGGCAACAACAAGATGGGGATGCAATGCAACCTCCATTCAAATGCGCCATCGGCAAGCTCGTTGCGGGATGCCTTCTCGCCGGCGCGATCCTGGGCCTGGCACCGGCGTCGGCGCAGCCCAAGGCTGACGGTAAGGTCGACAAGGAGACTGCTGCAAAGGCAAAGCCGGCCTCCAAGGAGAAGCCTGCGAAGGACTCCACCGCGAAGAAGAAGGATGCCATAGCCAAGAAGAAGGCGGGGGTGAAGGAGCCCGCCGCCAAGGCGAATGCCACCGCGCCTGCCAAGGCCAAGCCGCAGGAGGAGCGCCCCACGGCCGCAGCGGCAGAGCCTCCGCCTAAGCCGGCCGCCGGCCGAAGCCCGACGCCGCGCCCCTCCGCTCAGGAGGCCGCGCACACCGCCCGCTACGACGCGGCAACCGCCCAGGTCCGCAACTACGCCCTGTCCAGCACAGACGCCGACCGCATCCGCGAGGCCGTGGAGGCTGCCGGGGCAGGCGGCGTGACCAGGGCCAAGTCTCTGCGCGACCAGGTGCGCGACCCCGCGGGCCGCAAGCTCATAGACTGGTACATTTACCGCTCCGGCCACGGCACCTCGGCCGAGGTGCGCGCCTTCCTGGCCGAGAACCCGACCTGGCCCGACCGCGCCCTTCTGGCCCGCCGCGCGGAGGAGGACCTGTTCGAGGCCAATGCCGGCCCTGCCGAGGTGAAGGCGTTCTTCGCCCAGTCGCCGCCCGCCACCGCGGTGGGCTTGGCGGCCCTTGCCGCCGCGCTCGCCGCCGACAAGGACGAGATGAGTGCCAAGGCGCTGGCAGCCAAGCTGTGGGCGGAATACGACATCCCTTCGCGCTACGAGGCGGATATCGTGAAACGCCTCGGCGCCCTCCTGACCGAGGCCGACCACAAGCGCCGCCTGGACCGCCTGCTCATGAGCGACAGCCGCTGGGCGGAGGAGCGCAACGAGCGCGCGGCAACCATCCGGCGGGTCATCGCCCGGCTCTCCGAGTCTGAGAAGAAGAAGGCGGAGGCGCGGCTGGCGGTCTTCCTGCGCAAGAAGGACTCGCACCAGCTCATCGCCAAGCTGCCCAAGGAGGCCCTGGAGAAGGAATGGGGCCTGGCGTTCCAGCAGGCACAGGCCCTGCGCCGGCAGAACAAGGACGCTGAGGCTTGGAAGATCCTGCTGGCCGAGCCGGCGCCGACTTTGGCCGTCAGGCCCGACGGCTGGTGGGAGGAGCGCCGCGCCAACGCCTACGAGGCTCTGAGCGCGGGCCAGCCCAAGACCGCCTACGAGCTGGTGCGCAATCCCGGCCCTCTCAGCGTCAACGCCCACAACGACGCGGCCTTCATGGCCGGGTGGCTGGCGCTGCGCCATCTCAACAACCCCAAGCAGGCGCTCGTCCACTTCCAGGCGCTGGCGCAGTCGGCCGACGGCCCGCTAAGCCGCTCCAAGGCCCACTACTGGCTGGGCCGCACCTACGAGGCACTGGGCGACCGGGCCAAGGCCAACGAGAGCTATCTCAAGGCGTCGCTGCAGATCGATACCTTCCACGGCCAGCTCTCCCGCCTGAAGCTCGACCCGAAGGCGAGCTCGTTCAAGATCGATCCGCCGGCGGCGCCGACGCCGGCCGAGATCGCCCGCTTCAACGGTCTCGACGTGGTGCAGGCGGCCGTCGTTGCCCACAAGGCCGGCCTCGACCGCTCGCTCGTGCGCGCCTTCCTGATCCAGACCCGGGTGCACATGACGACCGAGGCCGAGGTGGCGATGCTCGCCCACTTGGCCGAGGAGATGGGCGACACCCAGATGGCCGTGCGTATCGGCAAGTACGGCGTCGCCCAGGGCTTCAACGTGATCTACTACGCCTACCCGGTGCACCGTCTGCCGGCCTATACGCCGCTGCGCCAGCCGCCCGAGACGGCGCTGATCCTGGCGGTGGCGCGGCAGGAGAGCGAGTTCAACATCGCCACCCTCTCGGGAGCAGGCGCCCGCGGCATCCTGCAGGTGATGCCGATCACGGCCCGCCACATCTGCCGCGACTACAAGCTCAAGTGCGATATCCCGCGCCTGATGAAGGACGCTGCCTACAACACCATGATGGGCAGCGCCTACATCGGCGACCGCATGGCCGACTTCCGCGGCTCCTACGTGCTGGCCATCGCCGGCTACAACGCCGGGCCGGGACGGGCGCGCGAGTGGATCGAGGCGTTCGGCGACCCGCGCGATGCCAAGGTCGATCCGATCGATTGGATCCACCGCATCCCGATCCAGGAGACTCGGGAGTACGTGCAGAAGGTGCTCTCCAATCTCCAGGTCTACCGCGCCAGGCTCGGAGAGGAGGAGACCGCGGTGCGCATCAACGCCGACCTGCGCCGGGTTGCGTCGAGTCCCGATGCGAAGGGCGCCGTCTCGGCCGCCGCGGTGGATTGAGAGGTCGGCAGTCGGCGCTGCCCCGGCTTATTCTGTTTGTCTACAATCCCTTTTATCTACGACATCCCTTTTTCTACGATTGCCGACGCCCGACTGCCGACTGCCGAATCGCTCACACTGGATGTTGCAATCCAGGCTGGGCTAGCGTGACGGCCGGAGCCGGCCGGCGATTCGGCGCAAACAGCGGGGTCCCAGCGATGCAGCCATCGACGCAGACTTGGCGTGACATCCATTTCTCGGCCCGCGACGGCCTGCGACTCTACGCGCGGCACTATCCGGCGCCCAATTCGCAGCACGACTCGCGGCACCCCTCGCCGCACCGGCCGGTGCTGTGCCTCGCAGGCCTCAGCCGCAACAGCCGCGATTTCCACCACCTCGCCTCCATCCTGACATCCGGCGAGAGCCACCGCGATGTCTACACGCTCGACAGCCGTGGGCGCGGCCTCTCCCAGCACGACCGCGACTGGCGCAACTACTCGCTCGTGGTCGAGCTCAACGACGCGCTCGACCTCATGACCATGAAGGAGCTGCATGGCGCCACCGTCGTCGGCACCTCGCGCGGCGGCCTCCTCGCCATGATGATGGCGGTGCTGCGGCCCAACGCCATCGGCGCCGCAGTCCTCAACGACATCGGGCCGGTGATCGAGCCCGACGGCCTCGCCCGCATCGTCGCCTATATCGGCCGCATGCCGGTGCCGGCCGACTGGGACGAGGCCGCCCGCGTGGTGCACGAGATGAACCAACGCCAGTTCCCCATCGTCACCATGGAGGAGTGGGCCGAGCAGGCGCGCGCCTGGTTCAACGAGGAGAACGGGCTGCCGGCGCTCGGCTACGATCGCAACATCGCCAAGGCCCTGTCCCTGGAGCAGGGGCCGATCCCGGAGCTGTGGCCGCAGCTCGGTGCGCTGGCGCACGTGCCGGTGCTGGCCATCCGCGGCGAGCACTCCGACATCCTGAGCGCCAAGACCCTGGAGGAGATGCGCGCCCGGCACCCGCGCCTCGACACGTTCACCGTGCGCGGCCAGGGCCATGCGCCGCTGCTGAGGGACGGCCCGACGGTGTCCGCCATCCAGGCCTTCCTGCAGCGCTGCGACCGCGAGGCGCCGGCCGCGCCCCCGCCCATACCGGCGCTGTCGTGAGCGGGGCCGACATGACGAGCCCCCTCCGCCTCCTCTCGACGCTCGCCGTCAAGGGCGCATTGCCCGGCCCCATCGCCGGCTTCGAGCAGTCCGCCGGCGTCAAGGTGGCCGCGGAGTTCGCGCCCACCAGCAGCCTCGTCGCCCGCATCGAGGCTGGGGAGACGGCCGATGTCGCCATCGTCACCCGCGAGGGCATCGACGAGCTGGTCGGGCTCGGGCGCCTCGATGGCGGCACCGCCATCGACCTCGTGCAGTCCTGGGTGGGCATCGCCGTCAAAGCCGGCGCGGCGAAGCCCGACATCGGCACGCCCGAGGCCCTCAAGCGCACGCTGCTGGCGGCCAGGTCCGTCGCCTATTCGCGCCTCGGCGCTAGCGGCATCCGGTTCGCGCAGCTGATCGAGCGGCTCGGCATCGCCCAGGAGGTCAACGCCAAGGCCACCATCGTCCCGAGCGGCCTGACCGGCGAGCTGGCCGCCCGCGGCGAGACGGAGCTGGCCGTGCAGCAGCTGAGTGAGCTGATGCAGGTGCCCGCCCTCGACATCGTCGGCCCGTTGCCCACGGCCCTGCTGCCGCCCGGCATCTTCTCGGCCGCCGTCTTTGCGGGCTCAGCCCGCGCCGATCTCGCCCACGCCTTGCTGGAGTCGCTCTCCTCTCCCCAAGCCGCCGCTGCCTTCCGGGCGGCCGGTCTGGAGCCCGTGCGCCGCTAGGGTTAGACCTGCCACCCAACGCTTCCGGCCGAGGTCAATCCCGTCCCGGAGCGGATGCGTGCTACCAACGCATTGGAGCGGCACTCAAGGTTTTTGCTGAGAGAGCACCGCGTGCTAGCCCAATGACGCGCTGAGCCATTGCGGGCGAATGAGAACCGTGGCGCCGATTGCAAGCAGAACGATGCCGATAACGCGCCCCGCGGCGCGGCCGAAAGGCGCCATCTTCTCGACGGCCACGATAATGCAGAGCCCAGCAATCCATAGAAGGTTCATCACGCCGCCAGCGAACAGGAGGAGCATGAGCGCCCAGCAACAACCCACGCAATAGGCCCCGTGCACAACTCCCAGGCGAAAGGCGCCCCGCGCGCCAGGCCGCCAATAGCGCGACAGGAACTCAATCGGGGACCGGCAGCCGTCGAGACAGGCGGTCTTGATCGGCGTGAGCTGGTAGAGGCCGGCCGCTACCAGGAGCGTGCCCGTCAGCACGCGGCTCTCGCTCCACATCCACATCGGTGAGACGAGAGCCAGGCGCTCAAAGCCAAACTCCAGGCTTGTCGCCGCCGCAGCGAAGAGAAACCAGATTGCCAGATAGCCGCCGACAAATGCGCCCGTTGCAGTGGCCGTTCTTGCCCCTCCGACGTCCGATTGGCCGCGCCGCGCGATGGTTGCATGCAGAAGGATCGTCGGCGCTGCGCTCGGTGTCATCATGGCGACCATCATCACCCACCACATGGCGAGCATGACGAGCCAGTAATCGGCGCTCCACGGCTCGTGCCCAAACATGCCGAGCTGCTTGCCAGCGAAGGGCGGGAACGAGCGCGTCGTCATCGCCAAGGGGCTCATGCCCGTTCCGGCGCCAAGCAGCACGTAACCCCACGCCAGCGTGGCCAGCAGCACTATCGCTGCGAGCACGATGCGACTGTCGCGCTTGAGCGCTTTCTCGATCAAACCTGTCATCGCCCGATCGCGTTTCAGGCGACCACGCCGGCCGGCGTCTGGACCACGTGCGCCAGGGAGCTGTGCGACCCTGTCGTGGCGAATTTGATAGCGCCGGTGGACTTGATATTCGCGGAGGCGACCTCCGCCATCCTGTGCTCGAAGCCTTCCGGCATTGCCACCTGGATGCGATGGGCAGCGCCAGTTACAGGGTTCTTGATCGGCTCGACCTCCGTCTCGAGCACGCCCTTCACGGCAAGCCGTGCCGTGCGACCGTCCTTGTCAAAAGAAAACTCGAAGGGGGCAAAGATCGGATCGTGGACTTTGCTGATGATTAAACTCAGGATGTGGAAAAGCGTACCCTCAGCCGAGTTTTTGCCGGACATAATGTCGAACAGCGCCTGCCGCTGCTGCGGTGTGGCGCGCTCATCGATCATAGCCTGGAGCTCGCCGTTACCTTCATGCAGTGCACCGGGGAAGTGCACGGTCGCAGCGAACACCAGTCCGTCGAGCTTGGTGTTCTCGAAATGGCCCTTCGAGATCCTCATGCCGACAAGGCCGTCGCATGAGCCCTGTGTCGGACGAGCATTGAAATCGCAGGGACAGCCGAAAGCACAATTGCAGTTCTTGATCCACTCGCCTTCGAGGCGCCAGTCAGCGTGTGCCATGGAACCACCTCCCATCGACAGCTCGGCAAAGAGTGGCTTCGCCGAAAACACATTGTGCGGCTTGCGTTCTGGAGATTAGCAACAGAGAGCCACGCTGAGCAATGCCACAGAGGTCACAAATGCGACCTGTCGCTCGAGATTGCCAGGCATTCGGGTCTATAGATGGATTTGCTGGCGTTAACCTTTTCTGTTGCGCACCAAGCAATGACAGCGGCGGGCGGCCGGCCAACGTCATCGAGGACGCGGCCTAGTCTCCCCGTTCGAGCCGGGTGGCGCGAACGGGGAGAGGGGACCTCCGCGAAGCTCTCCGCGCAGCATCGCCTCGCGCAGCGCCAGCACGGTGAGCGCCATGAACACGCCCGCGAATACGATGTCACTCAGGAAATGCGCCCCCTGCGCCATGCGGATGAGCCCCGTGGCCAGCCCGCCGACGGTGCCGGCAACCACCAGCGTCACCGACCACTGCGGAAAGAGCGCCGCGGCGGCGTAAAGCGTCACGTAGGTGGAGGACGCCTCGCCGCTGAAGAACGAGCAGTTGCGGCGGCATTGATCGGCCATCGCGAGCGGCGGGGTGAACCGCTTGGTGCCCCCGAGCTCGACGACGTGCTTCGGCCGCGCCCGCCCCCACTGGTCCTTGAAGACCAGGTTGGCGATGAGCCCCGGCCCGACCGCGAGACATGCGGCCAGGAACAGCCAGCGCGCCCTGTCGAGCCCCAGCCACTGCGGCCGGCCGCGCCAGATTAAGGCAAGACCGGCCAGGCACAGCGCGATGGTGCCGAAGTAGAGCACGATGAAGGCCTGCCGCAGCGCCTCCACCCAGGCGAGGCGCCGCCCTACGAAGCCGGTCTCCGGCGCGTAGAGCAGCCGCGCCGCCGCCAGGTCGATCTCCGGGACGGCGAGGAACACGGCGCCGGCCGCAAGGCCGACGGCGACCGGCAGCCCCCACAGGAGCCACGCGACCCGGCCGCCCTGCGTACTCGGCATCTCACCCATCGCGCCGCTCAGCGCTCGGCCATCAATCCCGTGACGTTGTGGACGCTGACGCGCCGGTTGCGCGGCTCCGGGCTCGGCGTGTCGATCTTGAGATACTG
>JBIOWI010000107.1:0-4208 GCA_044868325.1 Hyphomicrobiaceae bacterium
TTGCTCGGACCGAGGGCCACCAGCGCCTCGGCCAGCTTGGTCGCGGCCTGCACCGGGTCCACCAGCGGAACGGGGATGCGCGTCTTGATCCTGTCGGCGAGGCCCGCCAGCGGCGCGCCGCCCAGGATCAGGACATCGGCGCGCGTCTCGGAGGCGGTGTGCGTCATCAGCTCGACCAGTTCGGCTTCCTTCTCGTCCGCCACATCGGCCACCGACGCGAACGCCCCGGACAGGGTGCGGATGCCGGCGCAGCGGCCGACGAGCCCGTGCATCTCGACGCAGTCCTCGTACCAGGAGGCCAGCGTGCCCGCGAACGTGACGATGGCGAACCGCCGCCCCAGCATGCAGGCGGTCAGCATCGCAGCCTCCGACAGGCCGACGACCGGAATGTCGAACAGCTCCCGCGCGCCGAGCAGGCCCGGGTCGCCGAAGGCGGCCAGGATGGCGGCATCGGCCCCCGCCTGGTGCTCGGCCAGCATCTCCAGCGCGATGGCGCCGCCGATCTGGGCCTCGGCGCGGCTCGATATGTAGGGCATGCCGCGCGGCGCAGTGAGCGGCGCGAGGGCGGTGCCGGGCGCCGCGACCCTGCGGGCCGCGGCAGCGAGCCGGTCGGTGATGCGCTCGCTGGTGTTCGGGTTGAGCAGGAGAATTCTCATCCGGGAGATCCTAACGAGGCTCAACCTCAGACCGGCGAGTCATGCCCGGCAGTCGGGCTTCGGCAGTCGTAGGGATCGAATTTTGCGACTGCCGACTGCCGACGCCCGACTGCCGAATCTCGACACCGTGAAACTTGACACATCTGCGCCAACTCTTCGAGCTCAAGCAGGCTGGCACAGGCGTGCGCCAGCGAGCTTGAGCCGATCCAGCGCGGATGCTCCGAGCCGATTCGACATGACGAAAACGGACGAGCATGTTGACACGCTCGAACCGTCCCGCTCATATCGGACGGCCGGAGCATATCCGGCCGTTGAGGGCAGGTCCGGGACGCGCCGTCAGCCTAGCATCCTATCATGCCCGGTGGGCACTGCCCCAACGGGGGCGCACTCGTTCAACCAGCGGCTCTCAAATCTTCCAGGCGACCGCGCCCGCTGGAGAGGTGGTGTCGTGCTGTCGCCCGGACGAAGATCTTGCGCTCGTGATCCGGGGAGCCTCGATGAAAACCACACCGCGTTCGATCGCTTTCGCGGCAGCGGCCGTTGTCTTTGCGGGCTCGCTCGCCGCCTCGCCGGCCGCCGATGCGCACGCAACGACATTGCGCATCGCCGGAAACTTCGCCGCCGAGCACACCTCGAGCAAGGCGATGGAGACGTTCAAGGCCGAGGTGGCGCGCCGGACCAACGGCGCCCTGGCAGTCGATCTGTTCCCGGGCATGCAGCTGGGCGGCGCCCAGGAGAACGTGCAGGCGGTGCGCGCCGGCACCATCTTCGCCACCTGGATCGGCGTCGCCTTCGTCTCCCGGCTCGTGCCGGAGGTGGAGGCGGTGAGCCTGCCGTTCGTGTTCCAGGGCCGAGAGCAGGCCATGCGCACGATCGACGGGCCGGTGGGCGCTCTGATCGAGGAGAAGCTGGGGGCGAAGGGCTTCACGTCGCTCGGCTGGATGGAGCTGGGCGCGCGCCACGCCACCAACTCCAAGCGGCCGCTCAAGACGCTGGAGGACTTCAAGGGCATCAAGCTCCGGATGCAGCCCAACCAGACCCACCTGGCGACGTTCCGGGCGCTCGGCGCCAATCCGGTCGCCATGGACGTGAAGGAGCTCTACTCGGCGCTGCAGCAGGGCGTCGTGGACGGCCAGGAGAACCCCTATCCGATCATCCACGCCAACCGCTATTTCGAGGTGCAGAAATACCTCTCCGACACGGCCCACTTCTTCGACTTCATCATTCTGATCGCCAACAAGCAGATGCTCGACCGCCTGCCCCCCGACCAGAACGCGGCGGTGCGCCAGGCGGCAAAAGTCGCCGTGGCCGAGCAGCGCATGATGGCGGCCGATGCCGAGGCCGCCACCCTCGCCGACCTGAAGGCCAAGGGCATGCAGCTCGATTCCGTGTCGGCCGAGACCCGCGAGGCGCTGCGCAAGGCCAGCGCCGGTGTGATCGACGAGGTGCGCAAGCGCATCGGCGCCGAGGTGGTCGACAAGGTCCTCGCCGAGGCGGGCAAGTGATGAGCGCCGGAGAGGCGGCCTCCTCCTCCCGGGCGGCGCGCTTCGTTCGGGGCGGGCTCGATGCCATCGACTGGACCGTGGGCGCCCTCGTCGTCGCGGCGATGGCGGCGATGACGGCCGTCGTCGCCGTCCAGGTCGGCCTGCGGTACGGGCTCAACGAGTCGCTCGACTGGGCCGACGAGGTATCGCGGCTGGCGTTCGTGTGGGCGGTGTTCCTGGCCATCCCCCTGGGGATCAAGCGCGGCTCGCACGTCGGCATGGAGCTGTTGACCGCATGGCTGCCGGGCGGCGCGCGGCGCGGCCTGTTCCGCCTCGTCTCGCTGTTCGCCATGGCGCTGATGGCGGTGGTGGCGTGGCAGGCCGCCATCCTCGTCCGCAACCAGTGGGACGAGCCGATGAGCACGCTCGACGTGAGCGTCGGCCTGTTCATGCTGCCCCTGGCGATCGGCGCGGTGCATTCCGTGCTGCATCTGCTGGCCGGCGTCGTCCGGGGCACGCCGGGCAACGCCGTGGCGGCCGCCGAATGAGCGTCATCGTCCTGGCGACGTTCCTGGTGGCGGCACTGCTCGGCATGCCGCTCGCGTTTGCGCTGGGCTTGAGCGCCCTGGTGGCGCTGCCCGCGAGCGGCATCGACGTCAACGTGCTGCCACAGCGCATGCTGCACTCCATCAACGCCTTCCCGCTGATGGCCATCCCGCTGTTCATGCTGGCCGGCGAGCTGATGGTGCGCGGTGGGCTGGCCGAGCGGCTGATCGAGGTCGCCAACGCCTTCATCGGCCGCATCGCGGGCGGTCTGGCGCAGGTGGCGATGCTGGCCGGCGCCGGCATGGCCTCGGTATCGGGCGCCGCGGTGGCCGACGCCAGCGCGCTCGCCACCGTGCTGGTGCGCGAGCTGAGCAAGGTCTACGGCGTCGGTTTCTCGGCGGCCATCGTGGCGGCGGCCGCCAACCTCGCTCCCATCGTCCCGCCGTCCAACGCCATGATCGTGTACGCCTACATGGCGGGCAGCTCGGTATCGGTGGCGGGGCTGTTCATGGCCGGCGTCGTGCCCGCTCTCATGCTCACGCTCGGCATGATGGTCATCACCTACGCCATGGCCAAGGTGCGCGGCTATCCGCTCACCGGGGAGCCGCTGTCGCTCCGCAGGATGGCGCGCGAGCTGTGGCGTTCCTGGACGATCCTGCTGATGCCCGTGATCGTCATCGGCGGCATCGTGGGGGGCGCCTTCACCGCCACCGAGGGCGCCGCCGTGGCGGTAGTCTATGCCCTCCTGGTCGGACTGCTGGTCACCCGCAAGCTGAAGCTCGGGGACCTCCCGCGCTGCCTGCTGAATGCTGCGGTCACCACCGCCATCGTCGGCGCCCTCATCGCCTTCGCCTCGGCGGTGACGTTCCTGGTGACGATAGATCTCCTGCCGGCACGCCTCGCCGAGGGCATCCGCGCGCTCACCTCCGATCCGCTGGCGTTCAACCTGCTGGTCGCGTCCATGCTGTTCGTCGTCGGCATGTTCCTGGAGAGCAACGCCGCCTACATCATGCTGGTGCCGCTGCTCCATCCCATTGCGCTGTCCTATGGGCTCGACCCGCTGCATTTCGGGTTCCTGTTCGTCTTCAATCTGGTGCTCGGGATGCTGACGCCGCCCGTCGGAGTCGTGCTGTTCGTCGTCTGCAGCGTCGCCAATGTGACCATGGGCCAGATCATGCGCCATCTGTGGCCGTTCGTGGCCTTCGGCTTCGGCCTCCTGGCCCTGTGCATCTATTGGCCGCCGCTTGTGACCGGCCTGCCGCGCGCGCTGGGTTATTGACACGCAGTCTGTGGAAGGGCGATCTGCACAGTGGCTCTTCTGGAGACGGATCTCTACAAGGGCGCCCTAGGCTTGCGTCGGCGTTGAGGGTGGAGGGCGGAATGCTCCGTGACGGTGGCGGCAGCGGCGTGACTGCGGGCCGTGCGGCGGTGCGAAGGCCAACTGGACGGGTTGCGGACCGCCAACCTCGCATGACGGGGTCAGACCCCTCGCCTCTGACGTTGCGAGAGACAACGAACGCTG
>JBIOWI010000108.1:0-12650 GCA_044868325.1 Hyphomicrobiaceae bacterium
ACCCTGTATGCGGACTACGGACTTTATAAGAACTTCAATGTCGGCAATCTCCTGCGCGCAGACTTGACCATACCGGGCCCGGACAATCTTGTAATCTGGGGCACGCTGGCGGATACGGAGGTTCTTCGCTGGGGGTTCGGCGCCGAGCAGTCTTTCGACGACCGTGGCCTGCTGGTCTATGCGCAGGCGCACCACTATCAGGCACGCGTCGTCGGCTTCCCGTGCGACATTGTACCGGCGCCGTCCCCGCAGGCGTGCGGTGGCGACCCCAGCAATCTTGCGGTGCTGCCGACGAAGCCGTGGATCGGCTTCGTAGCTGGGGCACGCATTCGCTTCTAGGACGAGCAGACGCCGCCTGTGTCGCGTCGCCCCGTTTTGCTGCGCCGCGCATGAGGCTGCTCGTGCGAAGGGCTTCCGAGGCCGGCCCATTGTGGTGAGGCAGGCGTCCCAAAGCCTTCCCGTCAAACCGCACCCCCCAGCACCCCGAGCACCTCCTCCGGCTCCGCATCGCGGGGCATGGCGGAGAAGTCCGCCCGGTGGGCCAGGGCGCGCTCCAGGCGCTGGTGGAACTCGGGGCGGCCGATCTCGATGGCGCCGAACTGCTTCAGGTGCTCCGTCACGAACTGGGTGTCCAAGAGCGAGAAGCCGCCGTGCATCAGGCGGGCGCACAGGTAGACCAGCGCCACCTTGCTGGCGTCGCGATGGAAGGAGAACATGCTCTCGCCGAAGAAGGCGCCGTTGAGGGCCACGCCGTAGAGGCCGCCCACCAGCCGGCCGTCTGCCCAGGCCTCGACGGTGTGGCAGTAGCCGGTCTCGAACAGCTCGCGGTAGAGACTGCGGATCTTGGGGTTGATCCAGGTGGTGCGCCGGCCGGGGCGCGAGGCGCCGCAGCCCTCGATCACACCCTCGAAGTCGGTGTCTACCCGGATGTCGAACAGGCGCTGGCGCACCGTCTTCGCCAGCCGGCGCGGCACGTGCACGCGGTCGAGGGGCAGGATGCCGCGCTGGGGCGGCTCGATCCAGTAGAGGGCCGGGTCGTCCGCGCTCTCGGCCATCGGGAAGATGCCGCACGCATAGGCCTTGAGCAGCACCTGCGGCGTGATCTCGATGGCTATGTCGTCGCGCGAGGCCATTGAGGGGTATCGGCGGGTGCCCGGGTCGTGTCCAGCCGGATCATGGCTCGGAACTGTGGCTTTGCGCGGGCTTCCTCAAGAAGTTCTCCAGCCAATGGATATTGTAAAGGCCGTTGGCGATGTCGGGTTCCTTAACGAGCCGCGCGAACAGCGGGATGGTGGTGTCGATGCCGTCGATGACGAACTCCGACAGGCACCGCCGCAGCCGCATCAGGGCCTCGTTGCGGTTCTTGCCGTGCACGATCAGCTTGCCGATCAGGCTGTCGTAGTAGGGCGGGATGCGGTAGCCCTGGTAGACGCCGCTGTCCACGCGCACGCCGAGCCCGCCGGGCGGGTGCCAGTACTCGATCTTGCCTGGCGAGGGCATGAACGTCTCGGGGTTCTCGGCGTTGATGCGGCACTCGATGGCGTGGCCGGTGAACGTCACCTCGTCCTGCTTCAGGGTGAGCGTGTGGCCCGAGGCCACCCGGATCTGCTCGATCACCAGGTCGAGGCCGGTGATCATCTCCGTTACAGGGTGCTCCACCTGCAGGCGGGTGTTCATCTCGATGAAGTAGAACTGGCCGTCCTCGTACAGGAACTCGACGGTGCCGGCGCCGCGGTACTTGAGCTTGCGCATGGCGGCGGCCACCGTGGCGCCGACCTTGTCGCGCTCCTCCGCGTTGAGGGCAGGCGAGGGCGCCTCCTCCCACACCTTCTGGTGCCTGCGCTGCAGCGAGCAGTCGCGCTCGCCCAGATGGACGGCGTTGCCGCGGCCGTCGCCGAACACCTGCACCTCGATGTGGCGCGGGGTGGCGAGGTACTTCTCCAGGTAGACGCTGTCGTTGCCGAACGCCGCGGCGGCCTCGGAGCGGGCCGTCTTGATGGCGATGTCGAGCTCCTCGGGCGTGTGCACCGCCTTCATGCCCCGCCCGCCGCCGCCGGCGGTGGCCTTGACGAGCACCGGATAGCCCATGTCGGAGGCGATGCGTGCGGCCTGGGCCGTGTTGGCGATGGCGCCGTCGGAGCCCGGCACCACCGGGATGCCGAGGCGCTTGGCGGTGGCCTTGGCCTCGATCTTGTCGCCCATGATGCGGATGTGCTCGGCCGTGGGGCCGATGAAGGCGATCTCATGGCCCTCCAGGATCTCGGCGAAGCGGGCGTTCTCCGACAGGAACCCATAGCCGGGATGGATGGCGTCGGCCCCGGTGATCTCGCAGGCGGCGACCAGGCGCGGGATGTTGAGATAGCTCTCGGCCGCCGGCGGCGGACCGATGCAAACGCTCTCGTCGGCCAGGCGAACGTGCATGGCGTCCGCGTCGGCCGTAGAATGAACCGCGACGGTCGCGATCCCGATCTCCCTGCAGGCGCGCAGGACCCGGAGCGCGATCTCGCCGCGGTTGGCGATCAACACCTTGTCGAACATCGGCGCGAGAGGGCTCCGCGAGAACTTGTTGCTCGATCTCGTCTATTCGATGATGACCAGCGGCTCCCCGAACTCGACGGGCTGGCTGTTGGCGACCAGGACGCTGGCCACCACCCCGGTTTTCGGGGCCGGGATGTGGTTCATGGTCTTCATGGCCTCGATGATGAGGAGCGTCTGGCCCTGGGAGACGCGCGTGCCCACCGTAATGAACGGCGCCGCACCGGGCTCCGGGGCAAGATAGGCGACGCCCACCATGGGCGAACGCACGCAGCCCGGATGCCTGCCGGGGTCGTCCGCGCCCGCGCCGGCCTGCGGCTGGGCCGGCGAGAGGGCGGGCTGCAGGGCGGCTGAGACCGGGGCGGACACCGCGGCGACGGTGGGCGCGGGCTGGCGTGCCACGCGCACGCGCATGCCTTCCCGGCCGATCTCGATCTCGGTCAGGCCGGTCTCGGTGAGGAGCTGGGCAAGCTCGCGGATCAGCTCCTGGTCCACACTCTGGTCCAGACTGGGCTTGCCCTTGATGTCCTTCCCCATCGGCGTTGTCGGTCCCTTCTGAAGTCCTCTGGCGGTCCCTGCAGCAGTCCCTGTAGCTCGGGCGCTCAATCCCGCACGCCCTCGCCGCGGTCCTTGGATTTGGCCAGCAGGTCTGCCATGGCGTCGATGGCCAGCTCGTAGCCCTTGGGGCCGAAGCCGCAGATCAGCCCCTGTGCGGCCGGCGTCACGTAGGAGGTATGGCGAAACGGCTCGCGCCGGAAGACGTTCGACAAGTGCAGCTCGATCGTCGGCAACGCCACCGCACTCAGCGCATCGAGGACCGCAATGGAGGTGTGGGTGTAGGCGCCGGCGTTGATGACGATGCCGTCGGCCCGCTCGCGCGCCTCCTGGACCCAGTCCACCAGCGTTCCTTCCGAGTTGGTCTGGCGGAAATCCACCTCCAGACCCAGGGACTTGGCCCGCGCCTCGGTGCGGCGGCGGACATCCGCTAGAGTCTCGGCGCCATAGATGGCCGGCTCGCGCGTGCCGAGCAGATTGAGGTTCGGCCCGTTCAGGACGAACACCGGCTTGGACATGGCTGCCGCCTCAGCTCGTTGACGTGGATCGGCAGGACAAGACTGCGTGTCTGCGCGCGCCTTGGGGGGCTTGCCTTGGGCTGGCTCTAGGGCGGCCCATGTAACACCTTTCACCCAGTCGGGGAAGACCGGGCGCGGCGAGCGGGGTCAGACCCCTCGCCTCCAGCGTCCGAGTTGAACGCGACGCTCGACGCGAGGGGTCTGACCCCGATTCACGCCCCGATTCACGCGAGGGGCCTGCCCCCCGTCATCGCCTCAGCAGAGCTTGCAGCCTTCCTTGCGCACCTCCGCCACCAGCGTGGTCATGCGCTCGAGCAGGTTCTCAGGCGCTCCCGGGATGGTGCGGTCGGCCACCATGAAGTGCGGCGTGCCCTGGATGCCGAGCTTCTGCGCCAGCGCGCGCGTATCGTCGATCTCCTTCTGCACCTGAGCCGACGCCATGTCCTTCTTCAGCCTGGCCATGTCGGCGCCCACCTTCTCGGCCACGCGCAGTGCCGAGGCCTCGTTGGCTTGGCCCTGGCTCTCCAGCATGGCGCGGTGGAACTCCCAGTACTTGCCCTGCATCTTGGCCGCCAGGGCCACCCGCGATGCCTCCTCGGAGCCCTTGCTCAGGATCGGCAGCTCCTTGAGGACGAACCGGACCTGCTTCTCCTTCTCGATCAGCTTGGCCACGTCGCCGAAGGCGCGCTTGCAGTAGCCGCAGTTGTAGTCGAAGAACTCGACGATCGGCACGTCGCCCTTGGCGTTGCCGACCACCGGCGAGAAGTCGGGGCGGAAGATCTCTTGCGCATCGCGCTTGATGACGGCTGCCGTGCGCTCGGCCTGCAGCTTGTCCATCTTGGCTTCCAGCGCGTTCTGGATCTCCAGCAGGACCTCCGGGTTGTTGACCAGGTAGTCCTTGACGATCGCCTCGATCTCCTTGCGCTGGCCGGAGCTCAGGGTTGCCTCGGCGACCACGGTCCGCTGTCCCGTCGGCACAGGTGCGGGAGCGGGCGCGGCCGAAGGCGCCGTCTCGGCTCTCGCCGTGGAAAGCCGGGCGGAATCGTTCTGCCCTATCGCCAGCGTCAGGGATACCAGGAGGATGGCGGGCACGAACAGCGCCACCCCCTTCTTGGACTGAAGTGCCTCAACGATGGTGGCAAAGGTCATTCACATCTCCTGTTGCGGCAGTGCAGCACCGCAGGCATTACCGTGATTCGTTTACCGTGACCTTACTGGCTGGGCTGCTTGTACTTGATGATGTCGTCCGCGCGAAGCCACTCCGGCGAGCCGGGTGCAAGCTTGGTAACCGCCCGCTTGGCGAAGATCTGCGCCTCCTTGACGTTGCCTTCCGCGAAGCGCCCCTGCGCAACAGCGATCTCGGCCTGGGGCAGGTAGGCGTCTCCCTTCTTCACAAGGGCGGTTCCCAGAAGGTTGTACGCGGTCGCGTGGGACGGGTCGGCTGCCACGGCGCGCTTCAGGAGCCCGATCGACTCCTCCAGGACCGACCTGTCCTCCGTCCCGAGCAGGGCCTGGGCGAGCTGCACCTGCATCAGCGATTCGTTGCCGCCCGCCAGCTGCAGGGCCTTGCGCAGCGGCGCGATCGCCTCGCGGTGCTTACCGCCCCAGTAGTAGAAGCTGCCCTTGATCTCCCAGAAATAGGGGCTCTCGGGGCGCTCCCGGATGAGGGCCTCCACCTCGCCCATGGCCTGGTCGCAGCGGCCAGAGCAGTTGCGCGCGATGGCGCGGGCGTAGCGCGCGGGCAGGCTGGTGTCCTTCGCAGGGTATCGGTTGAAGACGGTCTGCGGCGACTCGAGATAGCCTGAGACCTTGGCCCGCACCAGATCGTGCCGCAGCTGCAGCTCCGGCGGGTCCTTCTTGTCGGCGTAGCGGCTCTTGGCCACCAGCTCGCGCAGCCTGGCGATGCGGTCGGCCGCCACCGGATGGCTGCGCACGAACGGATCCTGGTAGTTGGCCGAGACGTACTCCTGCTGGGCGAAGCCCTCGAAGGTCTCGAGCATGCCGCGGCCGGACTGCTGTGTCGCATCCAGGTATTTGAGGCCAGCCTGGTCGGCGGCGGACTCCTGGGAGCGCCGCTCGCTCAGCAGCGAGCGCATGAGCACCTCCTGGCCCAACATGCCGACACCGATGCCGGCTCCCGCGTCGCCTCCGCCCGCCGCCCCCGCCACGGCCGCGCCAACCCCAAGCACCATGAGCAGCAGTGCCTTGGTCTGGTCGCGGGCGATGCGCGTCCTGAGTGCCGCCAAGTGCCCGCCGGTGATGTGCCCGGTCTCGTGGGCGATGACGCCGATGACCTCGTTGGGGGCTTTGGCCTGCAGCAGCGTGCCGGTGTTGATGAACACGTTGAGGCCGTCGATCACGAAGGCGTTGAAGCTCTCGTGCTTCACGATCCGCATGGTGATGTGCGAGCCGAGGCCGGCGGCCCTGAAGATCGGCCGCGAATAGTCCTTCAGCAGGTTCTCGGTCTCGGTGTCGCGCACGAGCGGGATGCCCTGCGCCACTGCGGCCGACGAGGCAAGGCACACCGACAGGCCGTAGAGCCCGGCAACCGTCGCCGCGCGCCAGCGAGCGGGGCGCCCGTGGCCGGCGCGTGCCGATACGGCGGACATCTTCTGGGCGGTCACGGGCGCGCCGCCACTCACGTGGTTCTGCTGCACGCTAATGATCCCTCGCTGCTGCAGCTGCTCAGCTCGATATCTTCTGTTGCTGTGTACCGGCGACTGAGGCTGGTTCAACTAGGCAACTCGAACCGGTCCAACTATAAGCCCCTGCTGCCGGCGCGCGCCTCACAATATCGCGTGCGGACCGGTCTTGCGCGGTTCGACCGAGCTTGGCCAACTAAGGCCGAACCGTGGCGGTTTCAGGGCTCGACGGCGGATGGGTGGATCGAGCCGGCAGGACGCCAGCAGGACGGATGACCCGATGGTGACGACGCGACCCAAGATCGGCCGCGCAGCGGCGGGCCTCAAGCCTTCACGGCGCAGCGCCATCGCGCCGTTCATCGTCATGGACGTGATGCAGGCTGCTGCCGAGCGCGAGGCGCAGGGCCACGGCGTCATCCACATGGAGGTGGGCCAGCCCGGCACGCCGGCCCCGCGCGCGGCTCTCGCCCGCGTGGCGCAGGCGCTGGAGCGCGAGACGCTGGGCTATACGGTGGCCCTGGGCCTGCCGGCGCTGCGCGAGCGGATCGCCCGCCACTATGCCGAGCGCCACCGCATGAGCGTGGACCCGGAGCGCGTCGTTGTGACCACCGGCTCCTCGGCCGGCTTCGTGCTGGCCTTCCTGGCGCTGTTCGATGTGGCCGCCAAAGTCGCGCTGCCGTCGCCCGGCTATCCCTGCTACCGGCATATCCTGACCGCGCTCGGCCAGGAGCCGGTTCCGATCGTGACCGATGCCGCAGGACGCTGGATGCCCACAGCGGCGCAGATCGAGACGGCAGCCCGGGAGCGGGACGTGGCAGGCTTGGTGGTGGCGAGCCCTGCCAATCCGACCGGCACCATGCTGGAGCCGCAGCGGCTTGCAGAGATTGCCGCCGCTTGCCGGCGTGCCGGCATCTGGCTGGTGTCCGACGAAATCTATCACGGCCTCGCCTACGGCATGGCCGAGGAGACGGCTTTGGCGCATTCAGACGATGCCGTCATCGTCAACAGCTTCTCCAAGTACTTCTCCATGACGGGCTGGCGCATCGGCTGGCTCGTGGTCCCGCCAGTGCTGGTGCGACCCATCGAGCGGCTGGCGCAGAACCTCTACATCTCGCCGCCGACCGTGGCACAGGTGGCTGCCCTCGGGGCCTTCGATGGCCTGGACGAGCTGGAGGCCAACCGGCGCGTCTATGCGGAGAACCGCGGGCTGCTGCTGTCGGAGCTGCCGCGGATCGGGCTCGACCGCATCGTGCCTGCGGACGGTGCGTTCTATCTTTATGTGGACGTCGGAGATTTTACATCCGACAGCCTCGCGTTCACCAAGGAGATGCTGGCGGAGATCGGCGTTGCCGCCACGCCGGGCGTGGATTTCGATGCTGATCGGGGCAGCCGCTACGTGCGCTTCTGCTACGCCGGGACGACGGCCGACATGGCGGAGGCCGCGCGCCGGCTGAGAGGCTGGGGCCGTCTCAGGGCGCGCGGCTGAATCGGCGCGAAGGCTACTTGCAGGCGCGGGCGCGAGCCGTGCACTCGAAGGCCAGCGTCTTCCACTCGCAGGTCTCGTTGGCTTTGCTGATCTTGACGCTCTCGCCGCCCCAGGCCTTGGCCTGGTTCTTCATGGCTGCCTGCGCCATGTAGGACGCGAAATTCTGCATGACGCCGGTGCCCCATCCGCCGGCCCTGATGCACTGGGCCGCAGCGGCGCTGCCGATGCCGGCCAAGCTCAGCACGGCAGCCAAGGCCAAGGCAATCGGAACGAGCCTCTTCATGCTCACCTCCTCCGTTCAAGCCGTCAGTTGATCTCGACGCACGATCTTCAACGCACCGAACGGCGCAGTCCGGGCTCGGCTTTTGCCGCCGACGCCGGACCGCTGTCGGAGGGTCAGTCTACCGTTGTGCGCCGCTGCCACCAGCCCTTGCGCGCAGGTTTCAGTGGATCGCTCTGGTCGGGGTCGGCATGAACGGGGTCGGCATGCGCCGACTCGGCCGGAGGGGCTTCGACCGCGGCAGGGGGCGGCTCTGCTTCGGGTGCCGGCTCGCTCCTCGCCTCCGGCTCGGAACCGGATGCGGCCACGACCGGCTCGCGCGCCCGTTCCGGTTCCGGCTCGGGCTGCGGCTCTGCCGCCGGCTCCTCCGCCGGCCTTTCGGCAACAGCCTCGGGCTCCTCGGGCGCGCCCGCATGCTGCGCCTCGTCAGCGACGCCTGCCGCCCCGGCGTCTGCCGTCTCCGCCATATCGTCGTGCTCTCCGGCGGCGGACGGCAGGTCTTCCGCCTCGCCGTTGCGGTCGCGGCCCCGGCGGCCTCCACGCCGGCCGCGGCGCCGCCGGCCGCGGGGCCGTTCCTCGCGCTCCTCCTCGCCCAGGGGCGTTGGCGGCTGCTCGCCGAGGCCCGGGATCTCTGCGGCTATCTCCGCGGCTTGCTCGACGGACCCATCGGAAGCCTCGTCTTGGGCTTGCCCGTCAAAGCCTGCCTCCGCATGGGCTTCGCCGCCGCCGTTCCCGTTGCCGGCGGAGCGCGCCGGCTCGCGGCGCGCCTCGCCGCGGTCACCCCTATCGTCGCGACGTCCGCGCCGGCGCCGACGGCGAGGACGGCGCTCATCGGTCTCGGTCTCGCCGTGAGCCTCCGCCTCCTCGGCCTCGGGCGCCTCCTCGTCCGCCTCGCCCTCGAACGCCCACTCCATATTGACCGCGGACGAGCGCTCCGCAGCCTTCTGGGGTGCCGCCGGGGCGGCCGATTTCTCGATCGCGAAGTTAGCGCCCTGCATGCGCTCGCCGGCCTCCACGGCGATAGAGATGCCGTAGCGGTGCTCCATCTCGGTGATGAAGGCGCGCTTGTTGTTGAGGATGTAGAGCGCCACCTCGGCGGTCGTCACCGCCGTCAGCGAGGTGCGCGAATCGCGGGCCAGATGGTCCTCCAGCGCACGCAGGACCGCCAGCGCCACCGACTCGGTGGAGCGGACGATGCCGGTTCCCTGGCAGTGCGGGCACTGCGAGGTGGAGCCTTCCATGACACCGGTGCGCAGCCGCTGCCGCGACATCTCAAGAAGGCCGAAATGGCTGATGCGGCCCACCTGGATGCGCGCCCGGTCGTGGCGCAGCGCCTCCTTGAGGCGGTTCTCGACGCGGCGGTTGTTGCGCCGCTCCTCCATGTCGATGAAGTCGATGACGATGAGGCCGGCGAGGTCGCGCAGCTTCACCTGGCGGGCCACCTCGTCGGCGGCCTCCAGGTTGGTCTGCAGCGCCGTCTCCTCGATCGAGAACTCGCGCGTCGCCTTGCCCGAGTTCACGTCGATGGCGACGAGCGCCTCGGTCTGGTTGATGACGAGATAGCCGCCCGAGCGCAGCGTCACGTAGGGGCTGAACATGGCGTTCAGCTGGCGCTCGATCTGGTAGCGCGAGAACAGCGCCTCGGGCTCCTCGTACCTGATGACGTTCTTGGCCTGGCTCGGCGAGAGCATGCGCATGAAGTCCTGCGCCTCTCGGTGCGCGGCGTCGCCGGCGACCTGGATCTCGTCGATGTCCTTGGAGTAGAGGTCGCGGATCGACCGCTTGATGAGGTTGCCCTCCTCGTAGACCAGGCTCGGCGCCGTCGATTGCAGCGTCAAGTCGCGCACGTTCTCCCACAGCCGCAGGAGATATTCGAAGTCGCGCTTGATCTCCTGCTTGGTCCGGGCGGCTCCCGCGGTGCGGATGATGAGCCCCATGCCCTCCGGCACCTCCAGGTCCTGGGCGATGGCCTTGAGGCGCTTGCGGTCCTGCGGGTTGGTGATCTTCCGGGAGATACCGCCGCCGCGGCCGGTGTTGGGCATCAGCACGGTGTAGCGGCCGGCGAGCGAGAGATAGGTGGTCAGCGCCGCACCCTTGCTGCCGCGCTCCTCCTTGACGACCTGCACCAGGATGATCTGGCGGCGCTTGATCACCTCCTGGATCTTGTAGGAGCGGACGTGCCGGCGGGGCCGCTCGGGCACCTCCTCCAGTGCGTCATCGCCGCCCATTTGCTCCAACGAGGCGCCCACCGTCTCCGGGGCCTCGGCGCTGCCGTTCTCCTCGATCTCCTCGACGTGGCCGCCGTTCTCGCCCCGGGCCCCGTCGGTGTCGGCCTCGTCCTCGGCCTCCTGGGCGGCGGCGGGCGCTGCCGCCTCGCCGGCTTCCGCGCCGAGCGTGGACGCACCGGAGGTATCCGCCGCCTCGGCGGGCATCGCCTCGACGTGGTGCCCGTTGCGGTGCCCGTTGGGCTCGCCGCGCGCCGCGCGGTGTTCGGCCTCGGCGGCCGGCCCCTCGTCACCGTCCTCGCGGGCCTCGGCCTCCGCCTCGGCCTTGGCCTCAGCCTCGGCCTCATCCAGCAGCGCCTGCCGGTCGGCGACCGGGATCTGGTAGTAGTCGGGATGCATCTCGTTGAAGGCGAGGAAGCCGTGCCGGTTCCCGCCGTAGTCGACGAACGCGGCCTGCAGCGAGGGCTCGACGCGCGTCACTTTCGCCAGATAGATGTTGCCGCGCAGAAGCTTGCGGGCGGCCGATTCGTAGTCGAACTCCTCTACCTTGCCATTGCGCAGCACCACCACCCGAGTCTCCTCGGCGTGGGTGGCATCGATAAGCATCTTGTTCTTGGTTTCCATGCTCTGAAATCCCTGGCGCCGAGGCGCGCGGCGAGCGGCCCTCTTGTTGGGGGCCGCAGGCGGCCGTGCATCCGGCGCCAATTTTGGTTGCGAACTGAGGATCGCGACGGCGAAAGGTACGTTTCGCGCAGGGGACGCCTGCCGAAGCGGTCGCAACTCGCCGTGCAAAGCGGCGAAGCGCTGACCGTTGCCGTCGGCCGGCTGAATTCCTTCCCCCTGCGAAGTGAGTACGCTGTCGTCATGATCCACATCGGTGGTCGGGGCGTGGCGCATTACCCAGCCCCGAGAAGCGGTACCCGGCCATTGGGTAGCCGGCCATTGGGTAGACTGGCGAACGCGAGCGGCGGGCCTCGATCCGCGCCGGTCCTCGATCGGCGAGCGGGCGAAACACCTCAAGGCAATCCCGCCTGGAGGTAGCACAGTCAACCCTCCGCCGGGCCATTGGCCCGCGGCCAGTAAACCGTTGCGCCTACAGCGAATGTCAACCGTCGCAGTGCCCGCGTCCGTTCCGTAAAACGCTGCCTTGGCGGCGAGCCCGTAGGCTCCGGACCCGGCGGCGTACTCGGGCGGTGCCGCGATCGAAACGGCTGCGGCTGTATGCGTCGTGGTTTTCTAGGCCGTCGCCCGTGCGTTAGCAAGCGCGATTTTGCCGGCTCGAGCGTTGCCGCAATGCGCCTTTGAATTGGCAAACATATGGTTAATGTTGCGACGGGGACCGCAGCAGGGCAGCAAGGAAGGGGGCTGAGCGATGGGAGGAGCGGTGGCGGCTGGCAAGCCACGGTTGGACTCCTGGCCCGCGCTGGTGCGGGCGCTCGCGGTCGGCGTGGCGACCCTGATTGCCCCCTCAGTCGCGACCGCTCAATCGAGCGAGGTCAAGAAGATGCTGTCGCCGCAGACGCCGTCCGGCCAGACGGAGATCCGCAAATCTCAGCCGGGCGCCCCGCAGCGGGAGCGCGCACTCGAGCGGCCCGGGGCGTCCGGGCAGGAGCGGCCAGAGCGACCGATGGAAGCCCGCCCGGTGGAGGCAAAGAGCCTGCCGGCTCTGGAATGGCCGGCGGACGTCAGCAGTCAGGCCGTGACAGTGACGCATGCCGAGGTTACGCGCGCCGGGGGGCACACGCGCTTCTCGCTGCGGCTGTCGACGCGCGTGCCGCACCACATCTCCTACCTGGCCAACCCGTATCGCGTCGTCATCGACATGCCCGATGTGGAGTTCCAGTTGCCCGTGACTGCGGGGCAGCAGGGGCAGGGGCTTGTTCGCGCCTATCGCTACGGCCTGTTCGCGCCCGGCAAGGCCCGCGTCGTGATCGACACGACCCAACCGGTACGCGTCCAGAAGCAGGCGATGAGCGCAGACCCGGCCGGCGGCGGGGCGCGCCTCGTCATGGACCTGGCGCCCACCGACGAGGAGACTTTTCTAGCCAGCATAGCGCCACCATCTGTGGTGCGTCACCGCGAGCCGAACGGCGGTGACGCCCGCCGCGATCCCCGGGCGGCGAACGCGAGGCCCGTCATAGTTATCGATCCCGGCCACGGCGGCCCCGACCCCGGCGCGCCGGGACCCGGCTTCTTCGAGAAGGAAGTGGTGCTTGCGGTGGCGCATCAGGTGCGCGCGGCGCTGGAGGCTTTCGGCCGCTATGACGTGGAGATGACGCGGACGACTGACGTTTTCATCCCGCTCGGGGAGCGGGTCGCCTTCTCGCGCCGCATGGGGGCAAGCCTGTTCGTGTCCATCCACGCCAACAGCGTGCCCGCCGAATCGACGCGGGCCGCCATCGTGCGCGG
>JBIOWI010000109.1:0-14656 GCA_044868325.1 Hyphomicrobiaceae bacterium
GTCGTCATTGAGGCGCTGGCCTCGCAGAACGATGAGAGAGCTCCCATGGGCGAGACCCGCACCGACAGCATCTTCCTCACCGGCCTGGCGCTCCACGCCTTTCACGGCGTGATGCCGCACGAGCGCAAGGTTGGGCAGAGCTTCAAGCTCGATATCCTGCTCGAGATCGATCTCGGCGAGGCATCGCGCTCGGACCGGCTCGCGCACACCGTGTCCTACGATCAGGTTGCGGACGCGACCAGAAAGGCGTTCTGCGCGCAGCCCTACCGGCTGATCGAAGCCGCGGCCGGAGCTGTCATCGATGCCCTCATGAAGCGGTTCCCGCGAGTCAAACGCGTCCGCATCACGGTGCACAAGCCACATGCGCCCATCGCGGCCACCTTCGACGATGTCGGCGTGACGATCGCGCGCACGCGAGACGCCTGACACGCCGGCGCGATCCCGACGTTGCGGTTCGAGTCTGGCGAAATGCGCTCCCCTCGTGCCAGATTCCATTCTGCCGCCACACTCGCGACCAACGATAGCCGTCAATAGGTGGCTGATTTTATTCAGCATTTGCCGGGGGACCTAATGCTCAAGCGGATCATAGCCGCCACCTGCCTGTGCACGACGATGGCCGCGGCGCACGCGTCCACGCTGTCCGGGCAGCAGATCAGCAATCTTGTCGCCGGCGCCACGGTGGAGATCGAGACCCCGCTCGGCACCAAGCTGCCGATCCGCTACATGCGCGACGGCCGGCTGTACGGGGAGGCGGGCGGTCTTGCCTCGTATCTGGGGACGGCGTCCGACAAGGGGCGCTGGTGGGTCGAGCCCGATCAGCTCTGTCACAAATGGCACCGGTGGTTCGGCTCGGAGCCGCAGTGCATACGGCTGAGCCAGGCGGGGCGCGTCATACACTGGCGCAGCCGGGACGGGTACGCTGGGACGGCCACGATCTTGGTGCCGCCGACGGTGGAGACCGTCGCCGTTCCACAAGTCGCTCAGCCCGACCCCCCGAGGCTTGTCGCTCCGCCCCAGCTCGTGTCTCCACCCCAGCTCGTCTCTTCACCGGCGAGCGCACCCGAGGATCGGCCTGCTCTGCCGCCGGTCACGGCCGCCGACCAGTCGCCGCAACAGGACTTGGCTGCTCAAGCCGCTCCCTCAAAAGTCGCTCCGGCGACGCCCGCTCCTGCCGAAGCCCCTCCTGCACAGGCTGCCGCGGCGCCGAGTGCAAGCCCTCCTCCGCAGCCCCAGCCAGAGCCGAAGCGCATGGCACCGCCCACGTTCAGGGTCGTCAACGTCCGCAGCGACGATGTGCTCAACATCCGCAGCGGCCCCTCGGCCGACTTCGAGATCGTCGGCGGGTTGCTGCCCGGCAGCCGTGGGATCGCTATCACTAGCGCCTGTCGCGCGGTGTGGTGCCCGGTGCAGCACCGCGCAATGAGCGGTTGGGTTAACGCCGCCTATCTCGCTCCCGAGGAGTCGCCGCCTCCGCTCCCCCGCTCCAGCTCGTTGCGCGGTCCCGCCGATGCCCTTCCCGCCTCCGTTCTGCGGGACGCACCCGACGCGCCGCGCGCCTGCCTGACGGAGGCGGCGCGGGCCTTGCTGGACCGCATCGAGCGGCAGTTCGGCGCCGTGCAGGTCATTTCCTCGTGCCGCCCGGGAGCCTTCATCCCCGGCACCGCGCACCCCTCGCGGCACGCCACCGGCAACGCGGTGGATTTCCTCGCCGGCAGCCGCAAGGCGGCGGTCGTCGAGTGGCTGGTCGCCAACCACCGGGAGGGCGGCACCATGACATACCCCGGCATGGACCACATCCACGTGGACGTCGGCCCGCACTTCGTGTCGATCGCCAACGGGCCGCGCTGGCTGAGCTGGCGCGACAGCGCCCGCGACTTCCCCGGACCGCAAACGGTCGGGAAGTGACGCGCGTGCGCATCGGCGCGCAATGCTGCGGGAGCGGTATTACGCCCTACCGCAGCAGCACGCTGGGGAGCCACAGGGTCAGCGCGGGGATATAGGTCACCAGCGCCAGCACGATCAGCATCGGGATGTAGAACACCAGGATGCTCCTCGACACGGCCTCCATGCTCACCTTGCCGATGGCGCAGCCCACCACCATGGTCGGTCCGACCGGCGGCGTCAGCAGGCCGATGCCGAGGTTCAGGATCATGACGATGCCGAAGTGAACGGGGTCGATGCCGAACATCTTGATGACCGGCAGGAAGATCGGTGTGCAGATGAGGAGCATCGGCGCCAGGTCCATGAACGTGCCCAGCACCAGGAGGAGCAGGTTCAGGTAGAGCAGCAGCATGTACTTGTCGCTGGCGATGGAGACGAAGAACTCCGTCGCCCGGGCCGGGATGCGCATCAGCGTCATCATGTAGCCGAACGCCACCGAGAAGCCGATCATGATCATGACCATGCCGATGGTGCGCACCACCCGGCCCACCAGCAGCGGCAGCTCGCGCCATTTGTAGTCGCGGTAGACGAACATGGTGACCAGGAAGGCGTAGACGCAGGCCACGGCCGCCGACTCGGTGGGCGTGAAGATGCCGGACAGGATGCCGCCCAGGATGATGAGGACCGTGACGAGCCCCCAGATCGCCCGATAGGCGATGCACAGCGCCTGGCGCGGGCCGATCGCCTCGCCCTTGGGGAACTTCTGCCGGTGGGCGATGATGAGGCACAGCGCCATCAGCGACAGGCCGAGCAAGAGGCCGGGGATGACGCCCGCCATGAACAGGTGCGCCACCGAGACGCTGCCGCCGGCGGCCAGCGAGTAGATCACCGCGTTGTGCGAGGGCGGGATCAGCAGCGGCTGCAGCGAGCCGGAGATGGTGACATTGACGGCGAACAGGCGCGGATAGCCGTTCTTGATCATCTGCGGGATCATCACCGAGCCGATCGAGGCGGTGTCGGCCACGGACGAGCCCGAGATGGCGCCGAACATGGTCGAGGCCAGGATGTTGACCAGGGCGAGGCCGCCGCGCACGAAGCCGACGAACACCTTGGCCAGGTTGATGATCCGCTCCGCCATGCCGCCCTCGGCCATGATGGCGCCGGCCAGGATGAAGAAGGGGATGGCCAGGAGAGGAAAGTCGTCCATGCCGTCGGACGTCTTGATCATGACGGCTTCGAGCGGGATGCCCATCCACAGCGCGGCGACGATGGCGGCGAGACCGAGCGCGTAGGCCACCGGCACGCCCAGCAGGCACAGAGCGGAGAAGCCGCCGACAAGAATGAGAACGTCCATGGATCCTTCAGCCCGTTCGGCCGCCTGTTCGCCTATTCGGTGGAGATGGTGCTTACGGCGTCCGCCGGGGGCTCGCCGAAGAAGCCCTGCGTCCACAGCCGCTCGAACACGAACAGGATGGTGACGGCGCCGCCGATCGGGATCGGCAGGTAGGCGACGCCCACGGACAGCCCGGGGAACTCGGCGATGCTCTGGTGCCATGTCACCTGCACCAGGTTGATGCCGTACCAGAGCATGAACAGGTTGGTGCCCAGCATGCACAGCTCGATGAACCACCCGAGCAGGATCTTGCTGGAGCCGCTGAGCGCGTTGGGCAGCAGGCCGACGCCGATGTGCAGGTGCTCGCGGTAGCACACGACGGCGGAAAAGAACGAGAGCACGATCATCAGCAGCACGGCCATTGGCTCGGGCCACGATGCGGCGCTGTTCAGCACGTAGCGGCAGAACACCCCGTACGGGATGACGATGGTGATGACGACCAGACAGACGCCTGCCACGAAAACGCAGGCACCGTTGAGCGCGTCCATGAGCCGGACGTAGCGGTCTTTCACGGGGTTCCCTCGAGTGATGGTGTCAGACCCAGAGGGTCTGGCACCATGGCCCCAACGACGTTTGCGTGATTGTGCGATGGTGTCGGACCCAGAGGGTCTGACACCATCACACCCTACTTCACGTCCTGGATGCGCTGGATGAGCGCGGAGTGCTGGGCGCCGTACTTGTCCCACACGGGCTTGACAGCCGCCTGGAAGGGCTTGCGGTCGGCGACCTCGTTGATGACGGCGCCGGCCTCCTTCATCTGCGCGATGGACTTCTTCTCCATCTCGTACCAGAGGCCGCGCTCCTCCTGCTGCGCCTCCTTGGCGAACTTGGCGATCAGGTCCTGGTCCTCCTTCGAAAGCCCCGTCCAAGACTTCTTCGAGAACACCAGGATCTCGGGGATCATAAGGTGTCCGGTCATCGAGTAGTACTTGGCGTGGCGATAGTGCTGGCCGCTGGCATAGCTCGGCTCGTTGTTCTCCGCGCCGTCCACGACCCCGGTCTGCAGGGCGTTGATCAGCTGATCGTAGCCCATGGCGATGCCGTTGCCGCCGAGCGAGTTCATGGTGTCGACGAACACCGGGTTGCCCATCATCCGGATCTTGAGACCCTTGAGATCATCGACCGCCTTGATGGGGTGCTTGCTGTTATAGACGTTGCGGGTGCCGGCGTTCATCCAGGCCAAGCCTATGAGTCCTGCAGTGGGATGATCGGACAGCTTCTTCCGCATCTCGTCGCCGATCGGCCCGTCGATCACCTTCTCCATGTGGGCGTTGTCGCGGAACATGAAGGGCAGGTTGAAGACGTTGAGCTCCGGCACGATCGGCCCCATGGGGCCGACGCTGATGCGGGCGAGCTGCAACGCGCCCACCTGCGCCTGCTCGATCATCTCCTTCTCGCCGCCGAGCTGCATGGAGGGATACATCTGGATGCTGACGCGGCCGTTGGTGGCGGCCTCCAGCTTCTTGCCCATCCGCACCACGGCCTCCACCGTCGGGTAGCCGAGGGGGTGCACGTCTGTGGCCTTCAGGACGACCTTGGATTGTGCCAGCGCCTCCCCGTGCACGCCCACGGCCAGCACGGCGGCGGCCATGACGCCGACCGGAAATGCAACGCGTCTCAGCAACATCGGGTGTTTCCTCCCTGTCCATTCCTTCCCTGGCAGGCGACACAAAGTCGTACGATCATATGACCGCCTGCGCACACCCGCCAGAGGTGCAAGGTATACTAACGTACGTCGCTGCCAATAGGCTGCAGGTAGACTTTGGAAAGGAGCGGCGAAAATGTCGAAACGACGCCTGGCGATCGTCGGCCTGGGGCTTGCAGTGACACCCCATGCACGCAGCCTGCTCGACCTCAAGGACCGCGTGGAGGTGGCCGCCGCCTTCAGCCCGAGCGAGGCGCGCCGCGCCGAGTTCGCAGCCCGCTTCCCGTTTCCGATCGTGGCGAGCCTGGATGCCATCCTCGCCGACCGCAGCATCGATATCGTCACCGTGCTGACGCCGCCCAATACCCACCTCGATGTCGTCCGCCGCGCCGCGGCGGCCGGCAAGCACGTGCTCCTGGAGAAGCCGATCGAGATCACGGCCGAGCGGGCGTCGGAGCTGGCGAAGGTTTGCCGCGACGCCGGCGTGAAGCTGGGTGTGGTGCTGCAGCACCGGTTCCGCCCGGCCGGCATGCGGCTCAAGGAGATGCTGCGCGGCGGGGAGCTGGGCCCCCTGGTGGGATGCTCCACCACCATCCGCCTGTGGCGCCCGCAGAGCTACTACGACCAGCCCGGCCGCGGCACCAAGGCGCGCGACGGCGGCGGCGTGCTGCTCACGCAAGGCATCCACACCCTCGACCTGATGCTGAGCCTCGCCGGCCCCGTCGCCGAGGTCTCGGGCTATGCCACCACCACCAGCGTCCACCGCATGGAGACCGAGGACCTGGTGTGCGCGGCCATACGCTTCGCCAACGGTGCGCTGGGCGTCGTGGAGGCCACAACCAGCGCCTATCCCGGCTTCCCGGAGCGGATCGAGATCACCGGCGAGACGGCAACCGCTGTGTTGGCTGGCACCAAGCTGGACATTTTCCACCACGACGGCCGCGTGACGCAGATTGCCCCGGACAACACCGCCGGCGGCACCGGCGCCGACCCCATGGACTTCCCGCACGACTACCACCGCGAGCTGCTCGCCGACTATCTGGACGCTCTGGGCCAAGGCCGCGAGCCCGCCGTCAACGGGGAGGAGGCGCTGAAGGTGCACCGGCTGATCGACGCTCTGCTGGCCGCGTCGGCAACCAACCGGCCCGTGAAGATAGTGTGATGGGTTATGGCCCGGGATGCTACGCGGTCCGCAGCCGGTGCCAATGCCACAGCGCTGCGCCGAGCACGGCGACGGCGCCGCCCTGGTGCAGGAGCGCCAGCGGGATGGGCACGTGGGCGAGCAGGGTCCAGATGCCGGCCGCGATCTGGGCCAGTACGGCGCCGGCGAGGATGAGCCCCGTTGCCCTCGCCGGTCTGTCAGCCGCGCCTTGCCGCAGCGACCAGAGGTGCCAGGCCACGGCGACGGCGATGGCGTAGGCCACCAGGCGATGGTTGAACTGCACGGTGAGCGCGTTCTCGAACAGGTTGGCCCACCAGGGCGACATGGCGCCGAGGCCCTGTGGGATCAGCGCACCATCCATCAGTGGCCAGGTGTTCCAGCCCGAGCCGGCCTTGAGCCCGGCCACGAACGCGCCCGCTGCGATCTGCAGGAGCACCAGGGCGGCGATCCCGGCAGCCTCAGCCCGTAGCCGGAATGGCGCCGCCGCGCGCTTGCGCCGAGGCGCCGGATCGAGGGACAATGCGACCCACAACACGGCGCCGAAGATTGCCACGGCCAGCGTCATATGCAACGCGAGCCGGTACTGGCTCACGCTTATGCGGTCGACGAGGCCGGAGCTCACCATGTACCAGCCGATGAAGCCCTGCAGCCCGCCCAGGGCGAAGATGCCGGCGAGCTTGGCCGTAAGCGGCCGGGCGAGCTGTCCCGTCGCCAGGAAATAGAGAAACGGCACCAGGAAGGCGACGCCGATCAGGCGGCCCAGGAAGCGGTGCGTCCACTCCCACCAGTAGATGAGCTTGAACGCGGCCAGACCCATGCCGCGGTTGACGTGCTCGTACTGCGGGATCTGCTTGTACTTGTCGAATGCCTCCTGCCAGGCGGCATCCGACAGGGGCGGCACCGCGCCCATGATGGGCTGCCATTCGGTGATGGAGAGACCCGAGCCCGTGACCCGGGTGGCGCCGCCGAGACTCACCATCAGGAAGATCAGCGCGGCCACCGCATAGAGCCACACCCGCACTGCGCTTGTGACGGGTGCGGCAAGGCCTGCGGGGACCGGCAATGCCCGTTGCTCTGCCATGGCGCCAGTTAGGCCCGTCTCGGACGGCCTGGCATGCGGCGCATGGTCGCCAGTGCGCTCAATGCGCGCTCAATACGTCGCCCGGCCGCCGGAGATGTCGAACACCGCGCCGGTGGTGAAGGAGTTCTCCGCCGAGGCAAGCCAGGCGACCAGCGAGGCCACCTCCGCGACCGTCACGAAGCGGTTGCGCGGGATCTTGGAGAGCATGAAGTCGATGTGCTCCTGCGTCAGCTGGTCGAAGATGGCGGTCTTGGCCGCCGCCGGCGTCACCGCGTTGACGGCGATATCGTAGCCGGCCACCTCCTTGCCCAGCGACTTGGTGAGCGCGATCAGGCCGGCCTTGGAGGCCGAATAGTGGGCCGCGTTGGGGTTGCCCTCCTTGCCGGCGATCGAGGCGATATTCACGATACGCCCGTAGTTCTGCGCGATCATCAACGGCACCACTGCGCGAGAGCAAATGAACGGCCCGTCCAGGTTGACGCGCATGACCTTGCGCCACTCCTCAACGTCCGTCTCCCAGGTCTTGGCGTTGGCGCCGGCGATGCCGGCGTTGTTGACCAGGATGTCGATGCGGCCGAGCCGGCTCACCGTGGCGTCGCGGGCCTCGGCCACCCTGGCCGGCTCCGTCACGTCGCAGGCGATGGCCGTGACCCGCTCGCCCAGCTCGGCTGCTGCCCCCTCCGCAAGCCCCGTGTCGCGGTCCCAGATGGCCACCCGCGCTCCCGAGGCCGCGAACCGCTCCGCTATGGCTCGGCCGAAGCCCTGGGCGCCGCCGGTGACGACCGCCGTGCGCCCCTCCAGATCGATCCGGTTGCCCATGCTCTCCTCCCTCTCCTCGCTGCAGCGGACGCCCAACCGTGCGAGGGAGAATATCCCGTGGCAGCCGCCGCCGGCTCGACGAAAGTGCACCTGTCAGGGGCCACCGCGGGACCACATCGCCATCTTCGGTACCCGGCGTGGGCGACGGGACAATCAGAGGACAGGGGCAATTCGATGGCGAGTCGATGAAAAAGCTGTTCCCAAATTGTTGTAGGCGACCGGCATTCCACAATTCTCCTTGTGCAGCGATAATGGAGGCGGGTTGTGCAGGTCGACGGTTTGTAGGGGATTGCCGGGGTCCACGGGATCGTCCGCGTCGCCGCCAGTTGTCGCCGCGTAACGCCGGGCGTCTTGGAGCTTCGGAGCCGAAAGCTGAGCCGAGGCCGACGTCGTGAAACCTGCAGCCCCCTCCAGACATCAAAGTTATACGACAGGGCCGTTTCGGCGGTCGCTGTGAAATATTCCTGTGTGAACATCCGACGAAGATCTCGAAAAAAGCAATGTATTGGACTATTCTTGACGCAGAATCCTGGGGTAAACAAATGCTTATGCCTGGGATATACTGTTCAATACAAGTGATGTGACAAATTACGGCGGGAGTAGTTTGTCGCATGTCTGATATCCAGCATAAACGGGAGAGGCTTACATGCTGAGCAATACCAACAGGTTGCCGGCCCCTAGCAAGTTCTCGACGCGCCCCCTGTATCTGCAGGTGCGCGACGCCTTGGCCTCACGCATCGCCGGAGGGGAGTGGAAGCCGAATGCCGCCATCCCCAACGAGAGCGACTTGGCACGCGAGTTCGGCGTGAGCTCGGGGACCATGCGCAAGGCCCTCGATCTCATGGAAGGCGAACGCCTGCTGACCCGTCGGCAGGGTCGCGGGACATTCGTCAACGACCAGTCGTCGGAGGAGCTGGCCGAGCGGTTCAGCAACATCCATGCGACCGACGGCGAGCGCATCGCCGGCGAATGCAAGATGCTGAGCCTCGTGCAGGCGCCGGCCAACTCGGCCGAATGCGCGCGCCTCAAGTTGCGGGCCGATGACAAGGTGTGGCGCATCCAGCGGCTGCGCCTGCACAAGGGCGAGCCGTTCCTGGTCGAGGAGGTTGCCCTGCCGGTGGCGCTGTTCCCAGGCCTCGACACCCAGGAGGGGTTCAACCACCGCATCGTCGTCCTCGCGCAGGAATTCGGCATCCTGCTGGGCAGGGGCGAGGAGCGGGTGTCCATCAGCGCCGCGTCGCCGTCGGTGGCCGAGACGCTGAGCCTGAAGGCCGGTGCGCCGATCCTGGTGCTCGACCGCCTGGTGCAGGACCTGGATGGCCAGGCCGTGGAATGGCGGCTCGGCATGGGTCACTTCGCCGACAAATACTACCTGGCGGAGATCGTCTGACGGGCGAAAGAGTGGCGTCTGGCCGTCCTCTCCGGCCAGGCGGCGCTTGTCTCAAGCCTCCAAGGCCAGGGCGCGGTGTCAGCGGGTCACCGCCGGCCTGGGGAGGATCGCACGGCTCGCCTCAGCACCGCCACAATCTCCACGTGCGCGGAGAACACGAACTGGTCGATGGGCGTGACGCTCTCGATGGTATAGCCGCCTTCCGCGAGGGTCTGCGCGTCGCGGGACAGCGTGCCGGCATCGCAGGAGACGGCGATCACCGTGTCCACCTTCGATCGGGCCAGCTCCTGTGCCTGCCGGCTGGCGCCGGCGCGGGGCGGGTCGAAGACCACCGTGTCGAACGGCTCGAGCTCCCTGGCCGATAGCGGCTCGCGGATGAGGTCGCGCACCCTGGCCTCGATCGGCTTCAAGCCCTGCGCGTGACGTGCCGCGGCCATGAGCGCCGCGATCGCCGTATCGTCGCCGTCAAGGGCAAGCACGCGAGCGTGGTGCGCCAGGGCGAAGGTGAAGGTGCCGACGCCGCAGAACAGGTCTGCCACCCGCTTCGGCTTGGCGAGTGCGGCCACCACTAGCTCGCGCATGACCTCCTCGGAGGACTGCACCGCCTGCACGAAGGCCGCCGGAGGGATGGCGACATCAACCTCTGCCATCCGCAGCACGGGCCGGGCGCGCTCGATGAGCGTCTCGCCATCGACGCTCACGCGGGCGAGCCCGTGTTGCGTGGCGATCTGGCCCAGATCGGCGATGGCGCCCCGTCCCGGCCGGTGTCCTGCGGTATCGGCCGCGATGTCCAGGCCGGCGGGCGTGGCCAGCACGGTCAGGCGCACCTCGGGCGCCGGAAGCGCTGCCGCGACGTCGCACAGGGCTGGCAGCTTGCCCACGATGTCGGGGAGCAGGACGGGGCACTCCTCGATTTCGACGAGATCGAGGCTCCGGCGGCGATGATAGCCGAGCGCGATGCGCCCACCTGTCCGCCGCGCCGTCAGCACTGTCCGGCGCCGCGTGCCTGGTGGGACCCGGTACAGCGGGGCAACGTCGGGCTCCAGCCCGCGCCGGCGCAGCGCGGCGGCCACGATATCCCGCTTCCAGTCGGAATAAAGCCGCCCGCCCATGTGCTGGGCCGCACATCCCCCGCACACGCCGAAATGCCGGCAGGGCGCCGCCGCGCGGTCGGGGCTGGGCGCCGACACGAGCCGCGGCGGGCCGTCGTCCGCAACCTCGACGCGCTCGCCCGGCAGGGCGTACGGCACGTAGCGGGTGCCGGCCTCCGTCTTGGCGATGCCGTCACCCTGGGCGCCGAGGGCGGCGATCTCAAGCTCCTCGCGTTTCGCAGGTGGCATTTTCATCCCCCTTGGGTGAGATGGTGAGTGGTGAGTATGGGCATGTGCGCGCGGCGCTGCCCCGTTTCCTCGCTCTGCTGGTGAAGGCGACAAGTCCCACGGGCACGTCCCCAAACTCACCACTCACCACTCACCACTCACCATCTCACCTAGTGTCACGGACATTTGATGGGCGCCGGTCGGGTGCGCTACATCCAGGCTGGGGTTGCCTCGCGTAGGAGCTGCATCGTCGCCACCGTCCGCCGTAACGGTCTGGAGGGGTGGGTCGTCAGCTCTTGCCACCCGTCGCGGGTGCGGTACGTCCCGCGAGGGAACCCTACGGAGGATATCATGAACCGCAGACAGACCCTGAAGCTCCTGGCCGGCGCGGCCGCCTTCGCCGGCAGTGGGACAGCCCTGGGCCGCGTCGCCTTCGCCCAAGCTGCGCCCGCCTTCACCTTGCCGCCGCTGGGCTATCCCTACGAGGCGCTGGAGCCGCATATCGACACGGCGACCATGAACTTCCACCACCGCAACCACCACAATGCCTTCATCGTCAACCTCAATAGCCTCGCCGGCAAGAACCCCGAGCTTGCCGCCAAGTCGCCCGAGGAGATCGTCTCAAACCTGGGCGCGGTGCCGGAGGCCATCCGCACCGCGGTCCGCAACAACATGGGCGGGCACTGGAACCACACCTTCTTCTGGGACCTGATGGCCCCCGGCGGCCCGAAGGCTCCCGTGGGCGACCTCAAGGACGCCATCGACGGCACCTTCGGCGGCTTCGACCAGATGAAGGCGGCGTTCAAGCAGCAGGCTGTGATGCGCTTCGGCTCCGGCTGGGGGTGGCTCGCGGTCAAGGACGGCAAGCTCACCGTCTTCAATACGCCGGGCCAGGACACCCCGCACATGGACCCCAACGGGGCCAAGCCCGTCATCGGCATCGATGTGTGGGAGCACGCCTACTACCTAAAGCACCAGTACCGCCGCGGCGACTACGTCGATGCGTGGTGGAATGTGGTGAACTGGAACAAGGCGGCGGAGAGCTTCAAGCGGGCCGCGGCCTAGGTAGGTGTCAGACCCTCCGGGGTCTGACACCAGGGAGTAGGGAATAGGGGAATAGGGAGTAGGGGAATAGCGTCAAATTTTCTACTCCCTACTCCCTACTCCCTACTCCCTGACAGTGGCACGGGATCGCCCGCTGGGCTATGCCCGTGCCATGGTCAAAGACAGCGACCCGGGGCAGCGCTCCCAGATCGGCGCCTTCGCTCGCGGCCTGAGCCTCGTGGTCTCGGTGCCGGCGGCGCTGCTGTTTGCTGCCGGGCTCGGCTTCGGCGCTCTGGCACGCGACGGCGGCTTCTCGATCGCACATACCGCCTTCATCACCGGTGGCATGTTTGCCCTGCCGAACCAGGTGGTGCTGGTGGACCAGCTCGCGCGCAACGAGACACTTCTGGCGGCCGCCTTCGCCGTCGCCCTGGCGGCGCTGCGGCTGCTGCCTATGACCGTCACCATCGTGCCGTTACTGAAAGGCGGCCGTCAGCGCCCCGTGCTCGAGACCGTGGCGGTGCACTTCATCGCCGTCACTCCATGGATCGAGGCCCAGCGTCTGCTGCCGTCCGTCCCGGCAGGTCTCCGGCTTGCTGCGCATCTCGGCCTCGGCCTCGCCTTCTGGACCGCCATGATGTCCGGGGCGATGGCGGGATATGCGCTGTCGGGCTCCGTGCCGGCGACGGTGGCAGCGACGCTGCTGTTCCTGACGCCCGTCTATTTCCTGCTGTCGCTGCTGGCGACTGCGCGCGTGCGGATGGACCTGCTGGCCGTCGGCCTCGGGTGCGCGCTGGCGCCGGTGCTCTATCTTCTGGCGCCCGGCGTGGACCTGCTGGCCACCGGGCTGATCGGCGGGACGCTGGCCTTTCTCCTGCGCGGGCGGCGCGCGTGAGGCCCGCCTCCCCATGAGCTTCCTCGGCCCATGAGCTTCCTCGACCCATGAGCTTCCTCGACGACGGCTTCGGCGGCTTTCTCACCCTCCTCCTCGCGGGTGTCCTGGCAACCGAGGTGTGGCGCTGGCTGGGGCTGGCGGTGGGCAGCCGGCTCGATGTGGCCGGCGTGCCGTTCCAATGGGTGCGCGCGGTGGCTACCTCGCTAGTCTCGGGGCTGGTGACGCGCATGGTGCTGTTTCCGGCCGGCGCCCTGGTGGAGGTGCCGCTGTGGATGCGGTTGGGAGCCTTGGCGGGCGGAGTGTCGCTCTACCTCCTGTTGCGGCGGAATGTGGCGGCCGGCGTGGGCGCCGCCGCCGCGCTGCTGATGGCCGCACAGCTCATGGTCCGCTGACCGATGGCTGGTCACCTGGCGAAGTGGTAGACTTAGGGTGCGGCTCGATCAGGCCGCGGCATCCAACGTCGGCAAGGCACTGAAGGGCGGATCATGAGCGACGCAAGTCTCGGGCACAGCCTGCGCGCCGGCTTGGGCGCCGCTCTCCTGTGCGCGGCCCTCCTGTACGCCCTGGCCGGCCAGGCGGCCTGGGCTGCGGGCGAGAGCGTGACGCTCGCCCCGCACCGCGCCGTGTACGAGCTGAGCCTTTCCGCCTCGCGCAGCGGCACCAGCATGACATCGGTGGCCGGACGCATGGTCTACGATCTCACCGGCTCCCCGTGCGAGGGCTACACCCAGAAGATGCGCTTCGTGACGCGCATGATGAACCAGAGCGGCAGCGCCAGCGTCTCCGACCTGCGTTCGAACACCTGGGAGGACGGCGTCGGCAAGCAGTTCCGCTTCGACTCGACCCAGCTCCGCGACGACAAGACGACCGAGACCACCGTCGGCGAGGCTGCGCGCCTCGGCGCAAACGAGGGAGTGAAGGTGGAGCTGACCAAGCCCGCCAAGCGAACGCTCTCGCTGCCGGCGAGCGCCTATTTCCCCGTCCAGCACACCGTCGCTCTCCTTCAGGCGGCGAGGTCGGGCAAGGCCTCGTTCCGCGCCGACCTCTACGACGGCTCGGAGAAGGGCGAGAAGGTCTACGACACGGTCGCTGCCGTGGGGCGCGTGCAGGCGGCCGGCAGCAACCGCAAGCTCGCCGCGGTGGCGGGCACCGACCGTCTCAATTCGATGCAGGCATGGCCGGTGTCGATCGCCTATTTCGAGCCACGCACCGAGGGGCGCGACGCGCTCCCTGTCTACGAGATCGCCTTCTTGATGTTCGACAACGGCGTGAGCCGTAGGCTCAACATCGACTATGGCGACTTCGCCCTGCAGGGCGACCTCACGGAGATTACCTTCCACGAGCCGTCGAAGTGCGACCGGAAGTAGGGCTCTCTAACTCTGCTGCTGTGGTGCCGGCGCTCGATGGTTCAGGCATATCTGGCATGCACATCCCTGCGCAGTGAAGTGTCGTACTCCCACCGTCACTGCACCAACTCGATCGGCTCTTCCGAATATCCGGTTGAAGAGGTTGTTCTCACCCCTCTCGACGTACCGACGCAGCGCATAGCTGCATAGGTCCGCCAACTGAATCATGCGGGTCAGCCCACTGTCGACGAATAGCGGCGTCTCTATTATTCGATCAACGCGAGTCCAGAGGGTACCCTGCGTATGAAAGTTCCGCATTAGGTCGGTGTGCTTCTTGGCCATCGTCTCGTTGTTGTCGTGGACCAGAAGGCCGTACCTTGCTTCATCGGGTTGCTGGGAGCGCGCGAGGTAGTGGTGGAATCGGGAAACAACTTGTTCAAAGGCTTGCTCGTCGACTGATCTGCCCGTTCGCAACGGATCGAAGTGGAGCTTATCGATACATTCGGCAAACAGGCGAGCAAATCCCCAGCCGCTGATGCGGTCAGCGACTTCCTCAAGCACTCTCAACCGCTCTCTCTGAGTAAGATGGATGTAGGCAGCTGTGTGCCTGAAGTTCTTTTTCGCTTGATGATATGCCCTGTTGTTCCGCCCAGACTGCAAGCGCAGCAGTTCTGCGGCACG
>JBIOWI010000110.1:0-14651 GCA_044868325.1 Hyphomicrobiaceae bacterium
GCGCCGCGCCCATGGGCGACCACGCCAGCTCGTCCTCGCGCGACCACAAGAGCCGCACCGGACGGCCCGGCGCCGCGCGCGCCAGCAGCGCCGCCTCCAGCGCCACGTCGTCGGCGCCGTTCTGGCCATAGCAGCCGGCACCCTCGGCGTGCTCCACCACGATCCTCTCCGGGGGCAGCCCGAGGACGAGCTGCAGGTCCGCGCGCAGATTGTAGATGCCCTGGGTGTGGGTCCAGATGCGCACGCCGCCATCCGCCCAGTGCGCGATGGCGCAGGACGGCGCCATCGAGGCGTGGGCGATGAAGGGCCGCGTGTATGTGCGGCGCACGGTGCGGGCCACGTGTCCGGGAGAGGCCGCTTCGCGGGTATCGATCGGCGTGGTCTCGACCGGCTGGCTCCTGATCCAGGCGGCGAGATCGCCCTCGTCGGGGAGCGGGTCGCCCGGCTGCCAGGAGGCCCCCGCGGCCAGCGCCTTGAGCCCAGCCAGCGCCGCGTCCTCGGCCTCGGCCACCGCGCCCGCGAAGCTGCCGTCGCGCACCACCGCCACCACGCCCGGCATGGCCTTGGCCCTCGCCTCGTCGAGCGCCGTGAGCGTGGCGCCCGGCGACGGCGGGCGCAGAACGCGGCTGTGCAGCAGGCCGGGCAGCGCCAGATCGTGGACGAAGCGCGGCCGGCCGAACACCTTGTCCGGGATGTCGAGCCGCTGCGCGGCAGTCCCCGCGAGGCGCCGCGTCGTAGCCGGCTTGGGCGCCACCTTGGCGGTGGCGTCGCGATCGAGCAGGGGCTGGTCGGCGAGCTCCCAGTAGCTGGTGCGCAGGTTGCCGGGGCCGGCGATCTCGCCGTCGCGCACCTGGAGGCTCTGCGCGTCCACCCCGAGCCGCTGGGCCGCAGCGTCGAGGAGGATGGCGCGGGCCTCGGCCGAGGCCCAGCGCAGCGCCACGCCGGACTGCTGGATCGACAGGCTGCCCGAGGTCACGCCCTCGTTGGGGCTGGCCGCGGTGGTGGCCGGCACCATGCGGATGCGGGCGAGGTCCACGTCCAGCTCGTCGGCGACGATCTGGGCGACGGCGGTGACGATGCCCTGGCCGATCTCCACCTTGCCGGAGGAGACCTCCACGGTCCCGTCCGGGCGGAAGCGCAGCCACTGCGACAGGCGCGGGTTGGTCTGCAGGCTGCCCGGCAGCGGCGATCCACCGCCTTCGACGATGTGGTAGCCGAGGCCGGGACCGGTGCTCATGCCGTCGCCCCCTCCCTGGCTGCCCGCAGCACGGCGCGCACCATGCGGTTGTGCGCACCGCAGCGGCAGAGATTGCGGTCGAGCGCCTCGCGCACCTGGGCCTCCGTCGGGTCGGGATTGCGCCTCAGAAGGGCCGCGGCCGACACGACGATGCCCGAGATGCAGTAGCCGCACTGCATGGCCTGCTCGGCGATGAACGCCTGCTGCAGCGGGTGCGGCCGCTCGGGCGTGCCGAGCCCCTCCAGCGTCGTCACCTCCTTCCCGGCTGCCGCCCACAGCGGCGTGTCGCAGGAGGCCACCGCGTGCCCATCGATGAGCACGAAGCACGCGCCGCACTGGTTGGCGCCGCAGCCGAAGTGCGCCGCCGTCAGCCCGAGCGTCCCGCGCAGGATGCTGAGCAGCGGCGTGGCCGGATCGGCCGCGATGGACCGCTCCACGCCGTTGACGCTGAGCCGCGTGGTCTCAGCTGTCGCCATAGCCATGCGCCCTCACTGCACCGTCTTGATGCCGGCCTTCTCGATCACGCCCGCCCACTTCTCGATGTCGCCGCGCAAGTAGGTGTCGAACTCGGAGGGCGACATGACGAGCGGCGCCGCGCCCTGCTTGGCCCACGCCTCCTTGGTCTCCGCGCGCGTGAGCACCTTGTTGATCTCCGCATTGAGCTTGTCGACGATCGGCTTGGGCGTCCCCGTCGGCGCCATCAGGCCGAGCCAGATGGTGGCCTCGTAGCCGGGCACTCCGGCCTCGGCCACGGTCGGCACGTCGGGCATCAGGCCGGAGCGCGCCTTGCCGGTGGTGCCCAGCGCCCGCAGCTGGCCGCCCTGCACGGTCGGCGCGGTGGTGGTGATGGCGTCGATCATCATCTCGACGTGGCCGCCGAGCACGGCGGTGCGGGCATCGCCGCTCGCCTTGTGCGGCACGTGCACGATGTCGGTGCCGCTCATGGCTTTGAACAGCTCGCCGGCCATGTGATAGGGCGTGCCGAGCCCGGACGAGGCGTAGTTGAGCTGGCCCGGCTTGGACTTGGCCAGCGCCAGGAACTCCTTGAGGTCCTTGGCCGGCACCGACGGGTGGATCGCCATGATGAGGTCGGAGTAGTTGACCGGCGCGATGCCGACGAAGTCGCGCATGAGGTTGAACGGCCGGTTCGGCCGCAGCGTCTCGTTGACGGTGTGGGTGTTCGACATCATCAGCAGCGTGTAGCCGTCGGGCGCCGCCTTGGCGACCTCGCTGGTGCCGATGAACGAGCCGGCGCCGGGTCTCGCCTCGACCACGAACGACTGCCCCCATGCCTTCTGCAGCTGGTCGCCCACGTAGCGGGCGTAGATGTCTGCCGGTCCGCCGGCTCCGAACGGCACGACGATCCTGACGGCGCGCGTCGGGTAGTCCTGCGCCGTGACCGGGCTCAGGACGGCGGTGGCCAGCGCCACGGTCAATGCAAAGCGCCACATGCGCGACATGGCTTCCTCCCGGAGCTTCCTTGGCGTCGAGGAACAGCCCGGCCGACGCCCCGGCGCAGGTCCGCCCCCTTGTCTCGGGCAGTAGGCAATAGGAATCGGCCGGGCGCAATCGCCAATCGCAGGCCCCCCGGACGGCTCTACGCCTGACTGATAGGAAAGCCGAGCCCCCGTGCCGCGACGACCAGCCGCTCGTCGTAGCTTGCGAGACTTGGCGCCTGCCGCCGGCTGCGTAGGAACTCGATAGAGGCGAGATGCAAAGCATCGAGCGTTCGCACGGGCGCCGGATACGGTTCGAGGGCTCGGACGAGCACAGGCGGCGCCAACTCGACGAGTCCGATGCGGCCGATCAGCGCCCGGGCTTCATTGCCGTGCGAGCGGCCGAGGCCTCGCGCGTGGATGCGGTTCCAGCCTTGGACCAATACAAGCGTGGCCGGTAGAGGCAGCTGTGCCCCCGAACCTGCACCGCCAGCAGCACCGCATCGGCGCAGGATCAGCCGGGAAAGGTGGCGCGCCCAGCCTTGATCTCACCCAGGAGCCAGTCGTGAAAGCCCCGCGCCATCAACCACTCCATCCGATCGCCGCTCCAGAAGAGACGGCGACGCTCATGGGTCAGGTGCTTCAACTCCTTCAGGAACAGGGCAGTTCGCCGAGCGTCCGCGGCGAAGGCCGGATGGGCACGCATCGCGCGAAACCACCTGCTGACCCCAGGAAAGCGCTCTGGGTCGAGGACCAGCCCAAATGTGCGCAACGCCGCAAGATTGGCGAACCAGGCGCACTCGACGGCGCCAGGCGCCAGGAAGGGCCAGGGCGTCGGCCGACCGGACAGCGTCTGCTCGACGCGAGCGAAGATCTCGTCAAGATCGCGCTGGGCAGCTGAGAGCAAGCCGAGTGGAGGTTGATCATCCCGCTCGGCCCAATGCCAGAACGAGCAATCGACAACGATCGAGTCGAACCGCTGGTCGCCGATCCGCTCGAACGCCCGCGCAACGACACGCTCGTCGATGGACACCGGATACAAAGGCTTCTCGGGGTAGCGCCAGTCGAGGTACTGCAGGATGTCGCTGGAATTGACGATGACGAGGTCGGCATCTTTGAGAACTGGAACCTCGAGACGCGGATTGAGCGTCCGCAACTCCTCGCGTCGATCCGGGGTCAAAGCGTCCACCAGCTCATAGGTGAGCCCCTTCAGCTCCAGGCCGATCGCAACCTTGCGCGCGAATGTGCTGATCGGGCTTCCATATAGGACAATGGCCATGCGCGGGCTCCTTGTTGCGCACAGTGGCCTCGCATGATCGCTATTGCAAATATTTCTTGATGACGAGGATTATTCCGAAAATCGGAATAGCGATCGGCGAGCAATGCCAATACCCGAGGGACGCAGCATGGCCAAGGAAGCATTTCCGAGTATCGGCTCCAGGCAGCTCCGCGCCGTGGTGGCGGTTGCGCAGTACCGAAGCTTTGTCGCCGCAGCGAGCGCACTCAAGATGTCGCAGCCGGCCATCACGCGCATCGTCAAGCAAGTCGAAGCGGAGCTTGACGCGCCACTGTTCGTTCGCAGCACGCGCCACGTATCCGTCACCGAGTTCGGCAAGGAATTTGCCGCGCTCGCAGAGCGGCTGCTCAACGATCTTAGGATCAATGTCGCTCACATGCGACGGCAGGCGGGACAGCCGCGCGGTCAGATCGTGGTGTCGAGCGTATTCTCCCCGGTGACCGCGATGCTGCCTTCGCTCGTCACGGACTATTGCCGAAGGTTTCCTGGCATTCAGATCCATCTGCGGGAAGGCTTGCATAGTGCCGTCAGAGACGACGTGCGCAGCGGTCTTGCCGATTTCGGGCTTGGCTTCGCTGAGGATGCACTCGGCACCTTCGTCATAGAGCACCTCGGCCTTGAGCGTCTCCACGTTGTGCTGCCACGCGAGCACGCTCTCGCGCGCAAGAGCAAGTTGACGCTGTCGTCCCTCGTTGGGCAGCCGCTCGTCTCCTTTCCGCCGGAGTCCATGACGCGCCGCCTCATCGATTCGGCCGCAGCCGCCCAGGGACTATCGCTCAACTACGCCATCACGACGAACCGGCCCGTGACACTTCACGGGTTGGTGCGAAATCGCATTGGCCTAGCGGTCGTTCCCTCCGCCGAGCGACCGGCCACCAGCGATCCGGACTTGCTTACCCGGCCGCTCAGTGGTCACCGTCTGAAATGCCGGATTTGCCTGATGCGATTGCGGGAACGAGAGCTGACGCCGCCGGCGGCGGCATTCCTGGCGCTTACGCGCAAGTGGTACCGCGGACTCCAGCATGCCTCTGCGAGATGACCGCTCTGAAGCGGACGCGAGGCCTCTGGCAAAGCGTTGGCCCGGCTGGGAAGCTCGGCCTAGTGTGGGGCCGGGTCCCGCGCGCATCGTCGCGGGTTGCCGGAGGACGCCCATGGGGACGGGGGATGCCAGGAAGCTCATTGTTCTGAGCGGCGGTGCGGCCGAGGGGCTGGTCGGCGCCCTGGCGGGGCGGTTCCAGGCCGAGACCGGCTGCGGGATCGAGGGCGCCTTCGGGGCTGTCGGGGCCATGCGCGACCGGCTGCTCGCCGGCGCACCCGCCGACCTCCTCATCCTCACGCGCCAGCTCATCGACGAGCTGACGCGGCAGGGCCATGCCGTGCCCGGCTCCGCCATGGACCTCGGCGTCGTGCTCACGGCTGTGGCGGTGCGCAGCGGCGACCCGGCACCCCCGCTCGGCGACGCGGCCGGACTGCGCGCGGCGCTGCTCGCCGCCGACGAGGTCCATTGCCCGGACACGAAGCGGGCCACGGCCGGCATCCACTTCGCCGGCGTGCTCGACCGCCTCGGTATCGCCGCCGAGGTGGCGCCGCGCCTCAGGACGCATCCCAACGGCATGACCGCCATGCGCGCCCTCGCCGCGGCCGGCAGCGCGCGGCCGATCGGCTGCACCCAGGTAACGGAGATCCTCGCCACGCCCGGCGTGACGCTGGCTGGGCCGCTGCCGGACGAGCTGGAGCTCGCCACGGTCTATACGGCAGCCGTCTGCACCAGGGCGGCCAAGCCCGACCAGGCGCGGGCTCTGGCCATGCTGTTGGCCGGCAGCGAGGCGGCCGAGGCTCGCAGGCGAGCCGGTTTCATCCAGCCGCGAGACTGACCCCTGCTGGAACGCGCGGGCCTCGCGGTCGGGCGCCGGTGTGGAGGCAGCCTGACTCTACAAGACCTCGCCACTCACCACCCCTTGAAAGGCGTCTCGGGCACCGGCGTCTTGGGCGGCTTGCCTTCGGCGAAGGCGATGAGGTTGTCCATCACCAGCTGGCCCATGGCGTTGCGCGTGTGCTGCGAGGCCGAGCCCAGATGCGGGAACAGGGTGGCGTTGTCGAGCTGCAGGAACGCCGGGTTGATCCTGGGCTCGTTCGCGAACACGTCGAGGCCTGCCGCCAGGATGGTCTTGTTTTTCAGCGCCTCGATCAGGGCCGTCTCGTCCACTACCGAGCCACGCGAGATGTTGATCAGGATGCCGCGCGGCCCAAGCGCGGCCAGCACCCTGGCGTCGATCAGGTTCTGCGTCTCCGGCCCGCCGGGTGTCATCACAATGAGGGTGTCCACGTCGCGCGCCATGGCCACCAGGTCGGCGTAGTAGCGGTAGCTCACGCCCGCCTGCTGGCTGCGCCCGTAGTAGCTCACCGGCACGCCGAAGGCCTCCACGCGCCGGGCGATGGCCTTGCCGATGCGGCCGAGCCCCGCGATGCCCACCGAGCGGTCGCGCAGCGACGCCGGGGTGAGGCGGTAGTCGCCGTCGGCGGCCCAGCGGCCGTCGCGCAGCCACTTCTCGGCCCGGTAGAGCTCGCGCACTGTGTTGAGCAGGAGGCCCAGGGTGGTGTCTGCCACTTCCTCCGTGAGCACGTCGGGGGTGTTGGTGACGATCGCGCCGCGCCTAGCCGCCGCCGGCATCTCCACCGAGTCGTAGCCGACGCCGAAGTTGGCGACGATCTTGAGGTTGGGGCAGGCGTCCATCATGGCTTCGTCGGTCTTCACGCCGGTGAAGCCGCCGGTGCAGATGGCCCGAATGTCGGGGCCGACACGCTTGAGCAGGGCCGCGCGGTCCGGGGCCTCCCAGTAGCGGTGCACCTCGAACCGGGCGTCGCAGCCCTGCATGATCAGGGGCATCATCTCGCCGGTCATCAGCAGCGCGGGCTTGGCCATGGTCACCTCCGGTTCTTGGTAATGCTTCTTGGTAATGCTCTTGGAATCGGCACCGTGCAACACTGCAACACGAAGCGTCGGCGGAACGGGTCTTGCGCGGATGCTTACATAGACCGGCAGACTTGTCCTGCGGTGTAAATTCTATCCGGCCCAGCGGTTCCGCATCGTGAAAGGGACGCAGCACGACGTTGCCGTCATCGGCGGAGGCCACAACGGCCTCGCCTGCGCGGCGTATCTCGCGGGCAAAGGCTTGCGCGTGGTCGTGCTGGAGAAGAACGCCGTGGTGGGCGGGGCGGCGTTGACGGAGGAGTTCCGTCCGGGCTTCCGCAACTCCGTGGCAGCCTACACGGTGAGCCTGCTCAGCCCGCGCGTGATCCGCGACCTCGATCTGGCGGCGCACGGGCTGCGCATCGTGGAGCGGACCGCCGCCAACTTCTGGCCTGTGGATGCGCGCCGCTTCCTGCTGATGCCGCACGATGCGGCCGGCCGGCAGCGGGCAGTCGCCCAGTTCTCGGAGCGCGACGCGGAGCGGCTACCCGCCTACGAGGCTGCATTGGGACGCTCTGCTTCGGTTCTGCGTGGCTTGGCCGATGCGGCGCCGCCCAATGCCGGCGGAGGTATTCTCGCGCTGATCGAAGGTCTCGCACTCGGCCGTCGGCTGATGGGGCTTTCGCTCGACGACAAGCGTCTGCTGCTCGATCTGTTCACCAGAAGCGCGGCGGACTTCCTGGGGCAGTGGTTCGAGAGCGAGGTGGTGAAGGGCGCGCTCGCCTTCGACGGCATCGTGGGTGCCTACGCAGGCCCCCATACTCCGGGGACCGCGTATCTTCTGATGCACTATGCCTTCGGCGAGGTGAACGGCAGGCCGGGGGTCTGGGGCCACGCCGTCGGCGGCATGGGCGCCATCGGTGAGGCCATGGCGCGCTCGGCGCAAGCGCGTGGCGTCGTCATCCGCACCCGTGCGCCGGTTGCCTCGCTGATCGTGAAGGATGGGAAGGCCGCCGGCGTGCAGCTCGGTACGGGCGAGAGCGTCCGGGCAAGGGTCGTGGCCGCCAATGTGCCGCCCAAGCTGCTGTTCCGCGACCTGGTGCCGGAGGGCGCCGTCGATCCGGAGCTGCGGCGGAGGCTCGTCGGTCTGAAATCGGGCTCCGCCGTCTTTCGCATGAACGTGGCGCTGTCGGAGCTGCCCGACTTCACCTGCCGGCCCGGCAAGACGGCGCAGGATCACCACGGCTCCGGCATCGTCATCGGACCGACGCTCGACTACCTGGAGCGGGCCTATCTGGAGGCGCGCCTCCACGGCTGGTCGCGGCAACCGGTGGTGGAGATGCTGATCCCGTCCGCCCTCGATACCACGCTGGCGCCGGTGGGCAGCCATGTGGCGAGCCTGTTCGTGCAGTACGCCGCGCCGCAGCTGCCGGGCGGCCGGAGCTGGGACGAGGCCAAGGAGGAATTCGCCGATCTGGCGATCGATACCGTCGCCGCCCATGCTCCCAACTTCACGGCTAGCGTGATCGGCCGTCAGGTGCTGTCGCCCCTCGACCTGGAGCGGCGGTTCGGGATGGTGGATGGCGATATCTTCCATGGGCAACTCACCCTCGACCAGCTGTTCAGCGCCAGGCCCGTGCTGGGCTGGGCCGCCTACCGGATGCCGGTGCCAGGCCTCTACCTGTGCGGGGCCGGCGCTCACCCCGGAGGCGGCGTAACGGGCCTGCCGGGGCGCAACGCGGCCTTGCAAATTCTCCGGGACCTAGGGGGGCGGTGAGAAGGCCGTCAGCCGCACGACCACGCGGCGGGCCGCCAGGTCCACCTCGGGCACGAAGGCGTCGGTGAAGGCGACGAGCTCGGTATTGCCCGAGCCTGCGAGGCGCACCTCCAGGATGTCGCCGGCGCCGTGATTGTGGACGCCGACGACCTCGCCCACGGGCCGGCCCTCGGCATCGACGGCGGACAGGCCGATCAGGTCGGCGTGGTAGAACTCGCCCTCGGGGGGCGTCGGCAGGCGCGCGCGGTCGACGTAGAGCGGGGCGCCCCGCAGCGCCTCGGCGGCGGTGCGGTCGCGGATGCCGGCGAGGCGCGCCACCACGCCCTTGCCGGTCGCGCGCACCGCCTCGATCGTGACCGTGCGCGTGCCGCCGTCGTCGAGCGGCCCGTAGGCGGCGATGTCCTCCGGGCGCTCCGTGAAGGTCTTGATCAGCACCTCGCCGCGGATGCCGTGCGCGCCGGCGATGCGGCCGAGCAGGACGCGCCTCTCCGCCCCGGCCCCCGCCCCGCTCATGGCGCTTACGCGGCTGGCTTAGCCTCGCCGCCTTCGGCGGCGGCGGCGGCCGCGGCCTCACGCTCCAGGCGCTTCTTGCCGGGCTTGGCCTTGATGGGGTTGTTGCGCGGCTCGCGCTTGGCAAGGCCGGCCGCGTCCAGGAAGCGCAGTACACGGTCGGTGGGCTGGGCGCCGACCGACAGCCAGTGCTTCACGCGGTCGACGTTGAGCTTGACGCGGTCGGCGTGGTCCTTGGGCAGCAGCGGGTTGTGGGTGCCGACCTGCTCGATGTAGCGGCCGTCGCGCGGGGAGGCCGAGTCGGCCACCACGATGTAGTAGTAGGGGCGCTTCTTGGTGCCACCGCGCGAGAGGCGGATTTTCACGGACATGGCTTCGTCTTTCCTTCTTTTAGTCTCGGTTCGTTACGAACGGGGAGTAGGGAATGGGGAGTAGGGAGACACAAGGCGTCAGCCCCTACTCCCTACTCCCTATTCCCTACTCCCCTCATTTCTTCTTCCCCGGTCCTCCAGGCAGCCCCGGCAGGCCAGGGAAGCGCGGCGGCATGGGTCCGCCGAGCCCGGGCAGGCCCGGCAGCCTGGGCAGCGGACGCCCCGGGGCGCCCGGCGGCGGGAGCCCCTTCGGCAGCTGCTCCTTGAGGTCCTTGGGCAAGGCCTCCAGGGCCTTGGGGTCGAGCCGGCCGAGCTCGGCGCGCATGCGCTCCAGCTCGGCCTCGCTGGGCGCAGCGCCGCCGCCGCCCCCCATGCCGCCCACGCCCATCATGCGCTGGAACAGGCCGCCACGCTTGCCCATGCTCTTCATCATGTCCGCCATCTGCCGGTGCATCTTGATGAGCTTGTTCACGTCCTCGGGCTTGGTGCCGGAGCCGGCCGCGATGCGCCGCTTCCTCTTGCCGTCGAGCACCTTCGGGTTGCGCCGCTCCTTGGGGGTCATGGACGAGATGATGGCGCGCTGGCGCTTGAGGATCTTCTCGTCGATGTTGGCGGCGTCGAGCTGCTTCTTCACCTTCCCGACGCCCGGCATCAAGCTCATCATGCCCGACATGCCGCCGATCCGCTCCATCTGGCTCAGCTGCTCGGCGAGGTCCTCCAGGTCGAAGGCGCCCTTGCGCATCTTCTGCGCGATGGCCTGGGCCTTCTCCATGTCGAGGCTCTGGGCGGCCTTCTCGACCAGGCTCACCACGTCGCCCATGCCGAGGATGCGGCCCGCGATGCGCTGCGGGTGGAAATCCTCCAGCGCGTCCCACTTCTCGCCGACGCCGATCAGCTTGATGGGCTTGCCGGTGACGGCGCGCATGGACAGCGCCGCGCCGCCGCGGCCGTCGCCGTCCACCCGGGTCAGGACGATGCCGGTGATGCCGACGCGCTCGTCGAAGGAGCGGGCGAGCCTCACGGCATCCTGGCCGGTCAGGCTGTCGGCCACCAGCAGGGTCTCGTGCGGGGACGCGATGTCGCGCACCTCCGCCGACTCCTGCATCAGCTCCTCGTCGATGTGGATGCGTCCCGCCGTGTCGAGCAGCACCACGTCGTAGCCGGCGAGCCTGGCCGCCTCGATGGCGCGGCGCGCGATCTGCTGTGGCGTCTGGCCGGCGACGATGGGCAGCGTATCCACCTTGGCCTGCTCGCCCAGCACCCTCAGCTGCTCCTGCGCCGCTGGCCGCCGCGTATCGAGCGAGGCCATCAGCACCTTCTTGCGGTCGCGCTGGGTGAGGCGGTAGCCGATCTTGGCGCAGGTGGTGGTCTTGCCCGAGCCCTGCAGGCCCACCAGCATGATCGGCACCGGCGGCTGGGCGGCGAGGTCGATGGGCTCGGCGTCCGACCCGAGCATCTCGACCAGCTCGTCGTGCACGACCTTGACGACCATCTGGCCCGGGGTGACCGACCTCACCACCTCCTGGCCGACAGCCTTGGCGCGCACCTTGTCGGTGAACGAGCGCACCACCTCCAGCGCCACGTCGGCCTCCAGCAGCGCACGGCGCACCTCGCGCATGGCTTCGGCCACGTCGCTGTCGGTGAGCGCGCCGCGGCGCGTCAGCTTGTCGAGGATGCCCGAGAGACGGTCGGACAGGGATTCGAACATCGCGTTTCCTTTGCGCCGGACGGTCCTGGGCGAGTGGCGAATGGCGAATGGCGAATGGAGGCCATCTTACCATTCGCCATTGGCCATTCACCATTCGCCCGAACGCGGGAAGCGCCAATCGCACCCGCGGGCGCTACGCGCTGGCGGATGGTCACCCCCCTGCCTCCCGACCCCTGGCCTGGTCGGACGGGATCATGTGCAGGGCGGCGGCTCGTTCGCACGGGCCGTCTGGATGGCGCGCACCATCGTGGAAGCCGGCGCGTCTGTCAACCTGGGTGCGGAAGCGGAGCGTCTCAGGGGATGAAGCGGACGCATTGGCAGGGTGTCGCAGCCAGCCGCAAGGCGCGCCCGGTTGCCCCGACTACTGTCAACGCCCGTTGCCCGCGGCGGCGCGTTGTGTCGATCCGGTCGGCGCACGAGCCCAAAGCGGCGACCGGACGCCTGGCGACATCTCCGTGCCGCATTCAAACCGTAAGCGCCGCTTTTGTGGGTGCAACCAGGGGGGTCCCTCCGATGATCGGCTGGCTTCTGAGATTTCTGTTCTCCAGACCCTGGGGTCTGATCGTCCTCGGCGTACTGATCATGAATCTCGGTGCCTTCCTGACATTCGCCGGCTACGACGATTTGCCCGAGCGCACCGCGCTGAAGCAGGTAACGGGCGTGCTCGACGGCGCGGTAAAGATGACACGCAGGCGCAGCGGCTCGGTGCGCTACGAGCTTGAGATCAAGACGGCCAGCGGTGAGTTGGTGAAGCTGACGTTGCCGGAGCGGGAGATCAGCGAGAACCAGGTGAAGGGCCTGCTCGGACGCCCCATCTCGGCCAAGTATGGCGGCACAAAAGACGTGTGGGAGCTGACCTCGGGCACTGCGACGATCATCGACTACGAGGCGACGCGTCGAAGCCGTCAGGAGACCCAAGCGATCGAAGCCGAGTTTGGGCCCTACGTCGGGGGCGGTGGGCTTCTGGTGGCGTTGCTCGGGGTGTTCTGGCTGTTGCGTCTGAGGCGCACCGCCGAAGCGACCGCGTAAGCTCGTGCCGCATCGCGGGTCCGGGCCGGCACCGCCACACACAGCAGATAGGGGTGTCTCTCGCTTGGGGGGCTCTGGGGCGGCGGCTCGTTCGCACGGGCCGTCTGGATGGCGCGCACCATCGTGGAAGCTGGCGCGACGACGGCAGACGGGGCGACGGCAGACGGGGCGCCGCCCCTACGCGGCTGGCGCAAGGCGACGGCAAGCTCAGACCGCATCTTACCGTGCGGCCAACTGTGGTGGCGACCCCGGCGGGCCAGACGCCCATAGCCATCCGCATCGCGCCCGCCGAGGCGGTGCCGCGCAACAGCTTCCTGCAGTTGCGGGGGCTTCCGCCGTCCGCGAGCGTCTCCCCCGGACACGCCATCGCCCCCGGCGCCTGGGCAGTCCCGATCAACGGGCTGCCCGGCCTCACGCTCAGCCTGCCGGCCTCGGTCTCGGGCCGGGCGGAGCTGGTCATCAACCTCGTGAGCGAGGACGGCCAGCTGCTCGACCAGGCGCGCATCGCCCTGGTCATCCAGCCGGGTTTTGCCCCCGCCGTTGTCGCGCCCACCGCGATCCAGCCATCGCCACCCCCACCCGTCGCCCAACCGCCCGCACCCGCCTCCCTGCCCCTGCCAGCGTCGCCCGCCGACCTTGCCGCCGCCGAGAAGCTGGCGGCGCGTGGCGATCGGGAGCTCGAGCAGGGCAACATCGCTCAGGCGCGCCAGTTCTATCAGCGGGCGGCGCAGATGGAGTTGGCGCGCGGCGCGCTGATGCTGGGCGCCACCTACGACCCGCAGGAACTCGCGCGCCTGTGCGCGGTCGGCGTGGTGCCCAACGTGGCCGAGGCGCGCAAGTGGTACGAACGCGCGCTGGAGCTCGGTGTGCCCGAGGCCAAAGCCCGCCTGGTTGGCCCGGGCGGAGGCGGTTGATCCTGCAGCCAACCTCGCCGCCAAACGTCATCCCTGCGATCAGATATCGCACTCCTCCTGCAACGCCGCCGATGCTCGGCACAGGAACCCTCAGGCACGGCGGCGAGGTTGCGGCGCACAAGTTCGCGTTTTCATGTGCGCGCCGCTCGGATAAGCTCTACTCAAGTCCGTCTCGGGGAGAGAGCATCCTTGCGCCGCAGAGCGTTGCACCGCAGAGCGTTCCTGCGCACCGGCGCGGCAGTTGCCCTGTCCGGCCCGGCTGTCGCTGCTCCCGCCGTTGCCCAGTCGGCGCCCGAGGTCCGCTGGCGCATGACCTCGAGCTTCCCCAAGTCGCAGGAGACCCTGTTCGGCGTCGGCCAGACCCTGTGCGCCTACGTGGCCGAGGCCACCGACAACAAGTTCCAGGTCCAGGCCTTTGCCGCGGGCGAGCTGGCCACCAGCCGCCAGGCCCTCGACGTGGTGGGGAGCGGCGCCGTGGAATGCGCCCACACGCCCCTCTCCTTCCACGCCGCCAAGGACATGACGCTCGCGCTCGGCACCGGCCTGCCGTTCGGCCCCAATGCCCGCCAGCAGCGGTCGTGGTGGTCGCACGGCGGCGGCGACAAGCTCGTCAACGACGCGCTCAAGGCGCTGGGGGCCTACGGCATCCCCGCCGGCACCATCGGCGGGCAGATGGGCGGCTGGTTCAAGAAGGAGATCAACGCGCTCGATGACCTCAAGGGGCTGCGCTTCCGCATCAACGGCCTGGGCGCCCCGATCTTCGCCAGGCTCGGCGCCGTGCCGTTCGAGATGCCGCATGCCGACGTGGTCGGCGCGCTGGAGAGCAATGTCCTCGACGGTGCAGAGTTCCTGTGCCCGCACGACGACGAGCGGCTGGGGCTCGTCAAGATGGCGAAGCACAACTATGGGCCCTGCTGGTGGGAGAGCGCTGGCATGGTGCACCTCGTCGTCAACCTGGAGAAATGGAACGCGCTGCCCAAGGCCTACCGGTCGGTGATCGCCCGCGCCTGCGACGCCGTGAACCTCGGCATGCTCGCCAAGTACGATGCCATCAACCCGCCCGCGCTCAGGCGGCTGGTGGCGGCCGGCGCGGCGATCCACCAGTTCCCCCAGCCCGTGCTGGAGGTCTGCCACCGGATCGCGGTCGAGCATTTCGCCGAGATCGCTGCCAAGGATGCCAAGTTCAAGAAGGGCCTGGACTCCGTCACGGCGTTCCGCCGCGATCAGCTGCAGTGGCTGCAAGCCTCCGACCACGCCTACGACGCTCTCCAGATCGCCCTCAGCGGGCGCAGCTGAGTTTAGGGATTAGGTTCTAGGGATTAGGGATTAGGTGCCAGCCGCTCACCGGCTGGCGCCGACCCTCGATGACGAAACGGAGCGCGCCACAGCGTCCCCTCCCCCCTTGTGGGGGAGGGACAGGGTGGGGGGAAATCCCAAGCTTCGAGTATCGGGATTGCCCCC
>JBIOWI010000111.1:0-9653 GCA_044868325.1 Hyphomicrobiaceae bacterium
ACGAGATCAACAAGGCGATGGAGCACGCCGCGTCCCAGGAGCTGAAGGGCATCCTGGGTGTCACCGACGAGCCGCTCGTCTCCACCGACTTCAACCACAACCCCATGTCGGCCACCTTCGACCTGACGCAGACGCAGATCGTCGACGGCCGGCTGGTGCGCGTGCTCGCCTGGTACGACAACGAGTGGGGCTTCTCCAACCGCATGGCCGACACCGCCGTCGCCATGGCAAGGGTGATGTGAGACGGTGTCAGCACAGGCAAGCGCTGCGCGGATTCCCCTCCCCCTTGTGGCCCCTTGTGGGGAGGGGTTAGGGGTGGGGGAACCCCCACCTTCGATGTTCTGGAATCCCCACCCTGTCCCTCCCCCACAAGGGGGGAGGGGACGCTGCGGCGCGCTCCCGTTCGTCATCGAGGGTCGGCGCAGCCGGTGACCGGCTGACACCTATTCCGCCAGCTTGGCCAGAATGCGCGCCCAGCTGCGGGCGCCCTTGCGGAAGGACGTGAGGTTGTACTTCTCGTTGGGGGAATGGATGCGGTCGTCGTCGAGGCCGAATCCGACCAGCAGGCTGTCCATGCCCAGCGCGTCCTTGAAGGCCGTGACGATGGGGATGGAGCCTCCCACGCCGACCAGCGCCGCCGGCCGTCCCCACTCCTCCTCCAGCGCCTCTGCCGCCCTGGCCACGAACGGCGCGCTCGGGTCGAAGGCGATGGCCGCAGAGCCGCGCGAGCCGATGAACTCGGCGTTGCAGTCGGCGGGAAGCCGCTCCCGCACGAACGCCTCCAGGGCCGTCTGCACTTGGTCCGGGTTCTGCCCCGGCACCAGCCGGCAGGTGATCTTCACCGACGCCTTCGAAGGAATGACGGTCTTGGTGCCGACACCCTGGTAGCCGCCGGTGATGCCGTTGAACTCGACGGTGGGCCGTGCCCACAGCTGCTCCAGCACGCTGTAGCGCTTCTCGCCGGCGGGGGTGCTGAGCCCTACGCCCCCCAGGTAAGTCTCGGTGTCGAAGCCGAGGCCGGCCCACTGCTTGAGCTGCTTGGCCGAGGGCTTTACGATGCCGTCGTAGAAGCCGGGGATGCGCACCTTGCCGTCCTCGCCGTGCATCTCGCCCAGCACCCCCACCAGCGCGCGGATGGGGTTCATGGCCGCGCCGCCGTAGTTGCCCGAGTGCAGGTCGCGGCTGGGGCCGGTCACGATCAGCTCCGTGCCCATCAGTCCGCGCAGCTGCGTGGAGATGGCCGGCGTGTCCTTGTCCCACTGGGCGGTGTCGCATACCAGCGCCAGCTCGGCTGTCACCTCCTTGCCGTGCTTGGCCAGGAAACCCGGCAGCGAGGGCGATCCGCACTCCTCCTCGCCCTCGATCAGCACGGTGATGGGAAGCGGCGCCTCGCCGGCCACGCTGCGCCAGGCTCGCACGGCCTCCAGGAACGTCATGAGCTGGCCCTTGTTGTCCTCCGCCCCGCGCGCCACGATCACCTTGCCGTTGGCCTTCTCGGTGGCGATGCGCGGCTCGAACGGCGGGGTCTTCCACAGCTCGACGGGGTCCGGCGGCTGCACGTCGTAGTGGCCGTAGAACAGCACGTGCGGCCCACCGTTCGACCGGCCGGCCGGCCGGGTGCCCCTGCTGTGGCCCACCACCATGGGATGCCCCGTGGTGGGCACCACCTTGGCGTCGAAGCCCACCTCGCGGAGCTGGCGGGCGCACCACTCCGCCGCCTCGCGGCATTGCGGCGCAAAGGCCGGATCGGTGGACACGCTCGGGATGCGGAGCAGCTCGAACAGCCGGTCCAGCGCCTCGTCGCGCGCGGCATCGAGCGCCTTCAGGACTCTGAAAAGTTGGGTGCTCATGGCGTCCGTTCGTTGGGTGGGAGGGCGCAGGATAGAGGCCGGCTCGGTCCTCCTGTCAACCACAAGTCCTGCCCGTGAGCGCCTTTTCTCCCGATCTGTGTTGGCGGATCGAGCTGGATCGCACGCTGCAAGCAGGAGCCGGCCCCTTGTCCATGCCCGGTTGCAACCCAATGTCCTCCCGTGTGCTGCCTGGATGCTTTGTCAAAGGTCATTTCACATGCCCGCCCCCATCGATATCGAGACTATCGCAGCGCTCCTGCACCAGGGCTGGATGGAGCTCAAACGCCGCCAGGGCGTCGTGCTCGGCCCCGAGCGGACGCCCGCCACACACCCCCACATGGTCGAATGGGCGCAGCTCGACAACGACAGCCGCAACCAGGATCGGTTCATTGCCTCGGTCGTTGCCCGCGACTGGGGACGCGGCGTCCTTTCCGCCGCCGACCTGCCCGCGGCCATCCACAACGCCTGGGCCGAGTGGTCGCGCCTGGGCGGCGACGACCACCCGCACGCGCTGCCCTATTTTCAGGCGCACCCCGACGACCCTGGCGAGCATGTCATCCAAGCCGACCTTGTCCTGCCCATCCTCAACCGCGAGCAACTTGCGCCGAGCCCTCCTGGCACACGCAAGAAGTGCCTGGTGCTGCTGCCTTTGCGCGACCACACCAAGGCCGTCTACGAGCACGTCCTTGAGCCGGTGATCCGGCAAGCCGGCTATCAGCCCGTCAGGGCCGACCTGCTGCGAGGGACGCAAACCATCCACGAGGACGTGGTGGATCAGATCGAATCCGCTACCGCCGTCGTCGCCGACCTCACCGACGACAATCCCAACGTCAACTATGAGATCGGTCTCGCCCGCACTCTGGGGCGCCCGATCGTCATGATTTGCGAGCAGCGGCCGCCCGAGCAGGTGCCCTTCTACTACAAGGGCCAGCGCATCCAATTCTACGACCGGCGGGCGCCCGACTGGCAGGCTGTTCTGCGCCGCGAGATGGAGCGGGCGCTCGCCGCAGTGGTCCGCACCGACCCCCTGAGCGAGAATCAGCACCTCGGCCTCACCGGCTTCTTCCGCGCCGACACGCGCGCCTTCGAAGCCGCCTTCGTACGCGAGGTCGCCCGCACGTCCCGGCAGATCGTCGCGGTGGGGTGGGGGCTCGCCTTCCTGGCATCGCAGCGCCGCGAGCTCGTGAAGGCGCTGCACGATCAGGTCCTGAAGGAGAAAGGGCTCACCGTACACATCATCATGCCGCGCAGGGACCATCCCGGCCTCAGGGCGCGAGTCGAGGAGGAGGCTCAGCATCAGCCGAGGTTTGGGCTTCACCCCGATTGGCCGTCCACATTCTTCAAGTTCGCGCAGGAGCTACCCGAGAGTCTGGAGGACTGGCCGCGGGAGCGCGTGTTCGTGCGGCGCCTGTCGTACATGCCTACGGCTATGATCATTCAGCTGGACGACGTCTTCTTTTTCCGGTGCTACGGCCCCCCCAACAGCGGGGGCTGGGCCTGCCCCTGGCTCAGATGCGAGAGCACGCTGGCGTCCGAGCCCTGGCGCAGGTTCCTGCAGAACATGATCACCGAGGCTGTTCGCAATTGCGCGCCAGAGCCGCTGGAGCGCACGAGCGAATGAGCCTCACCGGCCCGCAGCTTCCTACGCAGAGCGATGGGAGCGACATCTGACTGACAAGGCGTAGCCCCCATGGTGGCGGTTGTGGCGTCAGCAGCGGCCACGTTGCGGCGCGTTCGAACCGGCTGTCGCGGTGGCGCCACGCGCGCGCCGTGTTCTGGCGCTAGTCGGAGCTGTTTGCCTGAATTGCTTGCCTGAGATTAGGGGGACCGAGGTGGACGCATTGGACGGGCTCGCAGCGGTGCGGGCGACGGCGCTCGTCGAGCACTATCAGAAGACGCGCGAGCAGCTCACCCACGACTGGGTGGAGCGCAATCGCCGCTACAGCCTGCTGGTCGCCATGCTCGCCGCCGCGGCCATGCTGTCGTTCGTGCAGGGGCCGGTGGTGCAGGCGCTGGGGCGGCTGTCCACGGGCGAGCTGTCCACGCTGCTGGGCAAGGTCACTACGCTCGGCAACCCGGACCTGTCGAGCATCGTCGCCAGCCTGCTGGTCTACAACGCCTCCGTCGTGTTCGACCTCCTGATGATCGGCTTCCTGGTGCTCTCCTTCTATCTTATGACGGACCTCTTTCACCGCTCCAGCATCCTCGGCTCCGGCTACGTCTATCTCGCGCTGATGGAGCGGGAGATCCGCGGCGCCCTGCTGCTCGGCGAGGAGCACGCGGCCTTCACCAGGGAAGGGGCGTTCTACCGCGCCACCGGCCGCCGCATGAGCAAGCTGATCGGTTGGGCCAACAAGGGCATGCTCGGGGCGCTGCTGGTTCTGTTCTTCGCCGCCCGCCTGTTCACAGATTTTCCGACGGACTGGCTCGCCGGGCACGCGCCCGGGCGCGGCGACGTCGCGGCCTGGCCGCAATGGGCCACAAGGAACTTCCTGTTCGTGCTCGACGTTATTACAGCGCTGCTGACGGCCCGGATGTTCTGGGGCTACCTCGTGCTGAAGGCGCCTTCCGAGGCGGCCGTGCGCGAGGCGATCGCGCAATCCGAGCGGCAATCCTAGAGCTGCCGAGCCTGATCCGCCGGGGGACGTGCCCCGGGTGTCGGCCCCGGGTATCGGCCAGGGTGTCGGCCCCGGGTGTCTGGACGTCGCAGGCTGCCCAGCTCTTCCGGCACAACCAGGGCTGGTATGGCCGCAACTTGCCGGGTAGCGTCGTACGTGGGCGGAATCGCCCGACATATGCGGGAGTGACGAGCATGCAGAAGCCCACCAGATCGGAGCCGCGCAGCACCGGCCGTCGCGTCTACCTGTTCGGCGCCGGCAAGGCGGACGGATCGGCGGACCTGCGGGCCCTGCTGGGCGGCAAGGGCGCCAACCTCGCCGAGATGGCCAACCTGGGCCTGCCTGTGCCGCCGGGCTTCACCATCACTACCGACGTCTGCGCCGCTTTCAACGCCGGCAGGCGCGTCCTGCCGGAGGATCTCAAGGCTGAGGTGGAGGCGGCGCTGGCCGAGGTCGGCCGCATCGTCGGCGGGCGCTTCGGCGACCCGGCCCAGCCGCTGCTCGTGTCGGTGCGCTCCGGCGCGCGCGCCTCCATGCCCGGCATGCTCGACACCATCCTCAACCTGGGACTCAATGCGGAGACGGTCGAGGGCCTCGCCGCCAAGTCCGGCAACCCGCGCTTCGCCTACGACAGCTACCGCCGCTTCATCCAGATGTACGGCCACGTCGTGCTGGGCGTTGAGCACGGCGCGTTCGAGACCATCCTCGACGACCACAAGAACCTCAACGGCCACCGCCTCGACACCGACCTCGCGGCCGAGGACTGGCAGGAGGTGGTGCGCCGGTACCTGCTGGCGGTCGAGGAGCAAACGGACAAGCCGTTCCCGCAGGACACAGCTGCGCAGCTGTGGGGCGCCATCGCCGCCGTGTTCGGCTCGTGGGACAACGAGCGCGCCAAGACCTACCGGCGCCTGCACGACATTCCCGACAGCTGGGGCACCGCGGTCAATGTCCAGGCCATGGTGTTCGGCAACCTCGGGCCCACCTCGGCCACCGGCGTCGGCTTCACGCGCAACCCGTCCACCGGCGTGCGCGAGGTCTACGGTGAGTTCCTGATCAACGCGCAGGGAGAGGACGTGGTGGCGGGCATCCGCACGCCCCAGCATTTGACCGAGGCGGCAGCGGGCATGACGGGCCAATCGTTCGAGGCCCTGATGCCAGCGACCTTCGCCCAGCTCACGCGCGTGTTCCAGGCACTCGAGCGCCGCTACCGCGACATGCAGGACGTGGAGTTCACCGTCCAGGAGGGCAAGCTCTGGATGCTGCAGACGCGGTCGGGCAAGCGCACGCCGGAAGCCGGCCTGATGATCGCCGCCGATCTGGTCGCCGAGGGCATGATCGACGAGGAGGAGGCGGTGCTGAGGATCGACGCCGCCAGGCTCGACCAGCTCCTGCACCCCACCATCGACCCGGACGCGGAGCGGCGAGTGTTGGCGAAGGGGCTGCCGGCCTCGCCCGGCGCCGCCTCGGGCGAGATCGTGTTCGACGCCGACGAGGCGCAGGCGCTCAAGGCCCAGGGCAAGCAGGTGATCCTGGTCCGCACCGAGACCAGCCCCGAGGACATCCACGGCATGCACGCCGCGGCCGGCATCCTCACCGCGCGCGGCGGCATGACGAGCCACGCCGCGGTGGTGGCGCGCGGCATGGGACGGCCGTGCGTGTGCGGCGCCGGCGCGCTGCGCATCGACACGAAGGCCGGCGTCATGACGGTGGCCGGCCGGACGTTCCCAAAGCGCACCGTCGTCACCATCGACGGCACCACGGGCGAGGTGCTGGAAGGCCGCGTGAAGATGCGCCAGCCGGAGCTGTCGGGCCACTTCGCCACCATCATGGCGTGGGCGGACAAGGCGCGCCGGTTGGGCGTGCGCGCCAACGCCGACACCCCGCGCGAGGCGGAGCAGGCCCGCAAGTTCGGGGCCGAAGGCATCGGGCTGTGCCGCACCGAGCATATGTTCTTCGAGGAGAGCCGCATCCTCGCCATGCGCGAGATGATCTGCGCCGACGACGAGGCCGGCCGGCGTCGGGCGCTGGCGAAGATGCTGCCCATGCAGCGCTCGGACTTCGAGGCCCTGTTCGAGATCATGGCCGGCGTGCCGGTGACGATCCGCCTGCTCGATCCGCCGCTGCACGAGTTCCTCCCCCACGAGGAGAAGGAGGCCGCCGCCGTCGCCCAGTCGCTCGGCGTGCCGCTCGCCAAGCTGCAGGGGCGCGTGGCGGAGCTGGCCGAGTTCAACCCGATGCTGGGCTTCCGCGGCTGCCGGCTGGCCGTGCGCTACCCCGAGATCGCCGAGATGCAGGCGCGCGCCATCTTCGAGGCGGCCGTCAATGCCGCGCGCAAGACCGGCAAGCCGGCGATGCCGGAGGTGATGATCCCGCTGGTGGCCTACCGTACCGAGTTCGACATCGTGCGCGAGGCCATCGTCGAGACCGCGCGCGCCGTTGAGGCCGAGACGGGGGCGAGGCTCGACTACCAGATCGGCACCATGATCGAGCTGCCGCGCGCCTGTCTCAGGGCCGACGAGATCGCCGGTGGCGAGCGTGGCGCCGAGTTCTTCTCGTTCGGCACCAACGACCTCACCCAGACCTGCCTCGGCCTGTCGCGCGACGATGCTGCGCCCATCCTCTCCAACTATGCGGACAAGGCGATTTTTCCCGCCGACCCGTTCGTGTCCATCGACCAGGACGGCGTGGGCGAGCTCGTCCGCATCGGCACAGAGCGCGGCCGCAAGGCGCGGCCCGGCCTCAAGGTCGGCATCTGCGGCGAGCACGGCGGCGACCCGGCCTCCATCGCCTTCTGCCACGCCACCGGCCTCGACTACGTCTCCTGCTCCGCCTTCCGCGTGCCGGTGGCGCGGCTGGCTGCCGCGCAGGCCGCCATCAGGGGGAGGCGCGGCGGAGAGGTGGGGGGGACGGATTGAGGGGCCCGGGGCGAGGCGCGGCAAGGGGTCAGACCCTGCGGGTCTGACCCCATGGCACAACCTTCCGGTTTTGTGCCGAAACTCTGCCCTACACCCCGTACATCCCCATGGGCAGGCCGAAGTGCACGCGGGCCACGCCCGTCGCGAACGTGGCGGCCTGGGACGAGCTGTGGCTGCGGTACATGGCGCAGTCGCGCCAGTAGCGCTCGATGCGCTGGCCCTTCTTGGCGGCCGCTGAGCTGGCGGCGCGGAAGACGAGGTCCACCGCGTCGCACGCCATGGCGCCGGCGTTGATGAGCATGCCCCACAAGCGCAGGCTGTCCTCCACCGAGAACGGCGTGCCGTCGGCGGCCCAGCGCCGGCAGTAGTCCATGTACAACTCGCAGGCCTTGATCAGCACGGCCTCGGCGGTGTCGGCCAGCATCGTGGCTTGGCCGAAGGGGCGCTGGATGTTGGTGTCCTGGTACCACGGCACTATGGGCGGGAAGCGGGTGGTGCGCGCCCGCGCGATCGCCTCCAGCTCGTCGAGGGCGGCCCTGGCGGCGCCCACCACCGTGGCCACCAGCGAGGCGTGATAGGGGCCCATCATGCGGCCGAGGTACATGGGGTTGCCGTGCAGCCGCGTGCCATGGGTGCCGTCCGGCACCTCGTCGGCCGACCACAGGCCGCGCCCCATCGGCACCGCCCAGTGCGCCGGCACGAACGCGCCATCGATCTTTACGCTGTTGGAGCCGCTGGCGCGCATGCCGAGCGTGGCGTCGCCGCCCCAGTCGCCCAGGATCTCGCAGCTGCCGCGCGGCACGATGAACACGATCTGCTCAGCTGTACCCTCCACCATGACGTTGCCGATGAAGTGGGTGGAGTAGGGCACGCCCGAGGCGTAGCTCCACACGCCCTCGACGCGATAGCCGCCGTCCACCCGCCGGCACTTGCCGGCCGGCCCTTGCGCGCGGTGCGGGGCGATGAAGTGCCCCTCCGGGCCGAACAGCTCCACCTGCGCCTGCTCCGGCCAGTGCGAGGCGACCTGCGCGCCGTGGGTGGCGCCCAGGATCACGCACCAGCCCACCGCCGGATCGCCGCGCGAGACCTCGACCATCGCCTTGTAGAAGGTCGGGTAATCGAATTCGTAGCCGCCGAAGCGCTTCGGCTGCAGGGCGCGGTAGAAGCCGGCTTTAACGAAGGCCTCCTGCAGCTCGGGCGAGTGATGCCCGCGCGCTTCCGAGGCGTCCTGCTCCGCGCGGATGCGCTCGCGTAGGGCGGCAGCGCGGGCGATCAGCTCCCTGCCCGTCAGCCCGGGCTCGGGCGCGGCGATGCCCTCGCCCGCCTTGTCCTGCGGCCGCGCCCGCTGCCTGGCCTCGCTCGTCATTTCGCGATCCCGTCGAGGATAGACGCCAGCGCCTCCGGCGCCGTCACGTTGGGGCTGTGGCTGGCGTCGATCTCGAAGAATTGCCACGCCGGGTCGGTCCGGAACCGCCGCGCGAACTGGCCGAAGGTGTCCTCCGGCGCGATGCGCGTGCAGTAGATGTAGGTGCGCGGCGGCGGAGGGGCGGCGCTGCGCAGAGCGATCGGCTGACTGAAGCAGCCGATGGGTTGCCAGCGCCGCCGCACCGCGATCCACGCCATGTCCTCGGGCGAGGTATCGGCCGGCGATGGATTCGGCGCCACCAGCCAGCCGTCGCCCTGGGTAGCGGCGGCCTCTTGGCGTCCGGCACGGACCTGTGCAGGCGCGAGGTCGAACAGACTCTGGCCGCTCTCGGGCACGAAGGCGTCGAGGTAGACGAGCTTGGCGATGCGCTCGCGCGCCCGGTCGGCCACCCCGGTGGCGACCATGCCGCCGTAGCTGTGCCCCACCAGCACGATGTCCCGGAGGTCCTCGTACTCGATCATTCCCAGGACGTCGGCAATGTGCGTGTCCAGCGCGATGGCGCGGGTCGCGAGATGCGCGCGCTCGCCGAGGCCGGTGTAGGTGGGCGTGAAGACCTCGTGACCGGCAGCGCGGAGCAGGGGCCGCACTTTCTTCCAAGCCCACCCCGCCGACCACGCCCCGTGGCAGATGAGAAACGTCGCCATCTTGTTCTTGTGTCCTCCCCGTTTCTTATCCCGAGGCGAACCTAGCACGGGCGGCGGAGCCTGCGGCAACCGGCTTCTCACTCCGGCCGCCCGTCCTCAGCGGTCCCCAAACGCATACCTGCCACGACAATTCGGCAGCCGGCAGTCGGGTGTCGGCAGTCGAATGAAAAAGCAGTGCGGAGGTCCAAATTTATCGA
>JBIOWI010000112.1:0-4680 GCA_044868325.1 Hyphomicrobiaceae bacterium
CGAGGGCGGCGGGGAGAGGGAGACCCGCGCCACTCGCTGCCGAGCCTCAGATCTTCATCTTCGGATCGAGCCAGTCGCGCAAGGAGTCGCCGAACAGGTTGAAGCCGAACACGGCGAGCGAGATGGCGATGCCGGGGTAGACGGCTACCCACGGCGCGCTCTCGGCGTATTCCTGGGCGCCGCCGCGCAGCATCAGGCCCCAGGCCGGCACCGGCTCCTGCACGCCGAGCCCCAGGAACGACAACGACGCCTCGATCAGGATCGCCTGGCCGACGAAGGCGGTGATCATGATGAGGTAGGGCGCCATCACGTTGGGCACCATGTGGCGCAGCACGATGCGGCTGTGGCCGAAGCCGCAGGCGCGGGCGGCGTCGATGTAGGGCATCTCGCGCACGGCCAGCGCGCTCGACCGCACCACGCGCGCGCAGCGCGGGATGAACGGGATGGTGATGGCCAGGATGACGTTGAACGTGCCCGTGCCGAAGATGGACACCACCGCCAGCGCCAGGATGATCAGCGGAAAGGCCATCAGCACGTCCATGACGCGCTGGAACAGGAGATCGAAGCGGCCGCCGAAATAGGCGCTGGCCACGCCCAGGACCAGGCCGACCGTGGCGCCCACGAAGGCCGAGAAGAAGCCCACCAGCAGCGCCGTGCGCGCGCCGTAGACGATACGGGTGTAGAGGTCGCGGCCAAACTGGTCGGTGCCGAGCCAGTACTCGGCGCCGGGCGCCTCCAGCATGGCGCCGAAGTTGTTGCGCGTGGGGTCGTGCACGGTGACGAGGTCGGCGAATGCCGCCATCAGGATCATCACGATCACCACGAGGCCGCCGGCGGCGCCCAGCGGGTTGCGACGGCAGAACTGCCAAACCTGCGCCCGCCGCGTGACCCTGGGCGGCAGCCGCTCGGCGGCGGAGGAGGAGGGCTCGGTCAGGATGGCCATCGGCGCCCCCGTCAGCGGCTGTAGCGGATGCGTGGGTCGAGCCACGCATAGACGATATCAACCACCAGGTTGGTGAGGGCGAAGATGCCCACCACCAGCATCACCAGCGCCTGGGTCATGTTGTAGTCGTGGTTCTGCACGGACTCCACGAACAGCTTGCCGAGACCATTGAGGTTGAACACCTGCTCGGTGACGACCAGCCCGCCCATCAGGAACGCGAACTCGATGCCGATGATGGTGATCACGGGCAGCAGCGCATTGCGCAGGGCGTGGCGGCGCACGATCAGCTTCTGGAACAGCCCCTTGGCGCGGGCGGTGCGCACGTAGTCCTCGCGCAGCACCTCCAGCATGGCCGAGCGGGTCATGCGCGTGGCCACCGCCGAATAGCGGTAGCCGGTGGCGAGAGCGGGCCAGATCAGCATGCTCAGGTTGTGGACCGGATCGACCCAGATCGGCACGTAGGTGATGGGCGGCATCCAGGGCGTGCCGAACCACGCCTTGGAGGCAATCAGGATGCCCAGGATGAGCAAAATGCCGAGCCAGAACGAGGGCATGGCGACGCCGGCGATCGAGAACGCCCGGACGACGTAGTCGATCCAGGTGTCCTGCTTGACCGCCGAGATGGTGCCGAGCGGGATGGCGAGCAGCACCGCCGTCAGCGTCGCCATGATGGCGACCTGCAGCGACAGCTGGAACCGCAGTCCGACCTCCTCGACGATCGGCCGGCCGCTCCACATGGAGTTGCCGAAGTCGAGCGTGAGGAGGCCTTTGACGAAGGCCAGGAACTGCACGAGCATCGGCTGATCGGTGCCGATCTCGGCGCGGCAGGCCTGCAGCACCTGCGGGTCGATGCTGCCGCCGCCGGTCGCCATGCGCAGCATGCATATGTCGCCGGGGATGGCTCGCATCAGCAGGAACACCAGAACCGCGGCGCCGAGCAGCGTCGGGATCATCAGCAGGATGCGCTTGACGATGTAAGCAAGCATGGCTTCACGCTGGGAAGGGTAGGTTGGGTTAGGCCCGAAGGGCCGTAACCCAACACTGCCATCCGAGAGACGTTGGGTTACGCCGCTTCGTGGCTAACCCAATCTACGTTCTACTTATCGATCCAGACCACGGACAGGTCCTGGTTCAAGTAGTGGCTGGGCGTGATCTTCCAGCCCTTCATGTACGAGCGGTGCGCGATGATGCGGTACCACCACAGTGTCAGGAAGTTGTTAGCCTGCTCGTCCAGGATCAGCTTCTCGTAGCGCCGCATGAGGCGGCGCTGCTCGGCCACGTCGCCCGTCCGGTTCATGGCGTCGTGCAGCTCCTTCAGCTCCTTGCCCTCGATGTTGCTGTACTGGTCGCCGGCATCGGGGCGGAACTTCGACACGTCCACCAGCGGATTGACCACCGACTGGCAGTTGAACTCGAGCCCCACTTCGAACTTGCCGGCCTTCAGGGCCTCGTAGAAGGGGCCGTCCGCCATGACCGTCTGGTCCGCGGTGATGCCGACCTGCTTCCACTGATCGATCAGCCAGGTGCCGACGATGGTGTAGGGTTGATCCACGCTGCGGTTGGTCAAGGTGAACTTGAGGTCGGGGACGCCCGCCTCCTTGAGCAGTCGCTTCGCCTCGGCGCGCGACTTGTCGATGTCCGGCCAGAAGCCCGCGATCTGCTCCAGCTCCTCCTTTGTCGCGGCCAGCGGGTGGCCGGGGAACGCCACGCCGCCCACGGCCTTGACGATCGAGATCTTGGAGAGGTCCTTGGACCCCTGCCACCGGTCCACCGCCAGGGTCAGCGCCCGGCGCACGCGTACGTCATCGAACGGCTTCGACTTGTGGTTGGGGCTGAAGATCAACGAGCAGTTCCAGTCGCTCTCCTGGACGGTAACGTCCTTGCCCAGCGCCGCCACCAGGTCGTCACGGGCTTTCGGCGGAACGCCCCGGAACTCGGCCGCCGCCTGGTCGCCGCGGATGGCCTGCACGCGCAGGGTCTGCGTCTTGGCGATGATGGCCTCGTAGCCGTCGAGATAGGGCTTGCCGGCGTGGTAATAGTTGGGGTTGCGTTCACCCTTGATGAACGCGCCGGCTTGCCGCTCCTTGAAGACGAACGGGCCGGAGCCCATCACGTTCTTCTCGTACCAGTGCTGGTCGGCGTCGAGCTTCGCCTTCGAGTAGACGAAGTTGTAGGGCGTGGCCAGGGAGGGAATGAATGCGCCCGACGGATACTTGAGCTTGAACACCAAGGTCTCGTCGTCGGGAGCCGTCACGCTCTCGACCATGGTGAACTGGGCCTTGCGCGAGCTCAGCACGCCCTGGGGCGGGAAGATGATGCGCGAGAACGTAGCGTGCACGTCCGTTGCGGTAAGCGCCGTGCCGTCGTGGAATTTCACGCCCTTGCGGATCTTGAAGGTATAGGTCTTGCCGCCGTCGGCCGGTTCCGGCATCTCCGTGCACAGGTCGCACACGTAGTTGCCCGAGTTCGGGTTCTCCGGCTCCACCCGGATCAGGGTGCTGTAGAACGGCGCCAGCGGATGAATGAGCGCGAAGGTGTTCTCCCGGTGCCCGTCCATGGTGGGGAACTCGCCGGGCACGACGAACTTGAGAATGCCGCCCTTCTTCGGGGTCTGCGCGTCGGCAGGCGGGATCGCAGCCGGCAGGGTCAACAGCCCCGCCAGCACGGGAAGGGCAAGCTTCCAGTGCCAGGTCCTCATGTCGGGTCCTCCCTAGAGGTGAAGGTTTAGTTCTCGCCGATCGGCCCCGACGGCCAACGGCCAGGGCCAGCATCACCCAATTTCCCTCCCTTTTCAAATGCCGACCTGCAGTCAGGCAAAAAAGCGCGTAAGAAGCTCCTGACGTTCGGCATCGCGAAAGGATCGGACGGGCAGCCGCACACGAATTTGCGGCCGGCGCGGGATCTGTACCAGGACGTTGAGGAGGCGTTGAAGCATGCATCCGGGAGCGAAGCTTCGGGCCGCGTTGAGCGGCAAAGGTCTGATCGTCGCGCCCGGAGTGTACGACATGATCTCCGCCAGGATCGCGGACGGCATGGGCTTCCAGGCCCTCTATATGACCGGCTTCGGGGTGTCGGCCTCCCTGGGGCTGCCCGACGCCGGACTGGCGAGCTACACGGAGATGGTGGGCCGCGTCGCCCAGATCGGCCAGGGAACGGCCACGCCCGTCATCTGCGATGCCGACACGGGGTTCGGCGGCCTCCTCAATCTCGAGCGGACCGTTAAGGGCTACGAGGCGGCCGGCGCGGCGGCGATCCAGATCGAGGACCAGGTGTTCCCGAAGCGGTGCGGGCACACCCCGGGCCGGCGCGTGATCCCGGCCGAGGACATGGTGCGCAAGATCGAGGTCGCCGCTGCAACCCGCAGCTCGCCCGAGTTCCTGATCGTCGCCCGCACAGACGCCCGCACCGCCCTCGGCCTGGACGAGGCCCTGCGCCGCGGCGAGGCCTATGCGAGGGCTGGCGCCGACATCCTGTTCATCGAGAGCCCAGAGAGCGAGGCGGAGATGGCGCGCATCGGCCGTCATTTCGACGTGCCGCTCATCGCCAACATGGCCGATGGCGGGCGCACGCCCATCCTGCCCAGGGCGCGCCTGGAAGCGCTGGGCTACCGCATCGCCATCTTCCCGGTCACGGGCCTCCTGGCCGCCGCGGGGGCGCTGGAACGGGTTTACAGCGTGCTCAAGGAGCAGGGATCGAGCGACACGCTGCAAGGCGAGATCTACCCCTTCGACCGCTTC
>JBIOWI010000113.1:0-18708 GCA_044868325.1 Hyphomicrobiaceae bacterium
TCGATTACTGGTTCGCCTTCGGCTATCTCGTCTACGTGCTGATCGTCGTCTCCGTCGGCGGCCTGGGCTCCATCGGCGGCTCGTTCGCCGCCGCCGTGCTGCTCGGCATGAGCGACATGTTCGGCAAATACTACTTCCCCGAGGTGGGCGCCTTCTTCATCTACCTGGTGATGGTGGTCATTCTCATGTGGCGGCCGGCGGGCCTGTTCGGGAGGCGGTGATGGGAGCGCCGGCAGCGGCCGTCGGGCCGCACGACTTCTTAAGATCGCAGACGCGCTGGCATCCGGCCGAGATCGTGTTCTGGCTGTGCACGCTCTTGCCGTTCCTGTTTCCCAGCAACCTGCTGCTGGCCTACCAGATCGCCATCACCGCGCTGTTCGCCCTCTCCATCGACCTGGTGCTGGGCTATGCCGGCATCGTCACCCTGGGGCATGCGGCCTTCTTCGGGCTGGGCGCCTACGGGGCCGGCCTGTTCTCCAAGCACGTGTGGGGCGAGCCGCTCACGGGGCTGGCCTTCGGCACGATGGTCGCGATCGTGGGCGGCTACCTGTCGAGCCTGGTGGTCGTGCGCTTCCGCCACCTCGCCATCATCATGATCACCCTGGGCCTGGGTCTCTTGCTGCACGAGGTGGCCAACAAGGCGCACGACCTCACCGGCGGCGCCGACGGCCTCCAGGGCGTCCGGATGTGGCCCGTCCTCGGCCTCTTCTCCTTCGACCTGTGGGGCTACACCGCCTACACCTACTCGCTGATCGCGCTGTTCCTCGTGTTCCTGGCGGTGCGGCGCATCATCCATTCGCCGTTCGGCCTGTCGCTGCGCGGTATCCGCGAGAACTGGACGCGCATGCCGGCCATCGGTGCCCCGAGCCTGTCGCACCTGCGCAAGGTCTACACCATCTCCGCGGCCATCGCCGGGCTCGCCGGAGCGCTGCTGGCGCAGACCACCGAGACGGTCTCGCTGCAGGTGCTGAGCTTCGAGCGCTCCGCCGACACGGTCGTCATGCTGGTGCTGGGCGGCACCGGCCGGCTCTACGGCGGGCTCATCGGCGCCATCATCTTCATGGTGGCGCGCGACCAGTTCTCCGGCATCAACCCGCAGCTGTGGTATTTCTGGATCGGCCTCCTTCTGGTGGCCGTCGTCATGCTGCTGCCCAACGGTGTGCTCGGCGGCCTCGCGCAGCTGGCGGCGCGCTGGAAAGGCAGACGGTCGTGACCACGGTTGCCGCTCCCATCGCCGCCTCTGTGGCTCCAGCCTGGTCCGGCACGGATACGCCGGCGCTGTCCACCCACGGCCTCAACAAGAGCTTCGGCTCGCTGGTCGTGGCCCGCGACATCCGTCTAGCCCTGCCGCAGGGTGCCCGCTATGCCCTCATCGGCCCCAACGGCGCCGGCAAGACCACCCTCATCAACCTGATCACCGGCATGCTGCGGCCGGACGCCGGGCGCATCCACCTGGGCGCCGAGGACATCACGGCCTTGAAGCCGCACCAGCGCGTCAAGCGCGGCCTGGTGCGCACCTTCCAGATCAACACGCTGTTCCCGCAGCTCACCGCTCTGGAGGCGGTGGTGCTGGCTGTCAGCGAGCGCCGCGGGCTCGCCCGCAACTTCTGGCGCGGGCTCGCCGCCTTCCCCGATGCGGTGGACGAAGCCTACGCCATCCTCAAGTCGCTCTCGCTGGGCGATGCCGCCACCCGGCTCACGCGCGAGCTGGCTTATGGCCAGCAGCGCCTCTTGGAGATCGCGCTGGCGCTGGCCACCAAGCCCAAGGTGCTGCTCCTCGACGAGCCCGCCGCCGGCGTGCCGCGCGACGAGAGCGCCGACCTGTTCGCGGCCATCGCCGCCCTGCCGCGTGACATCACGGTGCTGTTCATCGAGCACGACATGAACCTGGTCTTCCGCTTCGCCAGCCGCATCATCGTCATGGTGCAGGGGGCCGTCCTGCTGGAGGGCACGCCCCAGGAGATCGGCGCCGACCCGCGCGTGCGCGAGGTCTATCTGGGCGGGGCGCACCATGGCTGACGCCCTGCTCGCACTGGAAGGCCTGCGCGCCGGCTACGGCGACGCCGTGGTGCTCGACAACGTCTCGCTGGACGTGCCCGAGCACGGCAGCCTCGCGGTCCTGGGCCGCAACGGCGTGGGCAAGACCACGCTCATCATGTCGATCATGGGCTGCACCCAGACCATGCGCGGGGCCGTCAAGTGGCACGGGGCCGACATCACCGGCCTGCCCACGCACAGGCGCGCCAAGCTGGGGCTCGGCTGGGTGGCGCAGGAGCGCGAGATTTTCCCATCCCTGTCCGTGGAGGAGAATCTCACCGTGGCCGGGCGGCCGGGCAAGTGGACTGTCGCTGGCGTCTACAAGCTGTTCCCGCGCCTTAAGGAGCGCCGCGGCAACATGGGCAACCAGCTCTCCGGCGGGGAGCAGCAGATGCTCGCCATCGCCCGCGCGCTGATGACCAACCCCGCCCTCCTCCTGCTCGACGAGCCCATGGAGGGCCTGGCCCCCATCATTGTCGAGGAGCTGGCCGCCGCCATCAAGACCATGATCGCCGAGGAGGGCATGGCGGTGATCCTGATCGAGCAGCACGCGGAGCTCGCCCTCTCCCTCACCCGCGACGCGGCGATCATGGAGCGCGGCGCCATCGTCCATCGCGCCCCCTCGGCCGGGCTCTTGCGCGACGCCGCCACCCTCGACCGCTATATCGGCCTCAAGATCGGCGGGACTGCGTGAGGCATCAGATCCCAGAGGGTCTGACACCTTGCTCGACACCTTGCTCCAGTGCCATGAGAACGGCATCGGGGATGCGTGCAATCACCGTCAGGTAGGCGCGTGCGGCCTGATCCGGCTCGACCCGCCCCTGCTCCCAGTCCCGCAGCGTTCCGACCGGAATCCTGAACCGCTGGGCGAATTCCTCCTGCGACAGCCCCAGCGCGTGCCGTACGACTTTGGGGTTCGGACGTTTCATCCGCTGCAGCTGAGCATCGCTGAGCGGCTGTGCATCGGGATCGCTGAGAGCGCGCCTCAGAATATCCTCATCCGTCAGCGCGTCGGCCTCACGCCAATCGTACTTTGTCGGAGGAGCCTTGTTGGCGATCTCCCGCGTTCCTGGCGCTGGCGCCCTCTCTTGTCGCCTAGGTCTCATGATACCTTCTCCTCTCACGCCGTTCCGCCAGACGCGCGGAGATGATGCGGACGACGTCATCCCTGGTGTGTTCGTCGGTTCGCATCGCATACGTCACAACCAGAAGCCGATCCTCCACCATGCCGGTGCGGTTGAACCGATCCTCGCCGTAGTCTTCCCGGTCGTCCAATTCGTCGATGGCCATCGCATCCTTGAAGACATCGCGCGCCTGCTCGAAAGCTGACCTTGTGGTCTTTGCGGTTGGCTTCCGCCTTCACAGGGTCCCATTCGAACTTGATGGACATTACTACGGCCTATCCGTAGCTAGCAAGGCGACACTACATCCGAGACTCTTGAAACAGCGAAGACGATATTAGAAACGTGGGCTGAGTGACCCTCTCATCCCCACAGCGCGGGCTGGGGAGGATGGACCACGGCGCCGTCGTAGACGAGGCCCGGGTGGCGGTCGCGGGCGAGGAGGAGGGGGCCGTCGAGATCAACCCAGTCGGCGTCCTGGGCGAGGAGCAGGGCGGGGGCCATGGCGAGGGAGGTGGCCACCATGCAGCCCACCATGATCCTGAGCCCCGCCGCGCGCGCTGCTGCCGCCAGCGCCAGCGCCTCGGTCAGGCCGCCGGCCTTGTCGAGCTTGATGTTGACGGCGTCGTAGAGCCCGGCGAGACGGGCGAGGTCGGCGCGGGTGTGCAGGGATTCGTCGGCGCAGACCGGCACCCGCCGCTCGATAGCCGCCAGCGCCTCATCGGCCTGCGCCGGCAGCGGTTGCTCGATGAGCTCGAGCCCCGTCTCCGCCGCCACGGCCATCAGCTCCGGCAGGGCCTCCGGCGTCCAGCCCTCGTTGGCGTCGGCAACCAGCCGGGTGCCGGGACACGCCGCCCGCACCCGGCGCATGCGCTCGGCATCGCCCCCGTTTTCCGCAGCGCCGCCCAGCTTGAGCTTGAGCAGCGGCGTGGCGCGGGCCGCCGCGGCCTTGGCCGCCATCTCCTCGGGAGCTCCCAGGCTGATGGTGTAGGCTGTCGTTACGGGCCGCGGCGCCGGCAGGCCGGCCAGGGTTGCCGCACGCCGGCCCGTGCGCTTGGCCTCCCAGTCCCACAGCGCGCAGTCGAGCGCGTTGCGGGCCGCGCCGGCGGGCATCCGCTGCAGCAGCTCCGCCCGGCTCCGCAGCTCCCTCACGGAGGCGATCGTCTCGCGCACGCCCTCCACCGTCTCGCCATAGCGGGCATACGGGCAGCACTCGCCGCGGCCGACGTGGGTGCCGTCGCTCGCCTCGGCGACGACAACGGCCGCCTCGCGCTTGGCGCCGCGCGAGATCGTGAACGTGCCCGCGATGGGCCACGTTTCCACCGCGGCTTGGATTTTCAAGGTTACGGACATGGGCCGTCCATGGGGGTGGGGTCAGACCCCTCGCCTCCAACGTTTAGGAGTATAAGAAGCGTCGTCGCGAGGGGTCTGACCCCTGCGCCGCACCCTCAGCGCAACCGGCCGCTGGCGTGGGCCAGGAACAGGTAGACCCGGCCGCTGTCGGAGATCAGGTGGTTCTGCACGGTGCGGCCCGAGGCGTCCTTCGACTCGATATCGCGCACCAGCCACTCGAAATCCATCAGGAACCGGTCGACGACGCGGCGGAAATCCATATCCGCCCTGTAGCGGGCGCTGATCTCGTCGAACAGGGGGCGGCCTTCGTTGGTGTAAATGCTGCGCACCATGATGCCGCGCTGCCCGGTGCGGAAACGCGACCAGATGGCGGCAGCGGTCGTCGGGTCCAGCGCCCGGGCGATGTTGGCGATGTTGATGGCGCTGTCCTCCCGCGAGGCGCGCGCCAGCAGGTCGCCGAGCGTCCAGCGGTCGCCGCCGTCGTTGAACGGCACCGGCAGGTTCGGCTCGGGGCGCTGGGCCGCGAAGGCGGCGGAGAGGGACACCGGCGAGGCGGTCATGATCGGGTCGTCGGGGGGCGTAATGTCGCGCCGATCCCGGGCCGACAGGCTCGTCAGGTGCTCGAGCGCGCGCAGCTGGTCGCTGAGCGCGCCGCGCATGTTCTCGGCGCTCTGGCGGGCAGCAGCCGGTATCCGCTCGGCCTCCGCACGCATGCTGCCGATGTGCTGCGTCATCTCCTGCATCTCCTGCGAGACTCCGGAGACCTTCGCCCGCATCTCCTCGAGCGCGCGGGCGGCCTGGGCGTCGGTCTGCGAGCGCAGCCGCTCGAGCTCGGCCGCGGCGGCCTGGGAATGCGCCACGGCGTCCTGCGCGAGCTGCTCCGTCACGGTGCGGGCGCGCTGCTCGGTTTCGGAGATGGTGCCGTGCAATGTCTGGGCGTAGTTATGCAGAACCTGATCGATCTGCTCGGTCTTGCCGGACAGGGCGCGCAGGGTCTCGCTCAGCTCGCCGGTGCGCCGCTGCAGGGTCGAGTCGATGCGCATGTTGGCGCTTTCGAGCATGCTGGCGGCTTGGGCGATGGTCTGGCCCTGGCTCGCGACGCCCGACATCTGATGCACCAGGTTATCGGACACGCGCTTCAACACGTCGGCCTGGCCGGACAGCCCCTCGATGGCGTTCAGCGACTGGCGTGCGACGCTGTCGCTCGTCCGCCGCACGGCGTCGAGCCCGTGCATCATCGACACGTCGAGCTGGTTGGCGTGCTGGCCCAGCGCGTCGGACAGCGACCGCACGTGATGCTCCATGGCATGGGTCAGCGCGCGCGCCCTCTCGTTGACGGCGCCGTCGATGGCCTCGGAGGAGCGCATCATCGCCTCGTCGAAGTGCGCGAGCCGGTCGGCAAATGCGGAATCGAGCGCGCGCGTGCGCTCCAGAAGCTGGATGTCGAGCGCCTCCGCCCGGCTCGCCAGCGTGGCGTCGAGCGCAACGGTGTAGTCGTCGAGCACCGCCTGCAGCTGCTGGGTGCGGTTGGCCAGCGTGTGCTCCAGGCTGCCGCTGGCAGTGGAAAGGTTGCTCTCCAGGGCGATGAGATTCTGACCGGCGCCCTCGATGATCTTGGCGAGCTTGATTTGCTGCTGCGAGAGCTTGTCGATCAGCGTGGGCACCTCGCTGCCCATCGCCTTGAGCGTCTCGGAGACCTTGTCGGTGGTGCTCACCAGGGCGTGGCGCTCGCCAGCAAGCTCCTGGATCAACCCGCGGATCTTGTTCTCGTTCTCGGCGTAGGCCTTCTCCAGCGAGGCCACCTCGTTGTGGACGAGGCCCTCCAGCTCGCCGGCCCGTCCCAGCGCGCGAGAGATGGCCTCATTCATGAACGAGACCTGCCGCCGTACGGCCTGGCCCAGGGAAGCTGCCGACTGCTCGGCCGCCCGGTCGGGCTCCGCGAGGCGGACGGCCACCTCGGTCATGGCCGCCGACATCAGTTTTAGCTCCTGCGCCCGCCACGCCAGCATCGCCAGGAACCAGAACAGGGCGATGGGCAGGAGGACCGTGGCCGCCACGATGATCATGGTCGGGCTGCCAAGCGCGGCGAAGAAGCCGCTGCGCGCGATCTCCGGCGACAGCATGGCCCACGCCAGCAGGCTGCCAACGGCCAGCCATCCGCCAGAGCCCGCCGCGGCCATCACGAACGGCTGGTTGGTCGGCTGCTGCTGCAGTGCAAAAATGAGACCGCCGATGGATGGCGCGTCGTCGTTGGCGGCAATGCGCGCCCGCGGCGGGGCTGCCGCACGCCGGCGCGACTGCGCCTTGGCAGGCGCTTCGCCCTCGGCCGGCGGAGCCTCGGCAGGCTTGGCAGCAGGCTTGACACTGGCCGGCGCACCGGCCAATTCGGGCGCGGCAGGTGGCATTTTCGGCGGCGGCTTCGGTGCGGTCCGGGCGGTGCGCTCCGCACGCCCGTCGGGGCGCGGGACATTCGGTGTAGTGTTGGGCGGTGCAGCGTTGGGCGGTGCAGCGTTGGGCGGTGCAGCGTTAGGCGTGCCCCCCATCCTGGTCACACCCTTGGGCGGCGTAAAGCGCGGCAGCGGCTCGGGAGGCGTCGGGACCGGAGGGGCGGGCGGCGTGTTCAGGTCGAGCCTCGACAAGCCGCTGGCGGTGCCGCGACCGGCGCGGTCGTCGTCGCCCGGCAGCGGAAGGCGCTGCACCGCTTCACGTCGCGAATTGCCGTCGTGCGCCATTCCCCCAGTCCAATCTTCGGCACCGCGAAACTCGAATCCTGCCGCGGACCATAGCCCATCCGCCTGTCCGGGCACAGCGGGTGTATCGACAAAACGGTGATTGGCCGACTCGATGCTACACGCGCGGCCATTGCATGGCCCCCACCTCCCGGCGGGGATCCTGGTAGGCGAGCAATGGGGCGAAACGAAGATGCTGTTCTGTAAGGCAAAGCCCACGGTTCAGGTTCTAGGTGTTAGGGACTAGGGGTTAGGGAGCCAAGAGCCCTGAAACCTAGTCCCTAGAACCTAGTCCCTAGAATCTGATCCCTAGTTGGCGCGAGGTAGAAATGACCCCTCCGTCGGGGAAGTCGGGATGTGACTGCCCCGCCTGCCGGCATCCTGCTGCATCTCATGCTTCCATTCGGTGTTAGCGGAGTATGCCGTCCGCATCCCGAGCGATCCCGACGCTCCCGGGCCGTGCGATTTTGCCACGCCCAGACTTGTCAAATACGGTTTGAGCGTCCAACTAATATGTCTTGAATTCGGGTTCCCTCGTCGCTAACACCAGGGCGATCCCGCAACAGCAAGCTCAGGTCGATCGCCCACGGTGCATGGCCAGAATCACCTTCATTCAGCCGGACGGCACGCAGCAGACGGTCGACGGCGAGCTAGGCTTGACCGTCATGGAGACGGCCAAGGTGAACCTCATCGAGGGCATCGAGGCCGAGTGCGGAGGCGCCTGCGCCTGCGCCACGTGTCACGTCTATGTCGATGACTCCTGGAAGGAGAAGACCGGCGCACCCGGCCAGATGGAGGAGGACATGCTCGACTTCGCCTACGACGTGCGCCCCACCAGCCGGCTATCCTGCCAGATTCGCGTCACCCCGGAGCTGGATGGCCTTGTCGTCCGCATCCCCGAGAAGCAGTTCTGAAACCGATCTGAACCGATCGAGACCAAAGCGAGCGTTCGATGGCCGCCGACGGCACCGCGGGCCTTGATAGCACTCAGGCCCCCATTGACACCGATGCGCTGATTGTCGGCGGCGGCCCGGCAGGGCTGTTCGCCGTGTTCGAGCTGGGCCTGGTCGACATCAAGGCCCATGTCGTGGACATCCTGGACAAGCCCGGCGGGCAGTGCGCCGAGCTCTACCCGGAGAAGCCGATCTACGACATTCCGGGCCTGCCGATCGTGACCGGCCAGGGCCTCACAGATGCCCTGCTCGCCCAGATCAAGCCGTTCGGCGCCACCTTCCACTGGGGGCAGCGCGTCGATGTGCTGCAGCGGATGGAGGATGGCCGGTTCCGGGTCGTGACCGACATCGGCACCCAATTCCACGTCAAGGTGGTGATCGTTGCCGCCGGGGGCGGCTCGTTCACGCCCAAGCGGCCGCCGCTCAACGGCATTGAGCCCTACGAGGGCAAGTCGGTGTTCTACTCCGTGCGGCGCATGGACGACTTCCGCGGCAAGGATGTGCTTGTGGTCGGCGGCGGCGATTCGGCCCTCGACTGGACGCTCAACCTGCAGCCGGTGGCGAGGAGCCTCACCCTCCTGCATCGGCGCGACGAGTTCCGCGGTGCGCCCCACTCTGTGGAGCAGATGCGGGCGCTGGTGGCGGAGGGCAAGGTCGCCCTGATGATCGGCCAGATGACGGCGCTCGACGGCGACGGCAGCGAGCTGGCCGCGGTGGCCGTCAAGACCAAGGACGGCGAGACCCGCGTGGCGGCGAACCGGCTGCTGCCGTTCTTCGGCCTCACCATGAAGCTGGGGCCGGTCGCCGAGTGGGGCCTCAATCTCCACGAGAACCTGATCGAGGTGGATACGGAGAGGTTCGAGACCAGCGAGCCCGGCATCTTCGCCGTCGGCGACATCAACTGGTATCCCGGCAAGCTGAAGCTGATCCTGTCCGGCTTCCACGAGACCGCGCTCATGGCGCAGGCGGCCTACAAAATAGTGTACCCGGGCAAGAAGCTGCTGTTCCAATACACGACCTCGTCGTCGTCGCTGCAGAAGAAGCTGGGCGTGAGCTGATTTCTTGTCGAGGGCGCCGACGGAGCGAATTTCCTCGCCCGGCTGCGTCACGAGGCAGGCAGCCCATCGGAACCAGCGCTCACTGCGGCTCGCCAAGAGCCTTACGCTCCTCGCCAATCCGCGATTGCAGAACCTTTGTCGGTACTTCCTGTAGAAATCCTGGGGGGAAATCCTTGAGGCTGGCTTCAACATGCTTGGCAGCGCTGTCGAAGAGAACACGTTTCTCGGCTCGATCCACGACGGCTATCGCCTTCTTGTAGAAATCGCTCGCCAACAGATGATGGATCCAACCACTGCGCTGGGCACAATATCCGCGTGGCCGTTCGTAGCAAATCTCGGCGCTTATTCCCCCCTCCCTGAACCTCCTATGCCGCTCCTCCTGCTCTTCCAAGTATCGATAGAAGAACTGGTGCGACTCGTTTGGCTTGCCGAGGCGTCTGCGAACCTCGCCGCTAAAATAGAACGCGTGTCCGTTGTTGGGGTCGATGCGCTGCATGAACCTAATCAGAAAGTTTGTTTGAACATAGTCCTGGGGAGTTGCTCCCTCTGAATGGGCATTTCGTGCATCGTTGTATTCTTTGCGTAGGTCTTTGCTGGTTTCGCTCAGCAGAGTGTTGACCCTCTGCTCAAGAACGGCTCCGTTCTGCAGCGGAACATAGGTCGACAGCGCATAGTAGAAGCAGTAGGCCCCGATCAAGAAAAGCGAAGCTCCGGACTGGAGGGTGCCGATCTCGCCAATCCCCGGGACGTGCCCGAGCTTAGCAACGCCTCTCAGCCTAAGAACGACGAGGTAGAACCCCATGGCGCAACAGGCCGCGCCGATCACAAAGCCCAGAGACAGCAGGGTGAGAAGAAGAGTGCTCATCTATCAAATCCGTGCAGCAGCAAAAACATCGTACTGTCGACAATGAATGTGGACATAGAACGGCCGCTCACTTGCCAAGAGCGACGCCAGCCGCGATCGGAGCGTGAGCCGAGCTCCTTGCGGTCCTTCCGCAGCGGACGGCTAGTATCCGGAGTTGCTCTTCCTCTGCTGCTCGCTAAAGAACTTGTCCGCAGTCCACTTCTCGTCGCTGTAGCCGCCACAGCCGAAGAAGCCGCACGATTCGACGACCTTGGGCTTCGGCAGGTTGGGTGTGAAATCGCCGGCCAGGTGCCGAGTCAGGTCCTTCTTGATCTCGGCGCTCTTGGTGTCGGTGCAGTACTCGGGGTCGGAGGCCACCCGCTGGCGGATGGACTGGAAGGTCGAGTCGTAGGTCTTCTCGGCCTTGGCGAGATCGGCACCGACCTGCTTGGCCTCGAACGCCAGATACGACGCTCTGAGCCTGGTCGGATCGAAATAGAAGCCGCAGCGCTGCGCCCGTGCCGAGGTCCAGGCCACCGCTATCGGCCGCACCCCCGGGTCCTGGTCGTTGAGGCTTCCCGGCGCGTCCGCCGCGGCCGTGGAGCCTGTCAGCAGCCCGCTCGCGCCGCTGCCACAGCCGGCGGCAAGGCCGGCGGTCGCCAGCACCAGCCCGAACGCGAAGCTCCGCGCGAATCTGTCCATGGCGTCCCCCGTCTGATGTCTCCAGCTGAGCCGAGAAAGGGTGCGGCGTCAATACACTCGCTCGTGCATTCCCTGGTTCGCGTCATCGGCTGCGTGCCGCTATCTCGCCGCCGCCCCTTCGCCCACCACAACGAACGGGGCCCAATAGGCCGGGTGCGCCTCGTGGGGGGCACCCTTCTCGATCAGCGCCAGCATCGCGCGCCGCATGGCCTCGGCGCGGCCGACGCGTGCGTCGCGCGCCATCGCGGCAGCGGCCCTGGCAACGAGCTTGACGGTGGCATCGGAGTAGACCGCCCAGTGCGAGACCAGCAGTGCGCGCGCCCCGGCGTAGATGATGGCGCGCGCGATGCCGGACAGGGCCTCGGCGCTGGCGGCGCCGCCGGCGGCGGTGTTGCAGGCGGAGAGGATCACCCAATCGGCGTCGAGCTTGAGGGCGGCGATCTCGGAGGCCGAGAGGTAGCCGTCGTCCTCCTCGCTGGCGGTGGCGGGCGGCGTGAGTATCAGACCCGGCTCTCGGTCTTTGTCGAGCTCGCCCGCCATCGCCCCATGGGTAGCAAAGTGGAGCACGCGGTACATGGCGAGCTCCCCGCCGGCGCTGAGGCGCTTCACCTCGGCCTCGGTCGCACGGGTGCCGAGGCGCATCTCGCCCATGTCGGCTTTCAGGTCTGCCGCCACGCCGCACAGCTCGTCGGCGGTTTCGGGCAGGGGCCCCTGGTTCCTGATCGCCGCCACGTCGGCGAGCACGCCGCGTATGGCGATGCCCGCCACGCCGCCGCGCACAGGGGCGCGCACGGGGACAGTGGGCGCCGCCTGGATGGGTGCCGCTGCGCACGCCTGCTTGGTGCGCGCGAGCCTGGCGCGCGCGACATCGTTGTCGTTGTTGCGGTCGCCGTCGAGCAGCGGGTTGCCGATGCCGAGATAAGGCTTGCTCGCGCGGCTCGCCTTGGCATGCGCGCGCAGCGCCTTCAGTGAGGACACGGCCGGCAGCACGGTGATCGGCTGGCGTGCGCCGAGCCAGGCGGCATCCCGGTATCCCGCTGGCCCGCCAGGCACGGCCGTCTTGGGCGCCACCGTCACCAGCGCCTGGAACGGCAGCTGCGTCAGCGCCCCCGACGGCACGATGAGGAGATGCTTGCCCGCAATCAGCTCCTCGACCTCACCGAGAAGGCCTCTATAGAGCGCATGCGCGCGCTGCATGTCGAAGGGCAGGATATTGGCGTGTGGCCCCAGGTCGGCGCGCCCGCGCCCGTCCAGCATCGATGTGCACGCTTTGCTCTTGGCGGCATCGTCCCATAACGCATTGTCGAGTCCGCAGCGCAGCGCCGCCACCTCGCGCTTGAGCGCCTTCGTCCCGAGCGCCGACCGCAGCCACCGCACCTCCGACCTGGTCACCACCCAGACGAAGGTCTCCTCGGGGAGCACGGTGCTCGCCCCCGTCAGTCGCCATTCCGGCGCATCGAGGAACAGCACCAGCGCCTCGTCGGTGCCGAGCTGGGCCTGCACCTCCGCGACGGAGGCGGGCGTCGGGCGCGCCAGCGCGTCGTAGTCGGGGAACTCTGTCTTGAGTCGCCCGTCGATCGCGGTAAGCCGGGCATCGATTCCGGCAATGCTATCCGCCAGCGCCTTCTCGGCAGCCGCGTTGCGCCTGGCCGGCTCCAGTCCCTTGGCGGCCATCAGCAGCTTCTCCTGCACCTGCCAATCGCTCACCAGGTCCTGGCGCCGGCGCACCAGCGCGGCCAGCTCGGGCGAGCCCGTGGCCGAGCGCGCCGCCATCTGCGCAATCGAGGCGGCGGCGTCGGAGGCCAGCGCCCACTGCGCGGTCTGGAACGTCTCGGCCGCCGGCGCTCCCGCGGCAGGGCTACGGTCCTGCGCGGCGAGGCGATAGGCGGTCTGTACGAGACCCAGGAAATTGGCGCGCGATCGCCGCGCCTCCTCTCCGAATGCCGCCCCCCGGCCCGCGGCAACGCCGCGCTCGGCACGGCCCTGGAGGATGCCGGTGCTGCGCCTCAGGTAGCCTGCGGCGCCGGCCCAGTCGCCCCGGCCGAACGCCAGCCACGCCAGGTTGCCGAGGGACGTCGCCACGGACGGGTGCTCGCGCCCGAGCGCGGCCTCGTGGATGGCGAGCGCGCGCCGGTGGATCGTCTCCGCCTCCGCATGGCGGCCCTGGTCTCCATAGAGCTCGGCCAGGTTGTTGAGGGACGAGGCCACGTCGGGGTGCTCGCGCCCGAGTGCCCTCTCGGTGATGGCGAGGCTGCGCTTATGGAGCTGCTCGGCTTCGGCATAGCGGCGCTGGTCCTGGTAGAGACCGGCCAGGTTGCTGAGGGTTGTGGCCATCTTGGGATGCTCGGGCCCCTCCGCCGTCTCGGAGATGGCGAGGCTGCGCTTGTAGAGCGGCTCGGCCTCGGCGTAGCGGTGCTGCTCCTTGTAGAGCAAGGCCAGGTTGTTGAGGACCGTCGCGACGGACGGATGCTCGCGCCCGAGCGCGCTCTCGCGGATGGCAAGGCTGCGCTTGAAAAGCGGCTCGGCGTCGGCGTAGCGGTCCTGAGCCAGGTAGAGGCTGGCCAGGTTGTTGAGGGACGTGGCCACCGAAGGGTCCTCGCGCCCGAGCGCGCTCTCCTTGATGGCCAGGCTGCGCTTATAGAGCGGCTCGGCGTCGGCGTAGCGACCCTGGTCCTGGTAGAGCAAGCCCAGGGCGTTGAGGGGCGTCGTCACGACAACGTGCTCGCGCCCGAGCGTGCTTTCGTAGACGGCAAGGGCGCGCCGGTGCAGCGGCTCGGCCTCGGCGTAGCGGCCCTGGGCCTGGTAGAGTGCGCCGAGCATGCTCGCGGCGGTCGCAAACGGCGTGCCCTTCTCGCCATGGCGCGTGCGCGCCACCGCAACGGACCGCTCCGCCAGCGGCAGAGCCTCACCAAATTTGCCTTGGACGTAGAGCCCCATGACCTCTGTCAGCCATCGCGCTAGCTCATCGTCCTCCTGCGCGCGGGCGAAGCTCAGCGATAGGCACCACAGGAGCAGCACCGGCACGATCGGCGCCACAAACCTCAGTATCCGCAGCTGCATCCGGCCCCCCAAGTCGATCGCGAACGCAACTCCAGTGCAAGCGCAGCCCATTCCGAACCTGGCCGAACCTGGCCGAACCTGGATCGACCCGGGCAATAGCGCCCTGCCCCGTCTCCGGTCACCTTCGCCGCCAAGGCGAAGTCAGCGTCCGCGCATCCTCGTCGCGCTCATGTCGCGGCGGCACTCGACCAGTCAAATAAGGCGGACCGACGTCTGAGCTTGCGCATCGACTGCAAGAGCAGCGGTGAGGGCCCGATGGCGGCGATTTTTGGGCGAAGTGCCGATAGCAATCTGCTGACACCATGCTGTCGGGACCCGGAGGGGTTGGTGCTGCACTATGAGCACCTCTTCGAGCGGTTGCCGGTGCCAGCCTGACGCTGCGCCGAGTTGTGTCATCGGGATGCCACACAGACGGTCTTCGCTCAGTGTCGAAGGCCCCCTAACAAATCGCCCCACCTTGGTCCAAGGCCGGCCACACTGCTTACGACTTGATGAAGCGTCTGGCTGCCGCCGTTGAGAGGGATAGCGGAGCATGGGTACGTTGTGGCGTTCGCTGGTTGTGGCGGTCGCGCTCCTGGTCGCCGGCGTCGTTTCTGCGCAAGAACGGGGACAGGGACAGGGCTGGCTCGGCGTCGAGCTGCAGGACGTCACAAAGGAGGAGGCCGACAAGTTCGGCTGGGACGCCCCGCGCGGCGCCAAGGTGATGGCATCGAGCGCTGGGTCGCCTGCGGACAAGGCAGGAGTGAGAGCAGGCGACATCATTGTCGCCATCGAACGCACCCAAATCGATACGGCGTCGGAGCTCAATGCCGCCATCGAGGCCAAAGGGCCGGGGGCGCAGGTGCTGCTCGGCGTGCTCTCGGGCGGACGCGAGCGGCGCGTCGCGGCGACGCTGGCCGAGCGGCCGAAGGCGCAAGCGGCCGTCGCGGGCACAGGGCTCCATCTCATGCTCGACACCGGTGGGCATATGGCAGGCATCAGCGGCGTTGCCTTCACCCCCGACGGCAAGCACATCGTCTCGGCCTCGATCGACAAGACTGTCCGGGTCTGGTCCGTCGATACCGGCAGGACCGTGCGCTTGATCCGGGGCGAGGCACGCGGCGACGCGGGCAGCATCGACACCATGGCCCTGTCGCCTGACGGCCGCTGGCTGGCCGTGGGCGGGCGATTCCACAAGGCAGACCGCGCCGTGGCGGGCGCCATTCGCCTCTACGATTTCGCCAGCGGACGGCTGGAGACGCTGCTCAAAGGGCACCAGGAGCCTGTCTTGGCGCTGGCCTTTTCGCCTGACAGCAAGCGGCTCATTTCCGGGAGCTGGGACAAGACTGCGATTATCTGGGATCTCGGGAGCCGGCAGCAGGTGCTCCGCCTTTCGGGGCATCCAGGATCGGTAAGGGCCGTGGCCTTCAGCAGCGATGGCGACCGCGCCGTAACGGGCAATGGCGAGGACGCGGCCGTGCGCCTGTGGAGCGCCGCCGACGGCAGGCTCATCGCCGAGATGACGGAGCACAGGAAGCGATTGCCGGCCAACTGGATTGGCGAAGGGGGTGTGACATCGCTCGCGGTCTCTCCTGTGGACCACCTGATTGCCTCCGGCGGGGAAGATGGCGTGATCCTCTTATGGGACGGGCGGACCGGCGCATTCCTGCGCCAGGTCGCCAAGCTGTTCGCGCCGCAACCCTCGGCAGCCATCAGGTCGCTGCATTTCAGCCCCGACGGTCGCCGCCTTCTCTCAACGCACGACATAGAAGGTTGCCTGGTCCTTGACGTTGCGACCGGCGCCGAGCTGCTTGGTGGCGAGTCGTACGACCAATGGACGGCATTCGGCCCGACCTCGTCGAAGACCGGTCGAAAGGTCTCATCGGAGGACCGCGCCAGGTGTAATGGGCCTGCCATGTTCAGTCAGGATGGTCGGTCGATTGCTGCACGCTTCAACAGCGATCTGCAGATCGTGGAGCCGCGCACGAGCAAGGCAATCGCTCTTAAGGGGGCAGGAGCGCCCGTGTACGCCGTAGGCTTTGCGCGCGACGGGCGCGCGATCGCCTGGGGCGAGGAGAAGGAGGGTTACGCGGTGCACAACAAGTTGAGGCGGGAATTGCACCTCCCGCTCGACGGCGCACCGCTCGGCCGCGCCAAGGACATCGATCCGCGGCTGGCCGCTTGCACCGCGTCAACGCCCTCCCGAAATACCTGCCCCGATCCGGAGTTGGGGCGCCGCAAATACCTGCGTGGCGCCGCCGATCACGGGTCATGGCGGGCAGCCTACAAGTCGGCGGCCACCTTTCTGATGGATGCGAGCGTCCTTGAAGTCTACAAGGATGCCAAGCTGGAGGACGGCCGGCGACAGGGCGGTGTGCTGCACGCGCAATTCGAGGTCGGGAACGATGCGTCTGAAAGGAGCCCGATTGCCTACGCGCCCGACGGCCAGGCCGTTCTCCTCGGTCGTGCTTCGGAAATCCGCGCCTATGAATTGAACGGCGGCCTTCTCGGCTCTTTCGTCGGCCACGACGGTGCGCCGTGGGATTTGGCACCTTCGCACGACGGCCGCTTCCTGGTGACCGGCGGTCTCGACCAGACGGTGCGGCTGTGGAACCTCAAGACGCGCGAGCTGATCGTCAGCCTGTTCCACGGCACGGATGGCGAGTGGGCGATGTGGACGCCGCAGGGCTACTACACGGGCTCGCCCGGCGCCGACAAGATCGTCGGCTGGCAGATCAACAAGGGGCCCGACGAAGCCGCCGACTACGTTGGCGCCGAGCAGTTGCGCCAGCATCTCAACCGGCCCGACATTGTCGAGCGCGCCATCGTCCTGGCCTCGGCTGAGGACGCGGTGCGCGAGGCACCGGGGACGTCCTTCAAGCTGGGCGATCTGCTCGCGCGTCCGGTGCCGCGATTCAGGATTGTGGCACCGGCCGCGGGGGCGGCCCAGCGCGGCGGGCACGCGAGCGTCAAGGTCGACATCGAGGCCACGCCGGATCCTGTCAGGTTGATCCGCGTGCACGTCAATGGACGCCAGGTCGAGGAGCAGACGCCGGACGTCGGCTCGGGCGGCTTCGGCGCAGGCGAGCGCCTCCTCCAGGTGCCGCTGGCCAAGGGCCGCAACGAGGTGCGCATCGCGCTCACCAACGCGATCGGCGAGAAGGCCGAGACGCTGGCGCTCGTCCACGACGGCGAGGGCGGCCTCGACCAACGCGGCACGCTGCATATTCTCGCCATCGGCGTCAACGACTACAAGGGCCTCGGCAACGCCTGCGGCGGCGGCAGCTGCGACCTCAAATATTCCGTCGCCGACGCTCGCAAATTGGCTGAGGCGGTCGAGAAGCAGCTTGGGCCCGACCACGTCCGCGTCGTCAAACGCGTGCTGGTGAACGGCAGCGATGCCAAGGACGTGCCGACTGCCGGCAACATCATCGACGCCGTGGAGCTCCTGCGGCAGGCGCGGGAGACCGACACCGTCGTGCTGTTCATCTCCGGCCATGGCAAGAACGAGGGACCCGACTACCGCTTCTTGCCCACCGATGCCGAATGGACCGGCGCCGCGCTGCGCGGCTCCACCGTGGTGCCCTGGCAGGTGCTGCAAAGCGCGGTGGAGGCTGCCAAAGGCCGCCGCATCCTGTTCGTGGACACGTGCCACTCCGGCAACGCCTACAACCAGCGCCTCGGCAACGCTGCCTATCACGCCAACATCGTCGCCTATACCGCCTCCCGCTTCGACCAGGAGGCGATCGAGGATCCGGCACTCGGGCACGGGCTGTTCACCTATGCCATGGTCGAGGGCCTGGAAGGCCAAGGCCGTCTCGGGGCCAAGCGGCCGATATCGACCAAGGACTTGGCTGCCTATGTGACCAGACGCGTCGACGAGCTGGCGAAAGCGCTGAAGGGCGAGCAGGAGCCCCAATATTTCAAGGGCCGCGATGCCGACGACTACGTGTTGGCGCGCAGGTAGGCTCAGCCGCAACGTTGCCGCAAGGCGGCCCGCAGTCGGTTCGGTGGAAGACATCTTCGAGTCAGCGCGCGGTTGCAGACCAGGCCCGGACGATCACGACCGGAAGCGGACGTTCGCTCTCACGAGCGTCGATCTTTGAAAGCCTGATTGGCCTCTTCGAACCGCCGCACGGCTCGGCCCACGTCCCAGGGCTGCTCACGGAGCGTCTCGGGGTCCCATTCGCTCCTGTGGGCAGGGTTGAAGAAATCGCCGCCGTAAACGTGAATGGCACCGGTGAAGCGGGGAATGGGATTGGTGACGGAGTGGATGATGTCGCGTCCGAGTGGCTCAACATCCTTTTCGCCCATGGCCTTGGCGCCGGCCGCTTCCACCTTCCCCTCCGGGCCCGGCAGGCGGCGCCAGAAGATGTTGTCCTCGCGTCCCGTATAGATGCCGATGACCGCCCACATCTGGTGATTGTGCGGGACTACCGTCATCATCGGCGCCCAAACGACGTTGAGGATGGTCAAATCGGGCGACTGATAGAGCCGGTGCAGCCCGGCGCATGTCGGCTCGCCCAGGCTCTTGAGAATGGACGTGGGGTCGGACACGGCACGCGCCACGACCTCGCGCACATGCCGATGCGAGGGGTCGGCCGCAAGCGCGGCGCGGCAGTCGGCGACAAACTGATCGAGGTTGAACATGGTGGTTCACTCGCGCTCATCGATGGTGATTTGGGCTTCCTGGATCACAGTTCGCCACTTCTCGATCTCAGCTCTGAGAAATTGCGCGAGTTCTCCCGGGGACGAGCCGATGGGCGTTGAGCCGAAATCCTGAAATCGCGTTCGGACATCGCTTTGCCCAAGAACCGCAGCCGTGTCAGCATGAATCTTGGCGATGACGGCCGGTGCCGTCCTGGCGGGTAC
>JBIOWI010000114.1:0-19211 GCA_044868325.1 Hyphomicrobiaceae bacterium
CGTCGACGAGGTGATCAACCCGGCCTTCAGCGTCGAGGTCTTCAACCGCACCGTCAGGGGGCTCAGGGCCAAGACCGAGGTGTGGTGCCACACCTGCTGGGGCAACCCCTCCCAGCAGCGCATGTTCGCGCAGGTGCAGAGCTACAAGTCGGCGCTGTCGGCGATTAACAAGGTGGATGCCGACGTGGTCACCTTCGAGTCCTGCAGCGCCGGCGGCATCGACCTGGAAGCCTTCGGCAAGGAGATCGCGCCCGACAAGAAGATCGCCATCGGCGTGATCGACCATCACGGCCTGCAGGTGGAACGCCCCGAGGAGGTGGCCGACCACATCCGCCGCGCGCTCAAGTCCATTCCCGCAGACCGCCTGATCCTGAGCTCCGACTGCGGCATGGGGCGCGAGGGCATGAGCCGGCGCCACGCCTTCTACAAGATGGTGGCGCTGGTGCAGGGCACCAACATCGTGCGCCGCGAGCTGGGCCTGCCGGTGGCCCACTGCCGCGCCGCCGACCCGCGCTACTCGCTCGTCCCGCTGGCCTGAGCGACGCGCTGCCGGGCGCAGGGTGCCCTGCCGCGGTCGCCGCAGGCGGTGGCCGCGGTGGGGACTAGGCCGCGCCGAGTCGCGCCAGCTCGGTCCTGAACTCGCGGCGGAGGCGCTCCGCCTCCTCGGCGGGGAGCCAGTTGGCCATCTGTGGGAAGACGGTGCCCCAGTACGACATCTCCTTCGCGGGCCAGTGCTGTTGCGGGGCGGCACGAGCCCGCGCGAGGATTCCCATCAGCTCGGCGCGCACATCCTCGGGATCCGGGTCGTAGTTCTGGGGCGGCGGCGAGCCGAACATGTCGAGCTGTCGCTGGTCGGGGCCGTACGGCTTGAACTCTAGGCTGTCGGACTGGTCAGAGGGCGCCATGGTCCACCGGGCGTCGTTTCGGGTGGCGGGCAAGATTGCAGATTCGACGGCCTGCGACGATGGGCGGTGAGGACGTTTCCCCCAGTCAACACGTGCCGTTGTCTTCCGGCGCGGCCAGTGCACCCGCCGCTAACAGCTTGGCACTGTCCTCGAGCTTGCCGGCGAGGATCGCGTCCAGCAGCGCGGCCTGCTGGGGCTCCAGGGCCACGAGGCGGCCGAGGACATGAAGCAGGTCGATGAGGTCGCTGGTGTACTCGTGCGGCCAGTACTCGGGCTGGATCTCGCCGAGCGGCGAGGGCTTGCGGCGGTCGCCGATGATGGGGCGCGAGCGGTCGCGCTTGCGGTAGCTGAACCACTGGCGCAGCACGTTCATGCCCGAGACCTCGTAGGCCCAGACCTCGGGCGGCACGTTGTCGATGAAGCCCCTGCCGATGTGCAGCCGGCGCTTGGCGGCATCGTAGTGCATGTCGTCGGGCAGCGGCTCGGGCGCGCCGGGAATGGTGCCGTCCCTTGGGATGAAGGGCGCCTTGTCCTTGGGGAGGCGCGGCGCGCCGGAGGGGCGGCCGGCCTTCGGATCGGCGAAGCGCTCGCCGTAGGTGTGCAGCCACACGACCTCGCGGCCAAGCGCGACGGCCCTGGCGAAGAGGGCGGCATCTGCCGTCAGCGGCACGCGCAGACCGGGGCGTACCAGGTCCTTCTGGAAGCGCGCCGTGAAGGCAGGATGCGCCAGGACGGCGGCGATGTAGGCCAGCGCGTCCTCGGGGGTGACACGGGTGCCGTAGGCCTTGGTGAGATGCGCGAGGAGGGCGGGCTTGACGTTCGGCACCTTGGCGTCGGCGTCACTCCAGAGCGGAAAAACACGACCCGAAAACGAGCCCTTGTAGTGATCATGGTCCGGAATGAGACCGCAAACGGACAGAGCCGGACCAGATGAAGGCGATGATTTTTCGATTGCAGTCAAATAGACCTGCTTGCTTGAATAAGTGTCCCACAGTGTCGGGTTGGGCTGATTGATGACCCGCGCGTCTGGAATGATCCACTGGCGATCGAGAGTGCGATAAGCATAGCGAACCGGAGCGGCTACTGCGTTCGTTTCATGGGTGATTGCTCGAGTGTCGGTTAGATGCCCAGTGAGCGGGCGGCCCACAGATTTATTGACATGCTTGTCGCCGGGTTCTCCACCACGCAAGTGTGGGTGGAACAATGTCTCCTTCGTCTTTGTATCCTTTTCGCGGATGAGCCTGTTCCAGCGGGCCACGAGCGATCCAGCATCGGGCGCAATGACCCACGTGCGCCCTGGCATCACACCTGATCCGTCGTAAGCAAACAGCTCCTCCAGCGGCGGGAAGCTCGCCCAGGCGCCCTCTTGCTCCGGCAAGGATGGATCGCGCCCGCCGGCTGGTCCATCCCGCCATGCGTGAGGATTCAGCGAAAGCTTGGCGAGCGCCTCGAACTTGACCTCTCGCCGGCCCTCGGGCAGCGAAATGAACTTGAGCCGCGCCGGTGTCTCCCGATCCTTGTTCGGCGCGCGGGCGGCGAGCACGATGCACACCGGCTGCTGCACGCCCTGGAAGACGCGCGTCGCCACCTCCGGCTGATGGCCCTCCGGCGAGCAGTCGATGACCCAGATGGCAGAGCAGTCGCGCCGCAGCTCCTCGCGCATCTTCTGGAAGCCGGGGCCGTTCAGAAAGCCCGCCACGGTGATGAAGCAGACGATGCCGGAGCGATCGGTCTCCTCATACCCAGTGGCCGCCTCCCAGCCCGAGCCGAACACCTTGAGTGTCGCCCAGCGCCAGAAATACACGTAGAGGTTCTTGAGATGCTTGGCGTGGGCGCCGACGCCCCACGCTGCCGGCGGTGCCCAGAGGTCCATCGGCGCCTTGCGCCCGGCGCTGCCCTTCTCGATCCAGCCGCCGCGGCCCCTGGCCTTCTCCTTGTAGGGCGGATTGCCGATGACGACGGTGATCGGTGTCTCGCGCTTGATCTTGTTCGCCTGCTTCCGTGACTCTCCAATGGGCCTGACAAGTTCGGAAAACTGTGTCTCCGTCGCGTAAGGATCGCCCAGCGTGTCCGTCACATAGAGCTGCGGCGTCGGCACGGTCTTGCGGCTGCCGTTGCCGATCAGGCCCTGCATCTCGGCGATAAGGCGCAGCTGCGCCACGGCGAACGGCCCGAACTGCAGCTCGAAGCCGAAGATGCGGCTCGCCGCGGCTGCAAATGGCGCCGGGAACGGCGCCCGGCCCCTGGTCCTCCTCGACGGTGGCGGCGATGCGGTTGAGGACGCCGAGCAGGAACGTGCCTGTGCCCACGGCGGGATCGCAGATCGTCACCGTGGGCGCGGCCAGGCCCTCGCGGCGGTTGAACAGATCGGGCGAGCGCAGCGCCTCGTCGGTGAGGCGCACCATGGCGTTCACGACCTCGGGCGGCGTGTAGTAGGAGCCCGTGCGCTTGCGCAGGTCGTTGTCGTAGACCTCCAGGAAGTCCTCGTAGAAATAGAGCCACGCGCCCGCGTCGCCCTTGGCGATGGTCGGCCAGTCCACCACGTTGAGCACGCGGCTCAGGGTGCCGAGCGACGTCTTCAGCGCCTCCTTGATGTCGGGGTTGTCGATCAGCAGGCGCAAGGCAGTGCCGATCAGAGTGCTGGTCCTGCGCAGCTGGTTCGCCGCCTCGTCCAGACCCTTGGAGAGATCGATGTCGCGCACGCGCGCCACCAAGAGGCCGAAGGTGACGGCCTGGGCATAGCCGTCGGCGAACTGCTCGTTGCTGGCATCCGGGAACAGCAGGGTACGCCATTCCTTTGCCAGGGACGTGAGTCCTGGGTTGTTGCGGTCCAGCTCCTCGGCTACTTCCTCGCGCAGCAGGCGGCATAGGCGTGCGGCGATCTGCGCCAGCTGCTTGGCGCTCCTGGGCTGGATTGGCTGCCAGCTCAGGAAACTGGAGAACAGGGCGAGAAGATCGGGCTTCGCCGCCAAAGCGGAACCTGACGTTTCTACATCGCCGTCGAGACGAATGACCGAGCCCTGAAGCTCGCCGTTCTGCCAGAGACTGAAGCCGTTGCCGTCGGTGTAGAGGAGGTTCGGGAGCGTCTTGAGCTTGCTCCACTGCCTTCTGTCGTGCTCATCGGCAAAACGGCGAGGATCGGCACCCTTGCCCGGCGCCTTGATCTCGATGAAACCGACCAGGGCATTGTTGACGCTGACCGCGTAGTCGGGACGTGTCGAGAGGTGCGCGAGGGTGCTCTCGCCGACGAGGGTCACGGCTTTGGCCGGCAGGCCCGAGAGCCCGGCGAGATTGGTGACTAGAGCCTCCAGCGGCGCCCGCAGCTGGTCCTCCGGCGCCCCGGAAACTGCCTTGTTGGCCAATTTCTTCTTCGTGGCGGCGCCGAAGGCGGAAATCGCCTCCGCGAAATCGATACTGCTCACGCGCATCCGTCCCCCAAAAAATCCGGCCAGTGAGGAATCGAAGAAGCAATATTCCGCGCCGGCCAAGCCCGATCAAGCTCGCGCGCGCCGGTTTCCGCCCGTCCCGCCCTACTCCGCCAGGGACGCCTTCTTGGGGGCGGGCTTCGCCGGCTTGGCGGCGGGGGCGGGCTTGGCGTCCTTCGTGCTCCTCGGAGGGGCGGCTGGCGCTGCAGTAGGCTTGGGCGCCGGAGCCGGGACTGCCGCCTTGCCGAGAGCGGCAGCCTCCGGAGTCCGTGCGGCGGCCGGCGCTGCAGCAGGCTTGGGCGCCGGAGCGGTGGCTGTCGCCTTGTCGGGAGCCGCCGTCTTATCGGGAGGCGCTGGAGCCGGCGCCGGCGGAGAGGCCGCGGCTTTGTCCGGGGGCGTGCCGCTTGCCAGCACGGTGCGGCATTCGCCGGGGAGCTGGTCAAGGGTGAGGTAGCGGCGCTCGGGGGCCGGCGTGGCAGGCTTTGGCGCGGCGGCCACCGGAGGCTGCGGCTTGGGCGTGACGAGCTTCAGCCAGCGGGTGAGCTCGGCGCCGCAGCCGTCGTCGTCATGATTGACGGACGGCTGGCCCTCGCAGCCGGAGCTGCCCTTGGGGCAGGCCATGCGGATGTGGAAGTGGTAGTAATGGCCCCAGTACGGGCGGATCTTGCTGAGCCAGACGCGGTCCTTCTCGCCCTTGGAGGCCTCGCACACCGCCTTCTTGATGGCCGGGTGTACCAGCACCCGCTCCACCGCCTTGTAGCCGGCGGCGCGCTTCAGCAGGCGCACGTGGGCGTCGGTCCAGACGTTGGGGTTCACGGAGATGCGGTCGTCGGCCAGCATGGAGGTGGCAGACAGCTCCTCGCGCTCCTTCTCGGTGAGGCGGTGGTCCGGCATGGGCGTGAGCCACACGTCGGCGTCGAGGCCGACTTGGTGGCTGGCGTGGCCGGTGAGCATGGGGCCGCCGCGAGGCTGGGAAAGGTCTCCCACCAGCAGGCCGGGCCAGCCGTCGTGCGCCTTGGCCTCGCTGGCGAGCTTCTCGACCAGGGCGACCAAGTCCGGGTGGCCCCAGTTGCGGTTGCGGGAGAGGCGCATGGCCTGCCAGGCCGGGCCGTCGATGGGCAGCGCCGCGGCGCCGGCGAGGCAGCCCTTGGCGTAGAAGCCGATGGAGCGGGCGGCGAGCGGCGACGGGGTCTTGGCGGCGCCGAACAGCTCCTTGGCCGGCGTGGGCTTCGGCTTCGGCGCCTTCGTGGCCTTCGAGGGGGCCTTCTTGGCCGCAGGCTTCGCCGCCGCTTTGGCCGGCTCCTTGGCTGCGGCGGACGGGGCCGCGCCGTGCTGTTGGGCCACGAGGAGGGCCGGCGGCGCCAGCAGCACCGCAAGGCCGAACGCTAGGGCGGAGAAGCGCATTCCCCCATCTCCCGGAAGCTTGGGTCCGGCAGAGCCTACCCCGGGCGGGCGGCCGGTGCTAGCCGGACCTCGGCATTGCCTTAAGCGCAGCCAAAGCTGCGCCGGCGGCGAGGCCCGCCGAGGCCACCGCGTTCCAGCCGGCGAAGGAGAGCCCCAGGAAGCGCCAGGAGGCCACCCCGCAGGAGGCCGGCACCCGGTCCAGGTTCATGGTCTTGAGGTCGAAGGTGGGCAGCTCGGAGGGTGAGGCGCAGGTGGCGGGCGGGTCCCAGAGCTTCCACTCGGCGCCGGCCTGGTAGATGCCGAGGCCGGCGTTAACCACGAAGGCGAGGCCGACAGCAGCCAGGATGGCGGCGGCGGCCTTGGGATGAGGGAAGCGCAGGAGCGCAAGCGCGCCGGCCAGGGCCGGGATGCCGAGATAGTAGGCGTAGCGCTGCTGCAGGCACAACGGGCACGGGGTGTAGCCGCCGATGTGCTCGAAGGCGAGGGCAGCGAGGATGACGGCGGCGGCGACCAGCAGGACGAGGCCGGCGACCGCGGTCGCCGACAGGCGACGAACGTCGGCGGAAGCGTGGAGAGCGTCGAGCATCACGGTCTCACTTTGCCCCGGCTGGCCTCAGATCAGGTAGCGGACGACGACGAAGCCGCCAACCAGCAGCACGACGAAGGCGGTCGTCACCAGCGTGAGGCGCCGCTCGATGAACGCGCGGATGGGCTCGCCGAACCAGTAGAGCAGGGCCGCGACCATGAAGAAGCGCACCCCGCGGGTGGCGATGGAGGCGGCGAGGAATACCCAGATGTCGAACGCGGCGGCGCCGCTGGCGATGGTGACGAGCTTGTAGGGGATGGGCGTGAGACCCTTGATGAGGATGATCCACAGCCCCCACTCGTTGTAGGCCGCCCGGTAGGCCTCGAACTGGGTGGCGAGGCCATAGAGGTTGATCACCCACAGGCCCACGGTCTCGAAGACGAAGTAGCCGATGGCGTAGCCCAGGAGCCCGCCCAGGACCGAAGCCACGGTGGCGATGCCCGCGAAGTACCAGGCCCTGGCCCGGTTGGCCACCACCATGGGGATCAGCATGGCGTCGGGCGGGATCGGGAAGAACGAGCTCTCGGCGAACGACACCCAGAAGAGCGCTTGCGGCGCCTTCCGATGGGTCGCCATCCGCATGGTCCAGTGGTAGGCGCGCTGTATCATGGGAGAGCCGTATACCCGCCTTCCCGGCGCTTGTCAGGCCAAGTTCGCGCCGGGTGCGGCACTTTGCAGCCCGTTGTGCCCGGACATCTCCTCCGCCTCGATCAGGCCCAGGGCGAGCTGCACGGTCTTGAACGAGCGCCGGTGGTGCGGCGTCACGCCTAGGCGCTCGATGGCGGCGTGGTGCTCCGGCGTGGGATAGCCCTTGTGGCGCTCGAAGCCGTAGTCGGGATAGTCGCGGGCCAGCTCGACCATCATGGCGTCGCGGGTGACCTTGGCGACGATGGAGGCGGCGGCGATCGAGAGGCACTTGGCGTCGCCGCGCACGATGGCGCGGCTGTCGCATTTCAGCCGCGGCGGCACCTTGTTGCCGTCGATCAGCACGAGCCTGGGGTGGGAAGGCAGCTGCGCCACCGCGTCGGCCATGGCCCACAGGGAGGCATTGAGAATGTTCTCGGCGTCGATGCGGTCCACGCCAGCGACGCCCACGCCCACCTGCGCGGTGGCGAGGATCCGCTGGTAGAGGGCGCGCCGCACGTCGGGAGCGAGGACCTTGGAGTCGGCGATGCCGTCCGGGATGTCGTGGGGGGTGAGGATGACGGCGGCGGCCACCACGGGGCCGGCGAGCGGGCCACGCCCGGCCTCGTCCACGCCGGCCACCGGACCGCCGCGGATCTGGAGCTCGACAGCCTCCAGTTCGAAGCTCGCCTTCATGGCGCGAATCGCTCTGCCCCGTTTTGGCGAGCTTCGATCCGGTGGGTCGCGGAGTCAAAGCCCAAGATCGCGGAGCGGCATAACGGTGCACAGCGCGCTCGCGGCGGGCACATCGGCGCACCGGGCAGCGCCCACATTTCGGGCGAGCCTCGCCCTCCTGGGCCGTGTCGCGAGCTACTTTGTGAGACTGTCCAGCGTGCCGGAGAACAGCCCCGGGCAGGGGCCATAGGGGCTGCGGGCGGGTTTGCCGTCGGGATCGAACGCGCGCTCCTTCCACTGGATCTCGCCACGGCAATAGGCAAGATGCAGGCGCTCGCGTTCCTTGGCGGCGGCCTGCTTCTTCAGCTCCGGGTCGGCAAGGGCCGCGACCTCGTCGCTGCCCGTCTTGCCCGAGCCCGGCTCCGGCAGGCGCGTCACCTTGGGCGGCACCACCAGCGGCGCCCGCTCGGCCATCTTGGGATCGCGCGTTTTGGCGTCGAGGGCCGAGCCGCTGATGCCTATCCAGTCGAACACCTTGCCTTCGAGGGCGACGCTATCGCAGCCGCCCAGCGGCAGCGCCCAGAGCGCGAGCGCCGCGGCGGCAAGGAGGATGCGGTTTGGGTGCAGCGGAAGCATTGGCGAGATCCCCCGAGTCCGCGCTTTGTCAACGGCTTAGAGCGACTTTGCGGCGCGATTGCGACTCAAGCCGAGGGAATCGTACAGAAGACCGCAGACCCCGGCAACTATGGCCGCATCGGCGACATTGAACACGTACCAGTAGAACCCGAAGGCGTGCAGCTGGATGAAATCGGCCACGCCGCCGAGAGCCACGCGGTCGATGGCGTTGCCGACCGCGCCGCCCATGATCAGGCCGACGCTCGCCGCCACCAGCCTGGAGGCGATGCCGCGGGCAAGCCATACGGCCAGGGCTATCGTGGCGAGGCCGGCGAAGCCCGCCAGCAGCCACTGCCCCAGCTGGCTGTCGAGCGGGAGAAGGCCGTAGCTGATGCCGAGATTCTTGACGAAGACCAGGTCGAGAAAGGGGGTGACGTGGACCCGCCCCCTGTCCTGCAGGCCGTAGCCGACAAGCACCCACCACTTGGTGGCCTGGTCGAGCGCGAGGGTGACGATGGCGACCCAAGCGCCGTGCGGCGACAGCGGCCCCCACAGCCATGACATCAGGCGCGATTCCTGCATTCGTTCCCCAGGGCTCCCAGCTCCCGATCGGCACGCCGCACAGGCTCAAGCGGCTCAGCGCGCGGGTAATATCCGGAACTTGGCGCTGCGTCCAATGCGATAGGTCTCGAAGTCGCTGTGGTCGATGGTGAGGATCGTCCGAAGCCCCTCGCGCTCGGCCACATGCACCAGCGTGGCATCGGCAAAGTCCATGGGGCGATCCGCGTAGCGGTGCATCAGGGCTTCCAAGGCTGGGAGATCGGCTTCTGTAATGGCGGCAAGACGAATTGCACTCTTCCGAATGAAGTCCCAGGTCAGTTGCACAATTCCGCGCTTGGCAGCGAAGTAGAACGTTTCGGTGAGAACCGATGTCGTTGCGACCAATGGTAGATGGGCGTTCGCCGCCGCATCCAGGCACGCCCTATGCCATCGGTCGCGGGCGTCGACGATCGCCAGTAGTGCGCCCGTATCAACGAGATCGCCGGGGGGCACGTCGCTGACTCGCGCGATATTTGGCCTCCAGGTACTCACCCATCACCTTGCGCACCTCGGCATTCGTTGCTGAGGGGCCTCCGACAGAGGCGGTCCCAGCCGCTGCGAGGAGCTGTTCACGCAGTCGGCGCTGCTGTTCGGCGTACTCCACCTCGCTCAAAGCGTCTTCATCGCTCGGGACGCGCTGGGATAGCCATTCCCGCGCCAGGCGGTCGAGAATGGTGTCGATGCTGGCCTTCTCATCCCTGGCGGCAGCTTCAAGCGCCCGCGCAAGCTCGGCGCTGGGGCGCCAAGCATAGGCTTTGGCTCTGCCGATTTTGCTGATCTTGTTCATGCAGCACACGTACAATGCCCAGGGCGCTCGTGTCAACGAGAAGAGCGTCGCCGATACTTGGCCTCCAGGTATTCGCCCATGACTTCCCGAACCTGCTCGTTTGTCGCCGACGTGCCATTGCCTTTGTAGAAACCCGCACACGCCATCAGTGTCGCGCGCACCTTGGCCTCGTCGGCGTCGCTCTTCTTGCGTGGAGCGCGCTTTGCCAGCCACTCGCGCGCCAGGCGACCGAGAATGGCATCGACAGTCGTCCTGTCGGCCTTGGCGGCAGCCTCCAGCTCCGCCTTGAGCCTGGGGCTCAGGCGCCAGCGGTAGACCTCAGATTTGGCGGGCCTGGTCATGCCGTGCACGTATAGTACCGTGCACGGCATGGGTCAACGCGCCGAGGCCGCCCGTGCATCGAGCTCGCGCACGGCGGCGGCGTCGCGGGCGGACAGATCCGGGAAGTCCGGGTCGCTGCCCACGTCTTCGGTGTAGCGCCAGGAGCGGGCGCAGCGCTTGCCCGTGGCCTTGCGCGGCACCACGCCGACACCCGGAACGTCGGGCAGGGTGAAGGCGTCCTCGGGTGCCTCGCCGTCGACGATCTCGATGCCCGACGTGATGCACACCTCGGCGAAGTCGATGCCTTCGAGGGCGGCGAGCAGGCCATCGTCGGCGATGAAGACCTGCGGCGCCGCCTCCAGGGCCGAGCCGATCCGCTTGTTGGCGCGCTCGATCTCCAGCGCCCCCGTCACCACGCGGCGCACGCGCTTGATCTCCTCCCAGTCCTCGGCCAGCGCATCGTTGCGCCAGGAGTTGGGCACCTCGGGGAACAGCTCAAGGTGCACCGAGCCGTCCTCGGACGGATAGCGCGCCAGCCACGCCTCCTCGGCGGTGAAGCACAGCAGCGGCGCCAGCCACAAGGTGACGTGGCGGAAGACCTGCTCGATGGTCTCCAGCGCCGCCCTGCGCTTGGCGCTGGAGTAGGGCTCGCAGTAGAGCGCGTCCTTGCGGATATCGAAGTAGAACGCGGACAGGTCCGTGTTCATGAAGTGCGAGAGCGCCGCCACCACCCGCCTGTAGTCGTACTCGGCGTAGGCTCCCCGGATCATCTCGTCCAGCTCCGCCAGGCGGTGCAGCATGAGCTGCTCCAGCTCGGGCAGCGCCGCTGGAGCGATCTGCTGGCGTCCCTCGTAGTGCGCCAGCGTGCCGAGCATCCAGCGCAGGGTGTTCCGGAGCTTGCGGTAGGCCTCCACAGTCCCCTGCAAGATCCCCGGCCCGAAGCGGATGTCGCTCGTGTAGTCGGAAGAGGCAACCCACAGCCGCAGGATGTCGGCACCCGACTTTTTCATGAGCTCCTGCGGCGAAAGCACGTTGCCCCGCGATTTCGACATCTTCTCCTCGCCCTTCTCGTCGAGGATGAAGCCGTGGGTGAGCACCACGTCGTAAGGGGCGCGCCCGCGCGTGCCGCAGCTCTCCAGCAGCGAGGAGTGAAACCAGCCGCGGTGCTGGTCGGAGCCTTCCAGGTACATGACGGTATCCTGGCCGCCGTCGCGCTTGCGGCGGATGCCGGCGAGCTGCGGGAAGTGCTCCGGGTCCTCCAGGGTGAAGGCGTGCGTGGAGGCGGAGTCGAACCACACGTCGCAGATGTTGTCGACCTTCTTCCAGTCCTCAGGGCTGTAGGCGTTGCCGAGGAAGCGCTCGGCCGCACCGGGCTCGTGCCACGCGGAGATGCCCTTCTCCTCGATGGCGGCCACGATGCGGCGGTTGACCTCCTCATCTTTGAGGATCTCGTAGGAGCCGTCCTCCTTGTCCTTGACGAAGATCGGGATCGGCACGCCCCAGGCGCGCTGGCGCGACAGCACCCAGTCGGGCTTGGCCTCGATCATGCCGGTGATGCGGTTCTGCCCCTGCGGCGGCACCCACTGCGTCTCGGCGATGGCGCGCAAGGCGAGCTGGCGCAGGGTGAAGCCTTCGATGGGGTCGCGGAAACGCTGCGCGGGTTCCCCTCCCCCTTGTGGGGAGGGGTTAGAGGTGGGGGGAGCCACTCCCTTCGGGGATGGGGGGTCCCCCCCACCCTGTCCCTCCCCCACAAGGGGGGAGGGGACCCTGTGGCCGTCGCCCAGCCCTGATCCCACGAGGGAGTCCGGTTGCCCGCCAATAGGCCTATCCATCGCAATGAACCACTGCGGCGTGTTGCGGAAGATCACGGGCTTCTTGGAGCGCCAGGAGTGCGGGTACTGGTGCTTGAGGCGCCCGCGCGCGATGAGGGCGCCCGCCTCGATCAGCGCCTTGATGATCGCATCGTTGGCGTCGCCCTTGTTGCCCTTGTCGGTGATGACGCGCTTGCCCTCGAAGCCCGGCGCCTCCCGGGTGAAGCAGCCGTCGGCATCGACCGTGAAGGGGATGGCGGTGTCGATGTCGCGCGCCATCAGCGCGGCGGCATTCGCCATCCAGATCTCGAAGTCCTCGCGGCCGTGGCCCGGTGCGGTGTGCACGAACCCGGTGCCGTCCTCGTCGGTGACGTGGTCGCCGTCGAGGAGGGGGACGTCGAATTTGTAACCGAGGCTACGCAGAGGATGGGCACAGACAATTGTCTTTAGCTGCGCGTCGTCCACAGGCCCGATGTGCTGATACGCCTCGACCTTTGCCGACTTCATCACGCTGTCAGCGAGCTTGTCAGCAATGATGAACTTCTCACCTGGTTTGGCCCAGTTGCCCTCAGGTGCTTTCGTGACTTCAAAGAGACCATACTTAATTGCAGAGCAATAGCTAATGGCTCGGTTACCCGGAAGCGTCCACGGCGTCGTCGTCCAAATAACGACACTTACCTCTTCGAGGTCTTCATCGGAGCGCTGAGGCGCTTCGGCGAACCAGCCATCAATCAGCATGCCTGTCCGGGCGACCGGGAACTTCACCCAGACCGTGTCACTGGTGAAGTCCTGGTACTCGATCTCCGCCTCGGCGAGTGCGGTCTTCTCCACCACGCTCCACATCACCGGCTTGGAGCCGCGGTAGAGCTGGCCGGTGGCCACGAACTTCATCAACTCGCGGGCGATCTGCGCCTCGGCGGCGGGAGCCATGGTCATGTAGGGGTGGTCCCAGTCGCCCTCCACGCCCAGCCGCTTGAACTCCTCGCGCTGGATGTCGATCCACCTCTGTGCGAAGGCGCGGCACTCGGCGATCAGCTCCAGGACCGGCACCTCCTCCTTGCGCTTGCCCTTGGCGCGGTATTCCTGCTCGATCTGCCACTCGATGGGCAGGCCGTGGCAGTCCCATCCCGGCACGTAGTTGGAATCGTAGCCCAGCATCTGCTGGCCGCGGGTCACCATGTCCTTGAGGATCTTGTTGAGCGCGGTGCCGATGTGGATGTTGCCGTTGGCGTAGGGCGGCCCGTCGTGGAGGATGAACTTGCGTCTGCCCTTGGCGGCCTCGCGCAGGCGCCGGTACAGGCCGAGGCCCGCCCAGCGCTTCAGCAGCTTGGGCTCAAGCTCGGGCAACCCGGCTTTCATGGAAAAGGACGTCTTCGGCAGGAACAGGCTCGCGCTCCAATCGCGCGCGGCGGGAGCGGCAGATTTGGTCGAGGTCATGGGAGTGCCGTCTGCAAAAGCTGGGAGACGCTGAGAGAAGCGGGTACACGCGACTGCGGGGGTGCCCCGGCGCCCTTAGGCGGCCGGGCCTATAATTCGTCTCAGCTCGGGCTTCGATGGCGACATGGGGCTGTTGTAAGGCAATAAGGCAGTAAGGCAATAGGGGAATAAGGCAGTAGGGCAATAGGCGGTTGAGCCAGCTTCGTACTGCCCTACTGCCCTACTGCCTTACTGCCCTTGTCGAGAGGATTGGCCGGGGCGGTGTCGAGCAGCACCTGTGCCCTGGCGCAGTCCTTGGCGATCTGCTCCTTCAGGGCCTCGATGGAGGCAAACTTGGCGTCGGCGCGCACAAAGTCGATGAACTCTACCGCAATCTCGCGGCCATAGAGGTCGCCGTCGAAGCCGAGCAGGAACACCTCCAGCATCGGCGCGCCGTCGTCGAAGGTCGGCCGGGTGCCGAGGTAGGCCGCCCCTGGGTAGACCTTGCCGTCGGTATGCACGCGCGCCGCGTAGATGCCGTGGGCCAGCGCCGTTCCCGGCGCCAGCGCGATATTGGCGGTGGGGAAGCCGAGGCCCGTGCCGCGCTTGAAGCCGCCGATCACCTCGCCCGATACCCGCCACCAGTGGCCCAGCATCTGCGCCGCGCCCGCCACGTCGCCCTGGGCCAGCTCGGCACGGATGGCGTTGGAGGAGAACACCTCGCCGGCCTCTCCCACCTGCGGAACCACCGTGACGCCGAAGCCCAGCGCCTCGCCGGCGCGCTGCATGGTCTCGGGGTCGCCGGCGCGCGCCTTGCCGAAGCGGAAGTCGTAGCCGATGACGATGTGGCGGGCGGCAAGCGCGCCCACAACGATCCGATCGATGAACTCCTGTGCCTGCAGGCCGGCCAGCGCCGCGTCGAACTTGAGGACGACCGCCGCATCGAGGCCAAGCCGATCCAGAAGCTCCAGCTTGCGCTCGATCGGCGTCAGACGGAAATGCGGCTTGTCGGGCTGGAAGAACTCGCGCGGATGCGGCTCGAACAGGATGACCCCAGCAGGTGCGCCCAGCGCCGCCGCCCGCTCCCTGGCGGCCTGCAGCAGGGCCTGGTGGCCGCGATGCACGCCGTCGAAGTTGCCGATGGCGAATGCGCCGCCGCGGGCGCCCGCCGGCACGTCGCTGGTTCCATGGACGACGATCATGTCAGGTTTCAGGGATTAGGTTTTAGGTTTCAGGGATCGCGCCTCTGTACCCTGAAACCTGACCCCTGAAACCTAAAACCTGGCTCAGCATTGCGCCATGTCGATGCAGGTATGCATGTACTGGTTGACGGCGGTGACGACGGAGGTGGAGACCTTGTCGCGCCATTGATCGGAGTTGAGCTGCTCGGCGTCCTGGTGGTTGGTGATGTAGCCCAGCTCCAGCAGGATGGCGGGGACCTTGGCGGTCTTGAGCACCACGAACGCGGCGCTGCGGTCGGGGTTCTCCATCAGGTTGGTGGTGCTGCCCACGAAGTCGATCACGGAGCGGGCGAACACGCTGGTGCGGACCTGGTTGCGCTCGATCAGGTCGCGCGCCTTCTCGGTGAGGATGCCGCGCAGGGCGTCGACGTCGGCGTCGACCTGCTTGGCCAGCGCCACCTGCTTGCCCGAGAGCACCGAGTCGCGCATCTCGGCCTCCGCGGACCGGCGCAGGACATCGGCAACCTCTGGGCGCAGGGAGTAGATGGTGGCGCCACGCGCGCTGGCGCGCTGCGTATAGTCGGCGTGGATGGCGATGAACAGGGCGGCCTGGTTGCGCTCAGCGAAGCCGCGCCGCTCCTCCAGCGGCACGAACACGTCGTGATCGCGCGTCATCATCACCTTGTAGGCCCCGGTGGCGGCCAGCTTGTCGCGCAGCCTCAGGCTGAAGGAGAGCACAATGTCCTTCTCGACGGTGCCGTACTTCCTGGCCCCCGAATCCTCGCCGCCGTGGCCGGGATCGACAACGATCACGGGCTTGTAGGATGCGGTGCCGCGCCGCTGCGCGGGCCTGGGAACGGGCGGCTGCAGGCCGGCGACGCTGGCGGCAGAGCGCGCGTCGGGCGCGGCCGTCACCTCGGAGGCGGCGACGATGTCGAGCACCAGCCGGTCCGACTTGCCGTCCGGCGACTTCTCAATGGCCGACTTCTCGATCACGACCGGGCCGATGACATCGATGATCACCCGCATGCGGCCCGGCGCCGTGAGCCCGTGGTGGAAGGCCTTCACGACCCCGACGGGCGTTTCGCCCGGGGGATTCGGCAGGTCCAGCCGCATTTGCGGCAGGTCGATGAGGACCCGATTCGGGTTGGCGAGCGCCGAGACCTTGAAATCGGCCGGGCGCTCCAGCCCGACGATGAACTTCGTTCGGGTGCCCGTATGGGCAGCCACGCCCTTCGCGGCCGCTTTTGCGGGGGTCGGCGGCTGCCGCAGCGCGGCCTGCTGGGCCGATGCAGCCGAGGCGAGCACCGTCAGAATTGCGACAAGAACTGGCATCCAGCGTGCGCCGGATGTCCTGCCAATTGCCATGCCTTCAGAACCCCCGACTAGCGCCCCACCAACGACGGGATAGCCTGTCGAATACTTGTGGAACGTGGCAATTTCCGGGTCACCATCAACAGCGTTCACTATCCTGTCAACGTTAATTATTTCCTGACGCTGCGGCGTGCGGGCTACAGGGCTTGACGCCGAACGCCCTCCTACCTCACCTCGCATACGTCCCCGGGCTTCGCGATCTTCAACGCCTCCATCAGCGATGGGATGAGAGCGCGAAACGCTTCGGGCGTTTGATCGGGCACGCGTACGACTATGACGGCAAACGACCGGCCCGATAGGTTCTGCTGGTAGGGATGCCGCCGTCGAGTGTTACGAGAGCGTCGTACTGGCCCTCGATCGCGGCAAATAGCTGGCTATCCGAAATCTCGTCGAGGCCCGTGTAGCGCGCGGTTGTCACGTCGTAGCCGACCAGCTCGGTTCTGAGCCAGTGGGGGACGCAGGCGTCGAGCAGGACCCTCATTACCCCCCGTCTCCACTTTATTCCGCGGCCGTCCTCGCCACCCTTTGAGTTGCCAAGTCGATTACCGCAACAGCGTGTTTGCGGGAGACGCTGGGATACGCGTCGAGGAACTCATCAAGGGAATGGTCGGCCTTGAGGTAATCGAACAAGGCCTTGACGGGCACGCGACGGCCGGTGAAGCACGGCTCCCCGCCTAGCCAGTTGGGCGAAACGGTGACGAGGGGGTCGGGAAGCGGATAGTCGGCTTTCTGCATTGGAAAATCATAGCATAGGGTCGCTGCCAATCACAGTCGCAGTCCCTACCTCCCGAGCAGCCGCGCGTAGCCCTGCTCGAGGATCTCGTGGATGGTCTGGCGGTAGCCCAGGGCGGCGGCACGGCCCGCGGGGACCTCGCCCAGCTCCAGGCCGGCGAAGTCGTCGCGCTTCACATAGACGATGGGGGCGCTGACGGGCACGAAGGCGGCGCGCTGCTTGTGCAGCGTCGTGATGAGGCCGCGCATCTGGCCGGCGGGGCCGAGCTGCGAGACCATCACCATGCGCATCGCCCCTTTTGTCAGGGAGACCAGGTGGATGTAGGAGGACGAGGTGGGGATATACACCCGGCCGCGGTGCAGGAACGGCTTGTCGGGCCGGTCGCGCTCCTGGAACAGCAGGCTCGGCCACTCGTCGTCCCAGACGATGTCTGTGCGGTAGGCCATGATGCCGTCCAGCACCGAGAACGAGGGCCGCAGGGTGAGATAGCTGCCGATGTAGTGATCCACCCCGGCGCGGGTGTAGGCGCCCATGTACTCGGGCGCGGCCCGGGCCGCCACGGCGCCGTTGGGCTCCGGGGCGTCGCGGGCGGGGCGCGCCCTGCCGGCCAGGGCCGCCTTCACGCGGTCGAAGTCCAGGCCCAGCACCATGCACACGTCGAACAGGGTCTGGTCGCGCACCGGGCGGCCGCCCAGCAGGTTCTGGATGGTCTTCTCGTGGATGTCGGCGGCGTCGGCCAGCTCGGCCTGCGTCATCTTCTTCTCGATCATCGCCGTCTTGATGAGCGAGAGCGCCGAGGAATCCTTGAAGGAATGCTTGTCGTCCGTGCGCATGGCGCGCCAGCTTTGTGATTGGTGCAAGGGGCCTTGAGCCTAGCCGAAACGGCTGCACGGGCAAGCGGGGAACCAGTAGGGCAGTAAGGCAGTAGGGCAGTAGGGCAGTTACTGCCTTACTGCCTTACTGCCTTACTCCCCTATTCCCCTGTCACAGAACGAACGCCCCCCACAGCAGCACCAGGCCGGCGCCGGCCAGCAGGAGGTCCATGACGAGGCGGAACCGGTCGGCGTCGAGGCGCAGCACGAAGCCTTTCGCCATGCGCGAGCCCACCATCAGCGAGGCCCCCACGATGAGGCCGCGCACCACGGTCTCGGGAGGCAGCGCGTCGAAGCGGTGGAACACGATCGCCTTGGTGAGGCCGATGGCCATGGAGCCCAGGGCCTCGGTGGCCAGATAAGCCCCCTTCACCAGCCCGTAGGCGAGGAAGAACGGGGTATTGACCGGACCGGTAGATGCAACCATGCCGGACAGGTAGCCGATGCCGGCGCCCACCAGCGTCAGGTGCCAGGCCTTGGTGCGCAGGCCCCGCGCCTGCAGCCAGCGGCGCGCGGGAATCATCAGGAGGAACATGGCGCCCAGGATGCCCTCCACCACCCGCGGGTCGAGGATGAGGAGGGTACGCGCGCCCAGCGCCGCGGCCGGCACGGCGGTGACGCAGTAGTAGGCGTTGGCGCGCCAGTCCACCTCGCGCCACCACACCAGCACGCGGGCCAGGTTGGCCATCAGCGCCGCCAGGGCCATGATCGGCACCGCCTCGTGCGGGCCGAACGTGAGCATCAGCACCGGCATCAGCATGATCGAGGCGCCGAACCCCACGATGCCGGAGAGCGTGCCGGCCGCCAGTCCCAGTGCAAGCACGGCCAGCCAGATCATGGGCGCGGCTCTCGTCGGGAGGGGCGGGCTTGGAGGTTCAATTTTTCCTGATCCTTGCGGGAACCCGGGGCGGGGCGAGTGCGTTTCGACTAATTGTTAGTCTGCCCTGCGTGCACCAGGAGGGGGTTATTTTGCATACCACGTTGACGAACTCCGACGCGGAGTTGCGTGCCGTCCTGCATGCGCTGAATGGCTTGAACGCCGGCGACGGCTCGGTGCGGCTGCCGGAGGATTGGACCGGCACGGCCGGCGAGGTCGCCAAGCTATTCAATCAGATGGCGAGACAGCGCACCGCCAACGGCAGCCGCGGGCACTTGCGCGTGCGCTCCTACCCGGGACGCAATGGCGCCGCCTCGGGAGCGGCCTTGAACGCCGACCAGACCGTGGCGCTGCTCGATGCGCTCCTGGCGGTGAAGCGGGGCGACGACACCGCGAGGCTGCCGCTCGACTGGCCGGGCATGGCGGGCAAGGTGGCCGATGCCTTCAACGGCGTGGTCGAGCTCAACGCCCGTACCCGACTCGAATTGCGGCGGTTGAGCCGGGTGGTGGGCAAGGAGGGCAAGCTCAAGCAGCGTGCCTCCCTGGGCGATGTCACCGGCTTTTGGCGCGACTCCGTGGACTCCATCAACTCGTTGATCGAGGACCTGGTGCATCCCTCCAGCGAGGTGGCCCGCGTGATCGGCGCCGTGGCCCAGGGCGACCTCTCCAAGAGCATGGCCCTGGAGGTAGACGGCCGGCCGCTGGAAGGCGAATTCCTGCGCACGGCACGCACCATCAACACCATGGTGGACCAGCTGCAGTCGTTCGCCGCCGAGGTGACGCGCGTGGCGCGCGAGGTGGGCACGGAAGGCAAGCTCGGCGGCCAGGCCGACGTGCGCGGCGTGTCGGGCACATGGCGCGACCTCACCGACAGCGTGAACTCCATGGCCGGCAACCTGACGGCCCAGGTGCGCAACATCGCCGACGTGACCACCGCGGTGGCGCGCGGCGACCTCTCCAAGAAGATCACAGTCGATGTGAAGGGCGAGCTGCTCGAGCTCAAGA
>JBIOWI010000115.1:0-3342 GCA_044868325.1 Hyphomicrobiaceae bacterium
ACCCAGGGCGCCAGCCTGGCCGGCGCCTACGTCATGGGGCTGGCCTTCGCCTTCGGCTGGACGCCCTGCATCGGCCCGGTGCTGGCCACCGTGCTGACCGTGGCCGCCAACGAGGCGAGCCTCGGCGCCGGCGTGCGCCTGCTCTTCGTCTACTCCCTCGGCCTCGGCATTCCCTTCATTCTGGCGGCCGTAGCCATCGGCCCGTTCCTCGGCTTCCTGAAGCGCTTCCGCCGCCACCTCGGCCGCGTGGAGAAGGTGATGGGCCTCCTGCTGGTGGCGACCGGCATTCTCATGCTGACCGGCTCGCTCAACGCCTTCGGCACCTGGATGCTGGAGAACATCCCGGCACTGGGGCAGGTCGAGGAGCTGTTCACGCCCAAGGAGCTCCAGAAGGAGATCCTCAAGGAAGGCGCGCGATGACCGAGGCTGCGCCGCCCCGCCGCACGCCGATCGCGCTCACCATTGCCGGCTCGGACAGCTCCGGCGGTGCGGGCATCCAGGCCGACCTCAAGACCTTCACCGCCTTCGGCGTCTACGGCGCCAGCGTGATCACCGCCCTCACGGCCCAAAACACCCGGGGCGTGCAGGCGGTGGAGGTGGTGGCCCCCTCGTTCGTTGCCGCCCAGCTCGATTCGGTGCTGTCCGATCTCGACGTGGGCGCCATCAAGACCGGCATGCTGGCTGACGCCGCCATCACCGAGACCGTCGCGCGCACGCTGCGGGCGGTCCCGCCCCGGTTCCTGGTGGTCGATCCGGTCATGGTGGCAACCAGCGGCGACATTCTCCTCCAGCCGGACGCCGTCGATGCCGTCAGGAAGGCGCTGGCCCCCCTGGCGACCCTGATAACGCCTAACATTGCGGAAGCCGCCGTCCTGCTCGACACTCGAAGGGCCGAGACCGAGGCGGAGATGTGCGACCAGGCCCGCGCCCTGCTCGGGCTCGGCTGCCGTGCCGCGCTCGTCAAGGGCGGCCACGGCGCCGGCGAGCAGGCGGTGGACGTGCTCGCCAGCGCCTCCGGCGCGGAGATCTTCGCCAGCCCGCGCGTCGACACGCCCCACACCCACGGCACGGGCTGCACGCTGTCGGCGGCCATCGCCGCGCTCCTGACACAGGGTGTCGCACTTCCCGACGCCGTTCGGCGCGCCAAGGACTTCGTCTGGCACGGCCTGCAGGCCGGGCGCACGCTGGGCGTGGGGCACGGTCGCGGCCCCGTGGATCACCTCTTCGTCATCCGCCGCGGCGTGCCGCCGGCCTGAGCCCGCGCCGGCCCGAGTTGCACACGCCCTACCGTCCGCCCTGATATTGCCCTTAAGGAGGGGCGAAATTTCCTTTGCCCGGCCGCCCCAAATCTGCATGAGTTGGCCGCGCATGCTGGACCGTCGGTTCGCGCGCGGGCCACGACGCGACGCGCCCCAGCAGGTACGCATCGGGGTTTGCGAGCGCCATGCCTTTGTCACGCTATCGCCAGCGCCGACGATGTAGTACGCCCCCGGCTGCACTCCTTAGGCAAGAAACGACCGGAAAGGAACTGCAATGACGATGCTTGCACGGCTGACCGCGGTAACGCTGGCTGCGGTGCTTTGCTCGTGGACGGCCTTGGCGGATCCGATCGTGGATCTGACGGGCTACTGGACCGGCAACGGCTCCATCGCCCTCACCAACGGCAAGACCGAACGCGTGAAGTGCAACGTGCTCTACAAGGCCGAAGGCAGCACGCAGATCCGCCAGACCATGCGCTGTGCCAGCGCCGACTACAGCATCCACTCCCTCGCCGAGCTGCGCCTCAGGGGCGGCCAGATCAGCGGCACGTGGGAGGAGAAGACGTACGCGGCCAAGGGCGATGTGAGCGGGCGATTCGGCGGCGACAGCTTTTCGCTCTCGATCCAGGGAGCCAGCTTCAGCGCGGCCATGAACGTCACGCTGTCCAACTGCAAGCAGTCGCTAAGCATCACGCCGCAGGGGCTGGACGTGACGCGCGTCTCCATCAACCTCGCCAAGGAGCGCTGTGGCGAGTGAGACACGCCCGTGTGGCGATCGGAGCGGAGATGTTGCCCATCTCGAGGAAGTCTGGGAGAAATGGTCGGGCATAGCCTTGTGTGCGTGCCAGCATCGGTTGGGGGAAGCTGGCAGTCACATGACGCCACGAGGCTACGGGGGAGAGAGCGGAGCCTCGTAATCCAGGGACGGGTTCCGCTCCAGAGAAAGCCGGTCCGGCGCCGCCGGGCCGGCTTTCTTTCGTCGAGCGCCCCTGCTTGGCCGGCGCGGAGACCAGCCGCGCAACGCCTTGTCGCCAGCGGGACTTGGCGCTATGAGCGGCCATGCTCGATCACCTGAAGGCCAACAACCGCGCCTGGTCGCAGCGCAAGCTCTCCGCCGATCCCAGCTTCTTCAAGCGCCTCGAAGGCCAGCAGGCGCCCGAGTACCTCTGGATCGGCTGCTCCGACAGCCGCGTGCCCGCCAACGAGATCGTCGGCCTTGACCCTGGCGAGCTGTTCGTGCACCGCAACGTGGCCAACCTGGCCCCGCCCCAGGACGCCAACTACCTCTCCGTGCTCCAGTTCGCCGTCGATGTGTTGAAGGTGAAGCACATCATGGTGGTCGGGCACTACGGCTGCGGCGGCGTCGCCGCGGCGGTGGACGGCCGGCGACGCGGCTTGGTGGATCACTGGCTGCACCCCATTCGCGAGGTGAGCGAGGCGCACCGGGAGGAGCTCGAGGCCATCTCCGACGGACGCGCGCGCCTCGACCGCCTGTGCGAGCTCAATGTCCTACGCCAGGTAAGGAACGTCGCCTCCGACGTGTTCGTCCAGGAGGCCTGGTCGCGCGGCCAGAGCTTGCATGTGCACGGCTGGATCTATTCGCTGGCCAACGGCTTGGTGACCGATCTGAGCGTTACCGTTTCCCCCCCGGGCGACTGAGCTCCGCCCCGCCTTCTACCGCCAACCGACGATAGGCCCGCGTGTGCCCTGAAATAGGCACGACCGAACGTTGCGGTTCTTAGCAATTCGTCAGGAAACATGCGCTACACAAGGTTGTGCGTGTGAAAGACCACACGTTGAGCTTGCGAATCAGTGTAAGGATCGTTGGTGGATTGATTCTGCGGCTCGGTCTGCAGACGGGGGTCGCCGGAGCCCGGCTGGCGCCCGCTTGCGGATTTTCGTCCCAAGAAGGAGAGAGATGATGACCCGCTGGATTGCTGCCTCCGCAGGCGCGCTCGCCCTCACGTTGGCGCTCGCCGTTGCCCCGCCGTTCGTAAACAACGCCACGGCCGACGGCGTTGCTCCCCCCGTCTCTCGTGCAGTGTTCACCCGCAAGAGGTGCATCGCCCCCGCCATGTGGTGG
>JBIOWI010000116.1:0-5612 GCA_044868325.1 Hyphomicrobiaceae bacterium
AACTGAAGGTCGATGCGAGGGGTCTGACCCCGTTTCGCTGAGCGATCGCTGAGGGGCGCCTCAATGAAAACCTATTTTGCCAAGCCCGGTGAGATCGAGAAGAAGTGGGTGCTGATCGACGCCCAGGGCCTGGTCGTCGGCCGCCTGGCGTCGCTGATCGCCATGCGCCTCAAGGGCAAGCACAGGGCCGCGTACACGCCGCACGTCGATACCGGCGATAACGTGATCGTGATCAACGCCGACAAGGTCGTCTTCACCGGCAACAAGACCGACGACAAGATCTATTACCGTCACACCGGCTATCCCGGCGGCATCAAGCAGCGCACGCCGCGCCGCATCCTCGACAGCAAGTTTCCCGAGCGCATATTAGTGCTGGCGGTAGGCCGCATGCTCAAGCGCGGCCCCCTGCAGCGCAAGCTCATGCGCAACCTGAAGATCTACAAGGGTGCAACGCATCCGCATGAGGCGCAGCAGCCCGAACTCATCGACGTGAAATCGCTCAACCGCAAGAACGTGAGGGCGTGACCGCCATGGCAGACGCCAAGACCCTGGAAGACCTGGCCAGCCTGCAGGGCACCGAGACGGCTGCGCTTCCCGCGCCGAAAGTCGACGCTCAGGGCCGCGCCTATGCCACCGGCAAGCGCAAGAACGCGGTTGCGCGCGTGTGGCTCAAGCCGGGGGTCGGCAAGATCACCGTCAACACCAAGGCCTTCGACCAGTACTTCGCGCGGCCGGTGCTGCAGATGCTGCTGCGGCAGCCGCTGCAAGCCGCCAACCGCATGGACCAGTTCGACATCATGGCGACGGTCACCGGCGGCGGCCTCTCGGGCCAGGCCGGCGCGGTGCGCCACGGCATCTCGAAGGCGCTCACCTACTTCGAGCCCGAGCTGCGCCCGGTGCTCAAGAAGGGCGGCTTCCTGACGCGCGACAGCCGCGTGGTCGAGCGTAAGAAGTACGGCCGCGTCAAGGCCCGCCGCAGCTTCCAGTTCTCGAAGCGCTAACCGCACTCTCGGTTCTGTCCTATGCGCGCCCGGCAGCGAAAGGCTGTCGGGCGCATTGCTTATTCGTTTCACCGATTCACCGATTTATCGTATTCGCGGGTTAGCGAAACGGGGCAACGGGAGGCACCTGGGATGATCGAGTGGCTGCAAGCGAATCTTCCTGCGCTCCTGCAGATCGTCATGATCGACGTGGTGCTGGCGGGCGACAATGCCGTCATCGTCGGACTGGCCGCCTCGCGGGTGGCGCCGGAGCTGCGGCGCCGCGTCATCTTCTGGGGCATCGTCGGCGCCGTCGTCCTGCGCGTGGCGTTTGCCGCCGTCGCCACGACGCTGCTCGCCGTCGTCGGCCTCACCCTGGCCGGCGGCCTGCTGCTCCTCTGGGTATGCTGGAAGATGTACTGGGAGCTGACGCATGCGGGCCGGAAGCGCATGGGTGCGCATGGCATCATGGCCGCCACCGGGCAGCCGGCGCTGCAGCCCATGAGCTTCGGCGCCGCGGTCACCCAGATCGTCGTCGCCGACGTATCGATGTCGCTCGACAACGTGCTGGCGGTCGCCGGCGCCGCCAAGGGCGAGCCCCTCATCCTGGCCATCGGCCTCGGCATCGCCATCGTGCTGATGGCGCTCGCCGCCAATGCCATCGCCAACATGCTGGCCCGCTACGCCTGGATCGCCTGGATCGGCTGGCTCGTCATCCTCTACGTCGCGCTCGACATGATCTTTGCGGGCTCGCGCGAGGTCGGCTGCGCCGCCTGGGGCGGCATCTGGTGCGCCCCGGATATGCTGGCCCTGCTGCGGAGCTTGCTGGGGCTGTAGGTAGGTGTCAGGTTTCGGGTTTCAGGTTTCAGGGATCGGCCGCTAGCTCGACGCTGACGCCTGAAACCTGACAACCTGAAACCTGAAACCTGGTTGTTGACACAGAGCCACACCGCTCCCATAAAACGGGCGATGATCACGCAGGCAAATACGACGCTCCGACGCCGCCGTCCGTGCGACCCGCGGCGGCGATGAAGAGCGTTCGCTCACGTCTTGTCTCCCAGGCCGCCTCCCCCCGATGCGGCCTTTTTTGTTGCCCCGTCGATCGTCCCTGACCGAGCCCGAGCCATGTCCTCCAGTCCGAAGTCCGCTGTCGCCAAAGCCGCAAAGCCTGTCGTCTATATCGACGGCGAGGCCGGAACCACCGGTCTGGAAATCCGCCGCCGGCTAGACTCCGTGGCCGGCATCGAGGTGCGCAGCATCGCCGCCGACAAGCGCAAGGACGACGCCGCACGGCGCGCCATGATGCGCGAGGCCGACCTCGTCGTGCTGTGCCTGCCCGACGAGGCAGCCATCGAGGCGACGGCGTGGCTGGCGACGCTGGGGGACGCGGCGCCGAAGGCGATCGACGCCAGCACCGCGCACCGCGTTGCGGATGGCTGGGTCTACGGCTTCCCGGAACTCCATGCCGGCCAGACGGCGGCCGTCAGGAATGCCCGGCGGGTCGCCAACCCCGGCTGCTATCCGACGGGCGGCATCGCCCTCATCCGACCGTTGGTCGATGCCGGGCTGATCCCTGCCGACTACCCCCTGACGGTCAACGCCGTCAGCGGCTACAGCGGCGGCGGGCGCAGCATGATCGAGGCCTACGAGGCCGGCCGCGCGCCGCCGTTCGAGCTCTACGGCCTCGCTCTCCAGCACAAGCATGTGCCGGAGCTGCAAAAGTACAGCCGGCTGACGGTGCGCCCGATCTTCGTGCCCTCGGTCGGCAACTTCCGGCAGGGCATGCTCGTCAGCCTGCCGCTGCATCTCGACGCCCTGCCGGCCAGGCCCACCGCACGCGACCTGGAGGCGGCGCTCGCCAACCATTATGCCGGCGCAAGCCGCGTAAAAGTCGTGCCCGCCGACACGGCCGGCGGCGGCCGTCTCGACGCCCTGGCGCTCAACGGCACCGACCTCATGGAGCTGCGCGTTTGCGCCAACGAGCGCCACCGCCAGGCCGTCCTCGTGGCGCGCCTCGACAATCTGGGCAAGGGCGCCTCGGGTGCGGCGGTGCAGAACGTGGAGCTGATGCTGGGGCTGGCGTAATTTCTATGCGAACGGCTGGAGCGCGAGAAGGCGCGCCTCCCTCTCCCTGTCGCCCTCGGGCCACACACAAGGGCAAGCATCGCCACAATCGTCCCGAGGGCGACGGGGAGAGGGTCGGGGTGAGGGGCAGCAAGAGGCTCCGACCTCTCAACGGCTTGGTCGAGGCCGGAGCAAGACTTCGAGGCACCGCGTGGAGAGGCTTTCGCCTGGGGCTGCCCCTCACCCTAGCCCTCTCCCCGCTTTTGCGGGGAGAGGGGACCTGTCGGCGCCCGCCGGCTAGACCAGCCACGCGGCGGCGAAGCAGACGAGGAGCAGGCCGAGGAGGCCGATCGAGACCCTGTCCTTGATGGCGAAGGCGACGGGATCGTCCATCATCTCGCCGCGCGCGCTGACGAGCCAGATGCGGACCACGAACAGGAACACGAGGGGCGGGAAACCCCAGAGCCATCCGGTGCTGCCGTAGAAGCTGCTGCGGAAGGCCTCCTCGACGATATAGAGGACCATGACCATCACGGCGCCGACCCCCGCCGCCACCCCTATCGTCAGCACCATGGGCGCATCGACCGGGCGATAGCCGCGACCGTGCAGCGCCTGGATCTTGCGCTCGATCGCCCGGCTGATCTCCGTGAACCGCTTGGCGTAGCTCAGCGAGGAGAACAGGAACATGGAGAACACGAACAGCCAGGGCGACGGCGGCGCATCGGCCGCCACCACGCCGATCCCGAGCCGGACCGTGAAGAGCGCCGCCAGCGTGAAGCCGTCGAGGAACGGGACGGTCTTCACGTGCAGCGAGTAGGCCAGCGTCAGCCCCAGATAGAGGAGCACCGCGGCGCAGGTCGGCCAGGAGACGAGGCCGGCGATGGCGAGCCCGGCCGGGATCAGGAGAAGGGCAAAGCCGAGGGCCGTCGCGGCGGAGAGGCGGCCGCTGGCGATCGGCCGCTCCTTCTTCGACCAGTGGGCACGGTCGTCGGCGACATCCCAGATGTCGTTGAGGATATAGGTCCCGCTGGCAACGCACGTCAGCGCCACGAACGCCAGGAGTGTATCAGCCACCTCCGCCGTCTGCGTGAAACGGCCGCTCAGCACGAGCGGCACGAACACCACGCCGTTCTTGACGCACTGGTGCAGCCGCAGGCTCCGGGCCAGCTCCCGCAAGACGGACACGCGGGGAGACTGCGCCTCGCCGCCGCCCGCATCCGTGCGACCCGGCGGGAGCCCATCCGCCAGCGCGCCGGCCGGGGCGTGGCTGACGCTGCAGATCCCACCGCGCCGGCTCACCACAGCCTCGTACCCATCGGGGAAGCTGTCGAGCGCCTGCGCTGCACCGCGCCGCGACCCCACGCCGCGAGGCACGACGATCACGCTGGCAATCGCCGCATGACGGGCGGCGAGGGCCTCGAGCAAGGGCGAGCACCTGCGGCTCGCCAGATAGACCGGCCGCCCCTCCGCGGACGCGCGCGCCATCAAGTCGGCGATGCGCGGGCTCAACGACAGCCCCGAGATCGCGCCCGCCGCCGCGAGCTTGCGCTCTGCATGCTCGCGCCCCCCGAGAAACCACAGCGCGATATGCAACAGGCGCGGAAGCGATGCCTTCAGATAGGCGAAGATCGCAATCGCCACGAGGCCGGCACCGCCGCCGGCAAGCTCGGCCGCCACGACATAGGGCACACCGACACCGGCGGAAGACCCGCCCCTCGGCACGGGTCCACTGTCGTCCATGGTGGCAATTTCCCTCGCAGGCGCGCCGGGCAATTCCGGCACCGGCAATCTAGCCGAAGACCGCCGATGCGTCACCGCATACGGCGCAAACGCGGCGAAAGGGCTCAGCCGATGCCCCCGGAGCCGACTACCCCGCCACTGGCGTCGACAGGAGCCACAGGCCGAACAGCGTGTAGCCGACCATGACAGCCGCCAGCGGCAGCTGGCTCAGCACCAGCGCGCGGCTGTCGGACAGCGAGCGGCGCGCCAGTTCGTGGGCGATGAGCACGGCCAGCACGTGCCCCACGACGATGCCCGCAGTCTGGGCATTCCAGATCGCCCGGGAGCCCTCGTAGGTGTTCAGGAACGACGTGGTGACGTGGTAGTGGCCTAGCGAGAGTACGTCGGCGCCGGTGCCGAAGGGGTCGCTGGCGGCGGCAAAGGCATATTGGCCGTTCACCAGAAGCGCGGTCAGGTAGTGCGAGAAATGGAAGCCGAGCGAGATCGGCATGAAGGAGAACACCAGCGTACCAAGCAGGACGCCGGGCTTCCCCGGCCGGCCGGCCATCAGCCAGCCCGTGAGAACCGCGCCGGTGTAGACTACGGCGAGCGCCTCCCAGGTCAGGACCAGCCCGGCCGTGTTGATGCCGATCACGCCCGAGCGGCCGGGAAACTCCAGCGGGTTGATGCCATTGAGGCCCAGCCACCAGAACGTCTTGGAAAGCCCGTCGAAGGATACCGAGGCCAGCGTCATCAGAATGAACAGGACGCCGCTCGGCGGCAGCGCGCCGCGGTCGAGGAGCGCGGCGCCGGGCATGGCCAGCCACAGCCTGTGCCGGGTGTCCTCGT
>JBIOWI010000117.1:0-13283 GCA_044868325.1 Hyphomicrobiaceae bacterium
CCGACGCCCGACTGCCGACTGCCGACTCGGCTTCACGAAACCTGACACATTTGCACCAACTCTTTGGAATCAAGCTGGGCCAGCGCCGGCAGCTCGGGAGCACCTATCGCCTGAGCCGATAACGGAATGGCCAGTATCATTTGATCGATTCATGCCCTTCTTCCATCCTAGGGGCTGCAACAGCAAGAGAACCGGGTATTGGCGATGGAGCGGATCGAGATACTGCAACGGGAGATCGGAGCGCTGGTGTTCGACCAGTACGGCACCGTCGTCGATATGCAGAAGGGCCTGACCGACGCCGTGCGGCCGTTCCTGGCTGAGAAAAAGTGGGCGGGGAACCCCAACAGCTTCGTCACGTGGTGGCGGAGAACGCACTTCGAGAGCTCGATGATCGACGCTCTTTGCGACCGTGGGCACACACCCTATCGGCAGATCGGCCACCGCGCGGTGTCGTACGTGATGGATCGGTGTGGCATCGCCTACACGCAGGGCGAGGTTCGCTGGCTCGTCTCGCAGATCGAGCAGCTCAAGCCTTTTCCAGATGTCATCGCGGCGCTCGAGGATCTCCGGATGGCCGGCTACAAGCTCGCAATTCTGTCGAACGGCGACCGCGACATGTTGAGGGCTGCCGCCCCACACATAGGGTTCCCCTTCGATCACGTGATCTCGGTCGAGGAGGCGGGCTACTTCAAGCCGCACTGGCGGGCCTACGCCAAGGCCGAGGAGCTGATCGGTATCGACCGAACCGGCTGTCTATTCGTGGCCAACCACGCCTTCGATTGCATTGGGGCCAAGTCGTACGGCATGCGCACGGCCTTCATCGATCGGCGCAAGCGGCCGTTCGGCGAGACACCGTACCAGCCGGACTTGATCGCGCCAGACTTCGCAGAGCTGGCGAGGCTGCTGGCGAACGTAGCTGGTGGCAAGGAACGCTAAAGGCGCCGCACGCGGAACCTCCGCCGGAGATTGGTCCCAATTTTGCGTACATGGTCTAACGAGGCTCTGCCTCAGACCGGCGAGTCATGCCCGGCAGTCGGCTTCGGCGGTCGTAGGGATCGAATTTTGCGACTGCCGACGCCCGACTGCCGAATCTCGACACCGTGATACTTGACACATCTGCGCCAACTCTTCGAGCTCAAGCAGGCTAGTCGCCGTCTCACCCCGCGGAGACGACGGCGCACGAAAAGGAGCACCCCAATGTTCATCGCCATGAACCGGTTCAAGGTCCTCAAGGACCGCACGCAGGACTTCGAGAACGTCTGGTTCGGCCGCCGGAGCTATCTGCACGAGGTGCCGGGCTTCAAGGCTTTCCACCTGCTCAGAGGGCCGGAGCGCGAGGACCACGTGCTCTACGCCTCGCATACCGTCTGGGAGTCCTATGCCGCGTTCGAGGGCTGGACTAGGTCGGAAGCCTTCCGCAAGGCGCACGCTCGCGCCGGCGACAACAAGCCCACCACTCTCGGCCACTCCGAGTTCGAGGGCTTCCAGGCCATCCAGGAGGTGGCCGCCGACGGCACCGCGCGCCGCATCGCCGCCGAATAGGCGGCAGATCGGCCGAGGCTTGGCTGCGGCAGCGCCGCTCCGGTTGCCCTGCTGCCCTATTGCTTACTGCCTGTCGCGTCGCCAACCAAGCCGGTCTGCACCTTGTCGGACGGAGGGGTTTCCGGCACACCGAGCTGCCGCAGCAGCGCTTCAATGCGCAGGCGCTGCTGGGTGACGGTGGGATTGCTGTGGGGGAGCACCAGCTTCCAACTTGAGATCGAGAATTTCGGGAAGCTGTCCAAGTGCTTCTTCATATAGGAGCGAGCGTCCTCCCACTCGTTGTCGCCGGCGTGAGCCACCGCCAGCCACGGATACGTGTTGGGGTAGCCCCGATTCTCCGTGAGAGTCATGAGAAGCCAATTGCGCGCGCGCTTATAGTCGCCCAGGTGCACCTCGGCCATGCCCGCCCAGTAGTACCACGCCGCGCGGTAGGGCTCGTTCGGGCTGAGCCGGATGGCCTCCTCGATATGCTCGACCGCCTTGTCCGCCAGCCCAAGCTCGATCATGGCGCGCCCCAGCTCCGCGTGCGCCAGCGGGTAGTTGGGATTCAAGTCCACGGCGTGTTTGAATTCTGCAATCGCCTCTGCATTCTTGCCTCGGGCGCGCAGGTAAGCGCCACGCGCCACGTGCAATCCCGGGTCCCGCCGAGCCAGGCTGAAGGCGCGATTGAGGGCGGCTTCGGCCTCGTCAAGCAGCGGGCCTCTCCGCTCCTTGGGCACCCAGTTGTTGAGGACCTGGTTGACCCTGGTCCTGGCGGCGCCCTGCAATGCGGGGACCGAGTCGGGATCGAGGGCGCGCGCCTTGTCGAAGTGCGCCATCGCCTCCTGGTTGGCCTTCAAGCCGCCCTCGCCGGACATCCGGGCGCGGGCGAGCATCGCAAAATGATTGGCCACCGGGCGGGCAGGCAGTGGCAGCCGCGCCTCAGCCCTTATGACCTGAGCCTGAATCATGCGGGCGATCCGTGCCGCCGTTCGGTTCTGCGCCTTGGGCTCGCCCGGCGCATAGGTGAAAGTCTCCGCCCAGATGGGACGGCCGCTCTCGGCTTCGACGATCTGGATATTGACCAGCCTGGTGTCACCCTCGGCGCGCGTGCTGCCCACCACGAGGTAGCGCACGCCGAGCTCCCACCCGACGCGCCTTGGGGGTTCGGCCGGGCCCTTGTAGTCGGGCGCCGGCCGGATGTGCAGCTCGTAGCCGCGCGGGCTGCGCGACAGCTCCGTGCCGATCTCGCTGGTCAGGGCGACACCAACACCTGTCGTGTCCGCCTCGGCGCCGAGGATATTGATCGGCAGGATCGCAAGCGACGGCACCGCCATCATGGCGATCGGGCGGGCGGCCCAGCTCCAGACCGCCCAGGCACCTGCGACCAGCACCGCTGTCAGAACGATGCCGGCTGCCAGGGCGTGCCGCTTCCGCCGCAGGAAACGGTGCGCTGCCTCGCGCAGGACATGCAACGTTTCCGCCAAATTTTTCGGCAAGAGCCCGCCAGCTCGCGCGGCGGCCGACGCACCGGCCGGCAACTGCCGCGCCGAGGAACTCCGCTCCGGCCCTCGCGGTGCGACCGGCGGTTGCTCCACAGACATGGCCAGCACAGGCATGGTCAGCACGGGCGGCGCGAACACGTAGCCCTGGCCGTGCACCGTCCTGATGATCTCGTGGTCGGTCTTGCCAAGGGCCTCGCGGATCGCCTTGATGCACTGGGCCAGCGAGTTGACGCTCGTGTGCTTGGGGTTGTCCCAGCACTTGTCGATCAGCTCCTTGTTGCTGACCAGCCGCCCGGGGTGTCCGGCCAGATAGGCGAGCACCCTGAACGGCTGCCGCCGCAGGGCTAGCTGCTTGCCGCCCCGCATCAGCACACCGCCCGGCACGTCGAGCGCGAAGCCCTCGAAACGCAGCACCCCCATGCCCCTGCCCAGATCGGCCTTTTCATTCCCGTCCCGGAAGTCTTTGTCAGCGTAGCATTTTCAGAATCGGTTGAGCAATCGTTCACACCTTTCCCGTTGCCAGCGCGTCTGCACCGCGCCTAGCAATGAGTCGTGGCCGGACGGTCCCGGCGACGGCACGTACTGCCTTGAGCCGCCTCTCCCGGTGCGGGGGTGGCACGGTTACTGACGGCATATCGCATGGGCTCCGGGCCCGACATTACACAAGGCATTTCGCTCCGCCGTTGCCGGGACCTGTCCGCCCGACCCTGGAGGCCAGTGTGCTCGGCACCCAACAGTGGGTCAGCAACAGCATCTGGCAATGCAATCGATAGCTCGAGGTCCACTCGTTTAGGGAGAACAGAGATGGTTAAGCACGTCATCGTCCTTGGTGGGCTTGGGCTCGCGCTGCTCGGCACGCTCGCCCTCGAGGCCTCGGCACAGACCTCCTGCGGTGAATGGTACCCGATATGCCGGCAGCGCTGCGTGGCACAGAACATAAGCTGCGACCACTGCGACGAGCTAAGGGCGACCTGCAAAAGGACCGGCTGCTGGACGGAGGGAAAGAAATACGGCGGTCAGCGGCACTGCAACCTGAAGAAGTCCTGATCGCGATTTTCGTGCGGACGGCAAGCGACTGCACAATGACGCGATATCTCAACGCGCTGGTGCGCCGGCTGCACAGCCGAACGGGCGCGGGCGCGTGTGCTACGGGGCTCGCCGGCCTGCTGCTCGCGGCGTTGGTAAGGTGAGCGCCACCTGGGAGAGAAACATGCGCTGGCGGTTGGGGATCGTCGCAGCAGGCATTGTCGGGGCGTCGGCTGCGCTCGCGCAGGATTGGGCTTCGCCGACACTCTGCGACCAGCTGGCTGCCAGCCCCTTCGATGCAACGCGGCCCGCGGGCGTCGAGGGAGTTCCGCCGCCGAAGATCGACGCTGCCGCAGCCGTGCCGGCGTGCGAGGCCGCGCTCAAGGCCGCGCCCGGCGACGGCCGCATCATGTTTCAGCTGGGCAGGGCCTATGGCGCCGCCAAGGACTACGCCAAGGCGCGCGAGCAGTACGCCAAGGCTGATGCGCTCGGACACGCGGCAGCGACCAACAATCTGGCTTCTCTCTACATCGACGGCCAGGGCGGCCCGCGTGACCTCTCCGAAGCCCGTCGGCTGTATGAAAAGGCCGCGGCCGGTGGTCTGGCGGTCGCCATGTCCAATCTTGGCAGCCTGTATGAGAATGGCACCGGCATTCCCAAGGACCATGCACAGGCCTGGCGATGGTACGACCGCGCCGCCAGCGCCGGCTACCCACCAGCGATGACCAGCCTTGGCATCTTCTCCCTCAACGGCTGGGGCATCGCCAAGGACGTGGGCGAGGCGCGCCGCTGGTTCGAGAAAGCCGCCGCCTTGGGCAATTCCTGGGCGATGTTTCAACTCGGCCGCCTCTTTCACTTTGGCGAGGACGTTGCGCGCGACTATGCGGCGGCATTCCGCTGGTACGAGAAGGCTGCGGGCCTGGGGGACGCCAGCGCGATGAACAACATCGGGGCCATGTACTATGGTGGCCATGGAATCGCGCAGGACTTTTCCGAGGCGCGGCGGTGGTTCGAGAAGGCTGCGGCAAGCGGTCTTCCCGTCTCCATGAAGAACATCGGCGAAATGTACTACGACGGCAGAGGAGTGACGCGAGACCACAACGAGGCGCGCCGCTGGTTCGAGAAGGCCGCCGCCCTGGGTCTCCCGGAAGCCATGTACCACGTCGGCTTCATGCACGAGATGGGAGAAGGTACCAATCAGAATTTCAGTTCGGCGCGCGAGTGGTACGAGAGGGGTGCGGCAGGAGGCGACACCTCCGCGATGGATCGCCTTGGCGCACTCTATCTGTATGGAAAGGGCGTGCCAAAGGACTATGTCCGGGCACGTGCCTGGCTCGAAAAGGCTGCTGCCGCGGGACAGCCCCGCGCGATGGCCGACCTCGGCTGGATGTACGAGCACGGGCACGGGGGGTCCCAAGACTACGCCCAAGCGCGCGTCTGGTACGGAAAGGCAGCCGCGGCGGGAAATGCCGACGCGATGGATCGCCTTGGCGCCCTGTATGCCAATGGACGGGGAGGTGCGCGAGACTACGCCGAGGCGAGGCGGTTGTACGAGAAGGCCGCGAGCCTGGGCGATGCCGGTGCCATGAACGGGCTGGGCGTCCTCTACTACTATGGTCAAGGCGTCCCGCGAAACTACGGCGAGTCGCGCTCCTGGTTCGAGAGATCCGCAGCCGCTGGGCATGCGGAGGCCATGACCAATGTCGGAATTTTCTACTACAATGGCGAGGGCGTGCGACGCGATCTCGAAACGGCGCGCCAGTGGTACGAAAAGGGTCTCGCCGCGGGCGACACCTCCGCGGCCAAACGCTTGGACAGCTTGCGTCGCCAGCGAGCCGGCAGCCGCGGCCGAACAGGCTCCGGGCAGGGGAGCTACGGTGCGCCCTCGAGCCCGGGCCTCAGCAACCGGGGCAGGCCCTGCTTCCTGCCCTCCGAGCAAGCCATGGGCGGTTGCTGAGAGCTTCGCCAGGAATGCGGTGAACTCCTCTCGTCCTGCTTGCGGTTGAGCCCGCCTAGAGGGACGCATTTCGCGGCTGGCCGCCTACCGGCGCAGGCGGCCGACGATGCCGGCGGGGAAGAAGTAGACGCTGAGGATGAACAGCAGGCCGAGCCACAGCAGCCAGCGGTCGGGGTGCAGCAGGCCCGCCAGGAGCGGCACGGCGGCGGTGGCCTCGGAGGCGAGCTTCATCAGGGACTGCAGGTAGTTCTGGGCGACGATGAACACCGTGGCGCCCACCACGGCGCCGTACATGGTGCCCATGCCGCCGATCACGATCATGAGCAGGATGTCGACCATGATCTCCAGCGACAGCGTGGTGGCGGGGCCGGTGTAGCGCAGCCAGACCGCCAGCAGCGCGCCGGCGAGCGCCGCCATGGACGCGGAGAGGACGGTGGCTGCCGTGCGGTAATAGACCACGCGGTAGCCGACGGCCTCGGCGCGGAAGGCGTTCTCGCGCACCGCCTGCAGCACCCGGCCGAACGGCGAGTTCACGATCCGCAGCATCAGGAGGAAGAGCGCCGTGGAGGCCGCGAGGATCGCGTAGTACGCGATGAGGCGCCCGTTGAGGGCCACGCCCAGCACGCGCTCCTCGGCGAGGCGGAAGCCGGGCGTCAGGGCGAACGGGATGGTGTAGTTGAGGCCGTCCTCGCCGCCGGTGAGGAAGGAGAGCTGCGAGACCAGCAGCTCGAAGGCGCTGGCCACGGCCAGCGTCACCATGGCGAAGAAGATCGCGCGCACACGCAGCGAGAACAGCCCGATCAGGAGGGCGAGGAGCGCCGCCGCCAGCGTGCCGAGGCCTGCGCCCAGCAGCAGAGCGCCGAAGCTCGGCCCCAGCGTCTTGAGCGAGATGGCGACGCCATAGGCGCCCAGGCCGAAGAACATGGTGTGGGCGAAGGAGACGATGCCGGTGTAGCCGAGGAGCAGGTCGTAGCTCGCCACCAGCGCAATGAAGATTGAGATGCGGGCGGCCGTGTCGAGCGAGCGCGTGCCGGGGAACAGGAACGGCGCGAAGGCGAGGCCCAGCGCGATGGCAATCAGCACGAGGCCGAGCGCCACGCTGCGCGGACGGTCGCCGGAGATGAGCCTGGTCAGCACGGCCGCGCCCCCATTCCCCGTCTCATACCGCCCCAGCTAAGTTTTTTGACCCAACCACCGGCAGTCGGCAATCGGCAGTCGGGTGTCGCTGCTTCTGCGACTGCCGAAGCCCGACTGCCGGATGCTCCGGTGAGTCGGAATTTCCGCGGGACGGTATCACTTCGCCTTGACCACCGCGTAGAGCCCCTGCGGGCGCCACATCAGCACCAGCACCATCAGGCCGATGTTGGAGATGAGGGCCACCTTGGGCGCCAGGAACGCGGTGTAGTTGGCCATCAGCCCCACCAGCAGCGCGCCGATGAAGCAGCCCTCGATGGAGCCGAGCCCGCCGACGATCACCACGATGAACACCAGGATCATGATCTCGGCGCCCATGTGGGCCGTGACGGTCTCCTGGTAGAGCGCCCACATCACGCCGCCCGCCCCCGCCAGCGCCGAGCCCGCCATGAACACGGCCACGAACAGCCGGCGGATGCGGTAGCCCAGCGCCTCCACCATCTCGCCGTTCTCAACCCCCGCGCGGACCAGGAGGCCGATGCGGGTGCGCTTCAGCACGAGCCGCGTGGCGAGGAACACCGCGAGGCCCAGCCCCGCGGCCAGGATGCGGTAGGTCTCGATGAGCGCGCCGCCGATCTCCACCGAGCCCTTGAGGGCCTGCGGGCGCGTGAGCGTGATGGCGTCGGGCCCCCAGACCACGAGGATCAGCTGCTGGGCGACGATGAGCCCGCCCATGGTGACCAGGATCTGCTTCAAGTGGAAGCCGTAGACCGGCCGCACGATGGCGCGCTCGAACAGCCACCCCAGCGCGCCCGTGGCCGCCATGGCCACCGCCAGGGCCGCGGCAAGGGCGGCGAGGTTGAGTGCGACGGAGGGAGCCCCGGTCAGGCCTGCGAGCTGGGCCAGCACGGTGACGCCGATGAAGGCGCCGACGGCGATGAAGGCGCCGTGGCCGAAGTTGATCACGTCCATCAGGCCGAACACCACCGTCAGGCCCGAGGCCATGAGGAAGATCATCATGCCCATGGCCAGCCCCGCGGCGGTGAGCGTGAGCCAGGTCGAGGGCGTGCCGATCAGAGCGAGGCCCGCCAGCGCGACGGCCGGCACCAGCAGCACCGGCAGGGCAGCCTCCAGGCGCTGGGCGAGACCCGGGCGCTCGATGCGCGGGGCGATGGTGGCGTCGCTCATCGTTCGCTCAGTGCGCCTCCAGGCTCAGGCCCATCAGCCGCTGCTGCAGGGCGGCGTCCGCGGCCAGCGCCGCCATGCTGCCGGCATGCACGATGCGGCCGTCGTCCATCACCGCCACCGTATCCCCCACCGCGCGGGCCATGGCGAAGTTCTGCTCCACGAGCAGGACGGTGGTGTTGGTCTCCTTCAGCTGCGCGATCGCCGCCGTCATGGCCTTGACGATGGCCGGCGCCAGCCCCTTGGTGGGCTCGTCGATCAGGATCAGCCGGCGTTGCTCGATCAGCGCCCGCGCCACCGCTAGCATCTGCTTCTGGCCGCCCGACAGATTGCCGGCCGGCAGCGACCAGAAGGTCTTCAGCGGCGGAAACAGCCCGAACAGCCACTCCAGCCGGGCGGCGTCGATGGGGCCGGAGCGCGCCGCCAGCACCAGGTTCTCGTGCACGGTGAGGTCCGTGAACAGCCCCATGTTCTCCGGCACGAAGGCGATGCCGCGTTGCGCGATCGCCGGCGTGTCGAGCCCGGCGATGCTCTCCCCGGCGAAGACGATGCTACCTCGCGAGGCGCGCCACAGGCCCATGACGGTGCGCAGGCAGGTGGTCTTGCCGGCGCCGTTCCTACCGAGCAGCACGGCGATGCCGCCCTCGGGCACGGCGAAGCTCACCCCCTGCAGGATGTGGTACTGGGCGATGTGGGTGTGCACACCCGCCAGGGTGAGCAGGGCCTCAGGCACGCGCCGCCTCCAAGCCCAGATAGGCCTCCTGCACGATGGGCGAGGCCATCACCTCCTGCGGGGCGCCGTCGGCGACCAGGCGGCCGTTGTGCAGCACCACGACGCGATCGGCGAGCGAGCGGATCACGTCCATCTTGTGCTCCACCAGCAAGACCGTCCGCGACTTGTCGGCCTTGAGCGCGGTGATGAGGTCGAGCACCACGGGCACCTCGTCCACGCTCATGCCGGCCGTGGGCTCGTCGAGCATGAGAACGCGCGATTGGAGCGCGATCAGCATGGCGACCTCCAGCTTGCGCTGATCGCCGTGGGGCAGCGCCGCCACCGTACGGTCGGCCGCGTGCAGCATACGAACCTGAGCGAGCACCTCATCCGCCCGCGCGATCAGGTCGGCGTGGGTGTCGGCCATGGAGAGGACATCGAAGCCGCGCCGCGCCCTGGCCTGGACGACGAGGCGCACGTTCTCGCGCACGGTCAGGTTGGGGAACAGGTTGGTGAGCTGGAACGCGCGGCCGATGCCGCGGTGGGTGCGCTCGGCCACGCTGGCACGCGAGATGTCCTCGCCGTCGAGCCAGACGGTGCCGGCCGTGGCCCTGAGCTGCCCCGAGATCAGGTTGAAGTAGGTGGTCTTGCCGGCTCCGTTCGGGCCGACGATGGCGGTCAGCGTGCCCTGCTCGAACGCGCAGCTCACCGCGTCGACGGCCACGTGGCCGCCGAAGCGGATGGTCAGGTCGCGCGTCTCGAGGGTGGGGTGGGGCATGGAACAAAGGCAGTAGGGCAGTAAGGCAATAAGGCAGTGGGAAAGGGCCGTGACGCCCTCGCTCCCTACTGCCCTACTGCCCTACTGCCCTATTGCCCTCACTTCTTGTTCAGGATGGGAATCTTCATGTCCTCGATCTTGAGCTCGCGCACCAGCTCGGGGATGCCCCACTCGACCTTGGGATCGACCTTGATCCTGAAGTGGTACATCGACTGCAGCGCCTGGTGGTCCTCCGGGCGGAAGCACATCTTGCCCTTGGGCGTCTCGAAGCAGAGGCCCTCGAGCGCCGCGATCAGCTTCTCGGTGTCGGTCGTGCCCGCCTTCTTCAGGCCCTCGACCACGGCGATGCCGGCCGCCATGCCGCCGGCGGTGAAGAAGTCGGGCGGGCCGTTGTGGCGCTTTTGGTGCTCGGCCACCAGCCAGTCGTTCGCCGCGTTCTTGGGGATCTCGTAGTAGTAGTAGGTGGCGCCCTCCATGCCCGGCAGCTCCTTGTAGGCCTTGAGCGCGGCCAGGATGTTGCCGCCGGTGGCGATCTCGATGCCGAACCGCTCCGGCTGCAGCGCCTTGAGCTTGCCGAGCGGGTTGGCGCCGCCTGCCCAGATCACGAAGATGAGCTTGCGGCCCTGCTCGTTCTTCAGCGCATCGAACAGGCGCTGGGCGTTGGCCGTGAAGTCGGTGGTGTCGGTCTTGGCGTATTCCTCGAACACCAGCTTGGCGCCGGTGGGCGCGAGCGCCGCCTTGAATGCGGCCACGCCGTCGCGGCCGAAGGCGTAGTCCTGCGCCAGCGTGGCGATCACCACCCCGGGCTTGCCGAGCGCCACGGCGTTGGCCACCGCGTCCTGCGAGGAGTTGCGCCCGGTGCGGAAGATATAGCGGTTCCAGTTGGCGCCGGTGATGGAGTCGGCCACCGCCGGCTCGACCAGCAGGATGCGCTTGTGCTCCTGCGCCACCGGCAGCATGGCGAGCGCCACGCCCGAGTTCACGGGGCCGACCGCCAGGGTGGCGTTGTCGTCGCCGTAGGCCTCGGCCAGCACGGTGCGGCCCACGTCGGGCTTCGACTGCGTGTCCTTCTCGATCACCACGATCTTGCGGCCCAGCACCTCCATCTTGCCGCCGGTGGCGTATTCGAGGCCCATCATGAAGCCGATGTGAGACTGCTTGGCATAGGCCTCCAAGGGGCCGGTCTTGTCGTAGACATGCGCAAGCTTGATGTCTTGCGCCAGCGCGCCCGAGCAGACGGCGGCAAGCGCCGTTGCCGCTGCAAAGATGAGCCTCAACACAACCAACCCTCCCTGACACGAACCCAGGCAACGCTTGCCGCCGGGACCCTATTGCTCGCCCAGATCTGCACGCCTGCCGAGGCCGCGCAACGTCGCATCGGGCCCGCGGTGCCCCAAGGGCAGCTCCGGACCCGCACCAAGCGTCAGGCAGCAGCGAATCGACACGAGCTGGAGCGAGGCCCATCTGCCCGCTGCCGACCGGTCGCGGGCGATCTCCACAGGCTCTCCACAGTCTTGCCGTATTTTCCCAGATCAGCCCGTTGACACCCATATGAACCCATGACATCCCACACACACCCAGCGTTAATCATGCCGACTCATGGCGCTCGAGGGGGAGCGCAGGGCCGAGCGCGTCGGGTCGTAGAAGCAAAGCGTGGTTGGTCGGCGTCGGGACGAGGCTCGAGCAACGGGATGGACCGCTTTGTTTCCACCTTCATCAACAAGATCGACGCCAAAGGGCGTGTCTCCGTGCCTGCGCCTTTCCGGGCCGTGCTGGAACGCGACGGCTATGCCGGAGGCGGCATCTACTGCTACCCCTCGCTCGACGCTCCGGCCCTCGATGCTGGCGGCCAGAGACTTGCGGCGAACATCGACCGGCTTCTCGACGGCCTGGCGGATTATTCGGACGAGCGGGACGAGCTGTCTGTCGCGCTCTATGGTGACGTGCACACGCTCGCCATCGACCAGGACGGACGCATCGTGCTTCCTGAGACGCTTCGCTCGCACGCCGACATTGCGACCCACGTGGCCTTTGTGGGGCTCGGACAGAAGTTCCAGATGTGGGAGCCCGCGCGCTTCGAGGCCCGACGCGCCGCCGCCAAGGAGAAGGTAAGAGACCACCGCCGCCTGTTCGCGGCGCGCCGCCAGCCGGGGGCTGCGGCTGGAGCTGCGCCAGAGGCCGGACTAGGGGCCGAACCCGGCGGCGAGGGGGGAGCACGGGAATGACGGCCCGCGGCGGCACCTCATCCCCCGAGGGGAGCCGCAGAGGGACGCGGGCGCACATTCCCGTGCTGCTTCCCGCGGTCCTGGCGGCGCTGGCGCCCCAGGCGGGCCAGCGCTTCATCGATGCCACCTTCGGCGCCGGCGGCTACACGACGGCCCTGCTGGAGGCGGCGACGGGCGTGCGCGTGCTGGCCATCGACCGCGATCCGTCGGCCGTTGCGGCGGGCCGCTCCCTCGTAGAGCGGAGCGGCGGGGCTTTGACCTTGGTGGAAGGCCGGTTCGGCGAGCTGGACCGCCTCGCCGAGGCGGCCGGCTTCGCTCCGACGGATGGCGTCGTCCTCGACATCGGCGTCTCGTCCATGCAGCTCGACGAGCCGGAGCGCGGCTTCTCCTTCCAGGCCGATGGGCCGCTCGACATGCGCATGTCGGACGCAGGCCCCACCGCCGCCGATATCGTCAACGAGGCGGACGAGGCCGATATCGCCGACATCCTCTTCCAGCTCGGCGAGGAGCGCCGCTCCCGCGCCATCGCCCGGGCCATTGTGGCGCGCCGGCGCGAGCAGCCCTTTGTCCGCACGCTTGAGTTGGCGGAGACGGTTGAGCGGGTGCTGGGGCGGGCCAAGGTCGGCGGCCGGCACCCGGCCACGCGCACGTTCCAGGCGCTCCGCATCTATGTCAACGACGAGCTCGGCGAGTTGGCGCAGGGCCTCAGTGCCGCGGAGCGCATTTTGAAGCCCGATGGCCGGCTGGCCGTGGTGAGCTTCCACTCCCTGGAGGACGCCATGGTCAAGCGGTTCCTCCAGGCGCGCACGGGCAAGCGGGAGGGCGGCTCGCGCCACCTGCCGCCGGGCGCGCCGCCGGAGCGGGCGCCCAGTTTCCGCTTCGTTAACCCGAAGCCGGTAAGCCCGGCCGAGACCGAGACCGCCGCCAACCCGCGCGCGCGGTCGGCGCGGCTGCGCTGGGCGGTGCGGACCGCCGCGCCGGCATGGCCGCCGGACGTGCGTTGACGGGGGCGCTGACGGGGGTCAGACCCCTCGCCTCGAACGGCTTGGCTGGAACGAGACTGTTGGCGAGCCACCTTCTTCATCCCCGGCTACACCGCCGAGCGATGGCCGGAAATCTGCCGGTCCATCCGGGACGCCGGACACGAGATCGCCCATCACGGCTACCTGCACGAGGGTGCCCACGGCGCGGACGTGGAGGCCCAGGAGACCCGAGTGCTGCGCGGGCTGGCGGCACTCGA
>JBIOWI010000118.1:0-12217 GCA_044868325.1 Hyphomicrobiaceae bacterium
CCCTTTGCATCGTAGACCACGCTGTGCATGGTCCGGAACAAGCGCGCCTCCTCCCGCAAGACCTCCAGCTTCTGCGCGAAGTCGCCGTTCAGAGCCCGCCTGTTGCCCTCGCGCGTGATGACGGCGAGATTGCCCAGCGAGAAGCATCCATCGTCGTACTCGCGCACACCTTCCATATGGTCGTCATCGAGCTCGGGCCTGCGCGGCCGCACGTGCTCCGTATTGGTCGACCGCATGCGGTCCGGAAGCCCCTCTCTCCAATCGACGATCTCGATCCACCGGATGAGCGGAGCCCAGATCTCCTCGCTGCGGATCTGCGAGCGCAGCGTGCGGTCGATCTTGCGGCGCTGCCGATCCGGGAACGCCAATGCGCCGAGGAACACATCGTCCCCCGCCTTGTCCTGCCGCAAAGCGCGCATGAAGATGGCCTGCCGGTCGGCCTCGTCGAACTGCAAGAGCGTCACGGCCATGCATCGGCGATGCAGCCGCCTGTACCGGCTCGCAAGCACGCGCCATCTCGGCCCGCCGACTTGCCCGTCCCTGCGCAACAGGCTGACCTCGTTCCACCAGCGCAGGGCCAAGCCGTGCCACTCGGGCCACCAGAACACGTGCAGGCGCCAGAAGTCCCGCTCGATGGCGGACGGTCCGGCCTGCGCCAGCATCCGTTTGCAGTCCCTCCAGCAATGAGCGTAGCCAGTGAGGCGCCGCACGAAGCGCCCGATGCGAGCCGACGGATAGGCCTTGGCGAGGTGGTCTCCCAGCTCGGTAGCCCAGGTGCTGTCCTGCGTATCGGTGCGCTCGATTGCATCGACCGCTTTCAGCATCTCCTCGAACGCGGCGCCAGACACCTGCCGCACGTCCTCCCAATCTCTCCTGAACTGCTCAACGGCCTCGGAGGGACATGACAGCGAGATCATGTCGGCAATCTGCCCCTTCAGGAGGTCGATGGTCTGCAAGGGCTTGCCGTAGAGATTGGTGCTCACGAACATCTGACGCGCCATCCGCACGTCCTTGACATCGAGCACGCTCGTCCAAACCGACGCGAGCAGAAATCGTGCGTACCTGACGCGGCGCGCGTTGTCCCATTCTGCAATCCTCCGGCGCAGAGCGTTCTTGATGCGCAGGATGCGCCGGCCGACCTCGTAATAGGCCCTGCTGTCGGACTTGATGGCCGTTGCGCCAGGTGCCTGAATGTGCTCGGCCAGAGTCCTGTCCCGGCCGAAGAGATGGAGGCGGTGCTCCTCCTCTTCGACAACCAGGCGATGGAGCTCGGCCCGCATCGCCCCGTCCTCGATCAGATCTCGAAGCACCGCCACCAGGATGGTCAGGGTGGTGAGGCGCTGCAGCCCGTCGTAGACCTCGTAGGTCTCCGCACCGGTCCCGTTCAGGATGATGGTGCCGATGAAGTAGTGCGCCGGCGGACGTTCCGGGACGGCCACGTGGCCGATGGCCGTCTCAGCGGCCTTCTCATCGAAGGCGAGGTCGTTCAGCGGAGCCCCGATGCCGGCGCCGTCGCCATCCGCAGCCGCGGTCTCCTGCTCATCCGACCCGTCGGCCCCGGCGGGCTCATGCTCCTCCGCCTCCGGATGCAGCTTGGCCAGGACCTTGTCGATATCGTTGAGAAGCCGTGTGGCGTAAGAGACATCCCACTCGAAACCGCGCTGCACCGGCGCAGGCGAGAACCGCCCAAGGGACAAAAGCGCGCCGATATTGCGGATGGTCGAGATGACGGGCAGAGCGCTGTCATTCACCAAGAAACTCCTATGTCAAAACGGTAACGAACTCTGAAATAGGCAGTCTCACACAGCGAGGCGATCTGCGCAAACACGCAGCGCGCCTCGCCGCATCCGGAAAGTCACAATGGGCCGGGTTGCACCCTCGGCCACCCGTCAGCTGCCTGGGCTGCCGTCGGCCTCGGCCTCAGGCTCCCCGCCCGCCTCGCCGTTGCCTTCCTCGGGGATGCGCTCCACCGAGACGACCCTCTCATCCTCCTCGGTGCGGAAGATGCGCACGCCCTGCACGCTGCGCGCCGCAATGCGAACATCGTCGACAGGACAGCGGATCAGCTTGCCGCGGTCCGTCACCAGCATGATCTGGTCGGTCTCCTCCACCGGGAAGGAGGCCACCAGCCGGCCGTTGCGCTCGTTGACGATCATGGCGGTGATGCCTTTGCCGCCGCGGCCGGAGATGCGGTAGGCGTAGGACGAGGAGCGCTTGCCGAAGCCGCGCTCCGAGACCGTGAGCACGAACTGCTCGCGCGCACCGAGCTCCGCATACCGCTCCGGCGTGAGCTCGACGGCCTCGGCTCCCTCCTCGGTCTCCGCCTCGACTTCGGGCGCCTCGGCACCGGCTTCCGCAGCCTCGGCGTCCTGGGCGCGGCGCATGGCCAGCGCCTGGCGCATGTAGGCCTCGCGCTCGCCGGGCGTGGCCTCCACATGACGCAGGATGGCCATGGAGATCACCTCGTCGCCCTCGTCGAGCCGGATGCCGCGTACGCCAGTGGAATCGCGCCCCTTGAAGACGCGTACGTCCTCCACGGGGAAGCGGATGCAGCGGCCGCCCGCCGTGGTGAGCAGCACGTTGTCGCTGGCCGCGCAGATCGCCACCCGCACGATGCGGTCGCCCTCGTCGAGCTTCATGGCGATCTTGCCGTTGCGGTTGATGCTCTCGAAGTCGGCCAGGCTGTTGCGGCGCACGTTGCCGCTCCTCGTGGCGAACATCAGCTCCAGCTGCCCCCATGTCTTTGCGTCCTCGGGCAGCGGCAGGATGGAGGTGATGGTCTCGCCCTCGGCGAGCGGCAAGAGGTTCACCAGCGCCTTGCCGATGGACTGCGGCGTGGCCGCGGGCAGGCGCCACACCTTCATGCGGTAGGCCATGCCGCGCGAGGAGAAGAACAGGACGGGCGTGTGCGTGGAAGCGATGAAGATCTGGGTGACCACATCCTCCTCGCGCGTCGACATGCCCGCGCGGCCTTTGCCGCCGCGCTTCTGCGCCCGGTAGGTGGAGAGCGGCACGCGCTTGATGTAGCCGCGGTGCGAGACCGTCACCACCACGTCCTCGCGGGCGATCAGGTCCTCGTCCTCGACCTCGCCCTCCATCTCGACGATCTCGGTGCGGCGTGGCGTGCCGAACTCGGCCTTGATGGCGTTGAGCTCCGTCTTGACGATGTCGACGATGCGAACGCGCGAGGAGAGGATGGCGAGATAGTCCTTGATCTCCTCGCCGAGCTTCCTCAGCTCGCCGTCGATCTCGTCGCGGCCGAGCGCCGTCAGGCGCTGCAGGCGCAGATCGAGGATGGCGCGGGCCTGCTCGTCGGAGAGGCGAATGGTGCCGTCCGATTCGAGCTTGTGGCGCGGATCGGCAATGAGGTCCACCAGCGGGCCGATGTCCTTGGCGGGCCAGGCACGGGCCATCATCTGCTCGCGCGCCTCCTGCGGGCTCGGCGCGTGGCGGATCAGCCGGATCATCTCGTCGATGTTGGCGACGGCAACCGCGAGGCCCACCAATACGTGCGCGCGGTCGCGCGATTTGGCGAGCAGGTGCTTGGTACGCCGCGACACCACCTCCTCGCGGAAGGAGGTGAAGGCGGAGACGATGTCCCTGAGGTTGAGCTGCTCGGGGCGACCGCCGTTGATGGCCAGCATGTTGGCGCCGAAGCTGGTCTGCAGGTCGGAGTGGCGCCACAGCTGGTTCAGGACCACGTCGGCAATCGCATCGCGCTTGAGCTCGATGACAATGCGCATGCCTTCGCGGTTGGTCTCGTCCCAGATATCGGAGATGCCCTCGATCTTCTTCTCGCGCACCTCGGCGGCGATTTTCTCGATCAGCGTCTTCTTGCACACCTGGTAGGGGATGGCGGTGACGATCAGCGCCTCGCGGTCCTTGCGGATCTCCTCGGTATGCACCTTGGCGCGCATGACGATGGAGCCGCGGCCCTTGTGATAGGCCGACAGGATGCCCGCGCGACCCAGGATCATCGCCCCGGTCGGGAAGTCCGGCCCCGGTACGATCTGGGTGAGTTCGTCGATGCCGATCTCGGGGTTATCGAGGTGAGCGATGCAGGCGTCGATCACCTCGCCCAAGTTGTGCGGGGGAATGTTGGTGGCCATGCCCACGGCGATGCCGCCCGAGCCGTTCACCAGCAGGTTCGGGAACGTGGCCGGCATGACCGTCGGCTCCCGCAGCGTGCCGTCGTAGTTGTCGCGGAACTCGACGGTATTCTTGTCGAGGTCGGCGAGCATGGTGCCCGCGATCTTGGTGAGCCGGCACTCGGTATAGCGCTCGGCCGCGGGCGGATCGTCGTCGATGGAGCCGAAGTTGCCCTGGCCGTCCACCAGCATGACGCGCAGCGAGAAGTCCTGCGCCATGCGCACCAGCGCGTCGTAGATCGCCAGGTTGCCGTGCGGGTGGAATTTGCCCATCACCTCGCCGACCACGCGGGCGCTCTTCATGTACTTCTTGTTGTGGTCGAGCCCCAGCTCCTGCATGCCGTAGAGGATGCGCCGGTGCACGGGCTTGAGGCCGTCGCGCACGTCGGGCAGCGCCCGCGACACGATCACGCTCATGGCGTAATCGAGGTAGGAGCGCTTCATCTCGTCGGCGATCGCAATCGGCCGGATGTCGATGGGGCCCTTCCCGGAGCCTTCGCCGCCCGCGGAAGTGTCGTGGTCAGCCACTGGTTGTGCCTATGGTTGAATCTGGAGGAGGGTAAATCCGGCTCCTGCTCTAGCCGAGAAATCGCGCCGAAACGCCCTGTCGGAGTGCCCGGCTCGTTGATAGCCGAGTGGACCTGGAGGGGCAATGGCAGGCGCCCCCACGCATCACGAAATATAGGGGTTTTTGCACATTTTTTCAATCGATTGGGGATGCAAGCGGTAGGGCAATTCGAGGACGCTCGACCCGCCCACTTAGAGCAGCTTCAGGAACTCTTCCTCTGTGAGACCGGCCTGCCGGATGATCGCTCGGAGCAGGGGCCGGGGAAGATCGCGGCCCTTATGGAGCGGCACTGTCGTCGCTAGCCGCGGATTGCGGGTGTGCACCATGCGATGGTGGCTTCCAACCGATCGAACGACCTCAAAACCTCCTTGTTGCAGGGCTCGGATGACCTTATCCGCCCTCAGCGAGGGGAGGCGCCCCGTCATGCGGCGATAGAGACGGTAACCTCGTGAACCTCAGGCTTGCCAGCGTCTGTTGGAATGTCCTCGCCCCGTTCCAGCCTGCTCTCGAGCACAAGCTCGATCGCCTCCTTCGCCATGGCGAGCGCCTCGTCCACCGTATCGCCGGCAGTGACGACCTCGGGGAGGGCAGGCACGCGCACGAGGAAGCCGCCCTCCTCCATGGGCTCAAGCACGATTGTGTAGGTCTGCATCGTGGTCATTGTGCTCTCCTCGGCTGACGGACAGTTTACCACAGTCCGGATTGAAGAGACGAGCCCTCGGGAGGAACCTAGCGAAGGCGTTCACCCTCCGAAGACGACCCGGTACATGATGCGGCCGGGGGCGAAAGTGAAGATGCCGGCGATCACGAGCGCGCCGCTGAACAGGCCGAGCATGGTGAGCTTGTGGCCCCGCACGATGTGACTGCGCGCGTAGTAGATGCCGAGGGGCAACATGGTGAGGGAGAGGATCGAGAGCAGATGGATCGGGCTCCAAGGCCCCCAAACGCGCAGCTCCTGAATCCAGAACGAGCTGAGGGCGACGGCCAGCATGAGCACTACCCAGACGTAGCCGAGCGCGCGGTGGCCCGTCGTGCCCTTCACCCGCGCCAGCTGCACGACGCCCAGGACGAAGGCGGCGAGGGCGGCATAGGCGTGGATCTGGATGGGCACAGAGGCGTCTGTGAGCGGGGCAAGGTTCATGGTGGAGCCTTTATGTTAATAAAATTTACATAGACTCCTCCGGCACGCTGCGCAACCTGAAAATCCGCGGCACATCTCAGTGCCCTGCGTGAACGGCTAGAGATCGGCCAACAGACCGGCCACGAACCCGGAGAGGCCGGTCTGGCGCTCGCGCTTGAGGCGCTCGGCCGCGACGATGCCGGTGAGGCTCGCGAGCGTCGCCTCCAGGTCGGCGTTGATGAGAGCGTAGTCGTACTCGTCCCAATGCGCGATCTCGGCCGCTGCCGCCGCCAGGCGGCGCCGCACGACCGGCTCGGCATCCTGGTTGCGGGTCCTGAGGCGCCGCTCCAGCGCCTTGCCGTCGGGCGGCAGGATGAACACGCGCACCACATCGTTCGGCATCTGCCGCTTGAGCTGGCGCGCGCCCTGCCAGTCGATGTCGAACACCACGTCGGTGCCGGCCTCCACCAGCTCCAGCACCCGGGCCTTGGGGGTGGCATAGCTCTCGCCGAACACCTCGGCCCATTCCAGCAGCTCGCCCGCGCGCTTCCTGCGCTCGAACTCCGCCTTGTCGACGAAGTAGTAGTCGCGGCCTTCAACCTCGCCGGGGCGGAGGCCGCGCGTGGTGACCGAGACCGACATGCGCAAGGTCGGGTCCGCCGCAAGCAGGCGCCGCGCCAGCGTGGTCTTGCCGGCGCCCGAGGGCGAGGACAGCACGAGCAGCATCCCCCTGCGGCCGATGCGGGGGCCGCCTGCGGCGCCGGCCTCGCTTGCCTTCTCACTCAATGTTCTGCACCTGCTCGCGCATCTGGTCGATCACCGCCTTGAGCTCCAGGCCTGCGCGCGTCGTCTCCGCATCGTAGGCCTTGGAGCAGAGCGTGTTGGCCTCGCGGTTGAACTCCTGGGCCAGGAAGTCGAGCCGGCGGCCGGCGGGCTCCTTGCTGTCGAGCAGCTCGCGCGCGGCGGCCACGTGGGCAGCGAGCCGCTTCAGCTCCTCCTCCACGTCGGCGCGGGCGGCCAGCAGCGCCGCCTCCTGATAGAGCCGCGTCTCGTCCAGCGTCACCCCCGTCTCCAGCAGCCGCCCCACCTGCTCCCGGAGCCGCTGGCGGATGGCGGCCGGTGCGCGCGACGGCGACCGCTCGACCCCCTCGACCAGCCGCTCGATCTCGGCCAGCTGCCGCTCCACGACGGCCTTGAGGTGGCCGCCCTCGTCGGCGCGGGCGCGCACCATGCCGTCGAGCGCGGCGTCGAGGCTCGCCAGCATCGCGTCGTTGCGCGCCGCGGTCTCGACCTCGCTCTCCTCCGGCTCCACCAGCTCCAGGACGCCGCGCACGTTGAGCAGCGCCTCAGCGCTGGGCGGGCCGACCGCGGCTGCGCCACGCAGCGTCTCCACGGCCGCCAGGACCTGCTTCAGCGCCGACTCGTTGAGGCGGATCTCGGTCTGCCCGTGTGTGCGCTTCACGCTGAGATTGACCGTCAGGCTGCCGCGGCTGACGCGCCGGGCCACCGCCTCGCGGATGCGAGGCTCCAGGCTCTCGAAGCCGGGCGGCACGCGCAGCCTGATGTCGAGGCCACGCCCGTTCACCGAGCGCAGCTCCCAATGCCAGCTCACGGGACCTGCCGCACCGGCCGCCCGCGCGAACCCTGTCATGCTCTTGATGGTCATGCGTCAGCCTGGCATCGACGGCGCACCGCGGGGGGCGACGCGCTCAAACCGGAGCGATCCGGTGCTCCGGCGCCGAAATCTAGTCGGATTGGCGCCCGCGCGCCAGCACGGGAGGGCCGGCATCCCGCGGCCAATGCATTCGCGACGCCATCAGCGCTTGGACTTGGGCTGCGCCGGCTCGGTGGTCGAGGTCCACGACCCTTCCTCGCCCGACGCGCCCGGCCGCGTCGCCGAGGGAGCGCTGGCGGCGCCCGGCGCAGCTGCGCCCTTGCCCCTGTCTGGTCCCTTGTCTGGTCCCTTGTCTGGTCCCTTGTCTGAGGCCTTGGGACCGCCCTTGTCGGACGCCCCCTTCTCGGGAGCCTTCTCGGGCTGCTGCGGGGTCGCCGCCGCCTTGGCGGCCTTCTCCTTCTCTTTCTCGCGCTCCCGCTCGATGGCGCGCCACTTCTGGACGTTGGCGTTGTGGTCCTTCAACGTCTCGGCGAAGATGTGCCCACCGATGCCGTCGGCCACGAAGTAGAGGTCCTTCGTGCTCGCCGGGTTGAGCACCGCCTCGATCGATGCCCGTCCCGGGTTGCAGATGGGCGTCGGCGGCAGCCCGTCGATCTGGTACGTGTTGTGCGCGGTCCTCTGCGCGATCTCGCTCTTCAGGATGGGCCGGCTCCACACCGTCTTGCCGGGGCTCATCCCGTAGAGGATGGTCGGGTCCGACTGCAGGCGCATGTTCTGCCGGAGCCGGTTCACGAACACGGCCGCGACGCGCTCGCGCTCGTCGTTGCGCCCGGTCTCCTTCTCGACGATGGAGGCCAGCACGACCGCCTCCTCCCAGGTCTTGAAGGGGAGGCCCTTCTGGCGCTGGTCCCACATCCTCTCCATCAGCCTGCGGGATTCCGCGCGCATGTTGTCGAGGATCTGCTGGCGCTGCGCTCCGCGCTGGACGATGAACGTCTCCGGCAGCAGCAAGCCTTCGGGCGGAACCTCGGCGATGTCGCCCGTGAGGCCGGGATCGGCCTTCAGCCGCTCCACGATCTGATGGCTGGTGAGCCCCTCGGGGATCGTCACCCGAAACGTGATGGTCTTGCCGTCGGAGAGGATGTCGATGACGTTGCGGATGCTGGCCGCCTGCGGGATCTGGTAGTCGCCAGCCTTGAGCTGGGGAGAGCGCGCCTTGTCGCCCCACGCGGTCGCTTTGGCGATGAGATAGCCGGCGATGAAGAGCCGCCGGTCGGCGATCACGCCATCCCGCTCCAGCCGCGAGGCGATATCGTGCACGCCCTCGCCTTTGGGGATCACCACGTTCTTGTTGGCGGCGAGGGGACCCGGCGCATTCACCCAGCTGTTGAGCGCCACTGCCAGGCCGCCGACGATCGCCATCAGCAGCAGGAGCAGCGTGAACACGCCGCTCACGAACCGGAACAGCGCCGATGAGCGGCCGGGTTCGCCCCGGTAGCGGTACCGCCGCTTGCCGGACCGGGACCGCGCCAAGGGTCGCGTCGGCTCGAGCTGCTCGGATGGGCTGCGCGCCACAGCGCCGGTTGGCCGGCTGGTATAGTGGGGATCGGCGGGCCGGCGGTTGCTCATGGGCTCACTCCTCGCAGCGCGCACCCCCGATTGGGTTCTAACCGGTTCTTGTTACCCGCTTGTTCGCACCGGCGGCCGAGTCCGGCTGGGTAGCATTAAGGTAAATGTGGCGAAAGGACGATTGACACACAAGCGCCGCGCCATGTCGCGCAATGGGCCCCGCGGCAACTCCAGCCGCGACCCCTTGCGCGGCGCACGGCAGGCGCGCCTCACGCCACGCGCCGTAGCACGAGCGAGGCGTTGGTGCCGCCGAACCCGAAGGAGTTCGAGAGTACGGTGTCGATGCTCCGCCGCCTGGCCTCATGCGGGACGAGGTCGATGGCCGTCTCCACCGAAGGATTGTCGAGGTTGAGCGTGGGCGGAGCGATATTGTCGCGGATCGCCAGCACCGAGAAAATCGCCTCGATGGCGCCGGCCGCGCCCAACAGGTGGCCCGTGGCCGACTTGGTGGAGGACATGGCGAGATTGCCCGAGGCGTTGCCGAACAGCCGCTCCACGGCCCCCAGCTCGATCTCGTCGCCCATGGGCGTCGAGGTGCCGTGCGCATTGATGTAGTGGATGTCGCTTGGGGCGATGCCGGCCCGCGCCAGCGCCGCCTTCATGCAGCGGTAGGCGCCGTCGCCGTCCTCGGCCGGCGCGGTGATGTGGAAGGCGTCGCCGGACAGCCCGTAGCCGATCACCTCGGCGTAGATGCGCGCGCCGCGGGCCTTGGCGTGCTCCAAGGTCTCCAGCACGACGACGCCGGCACCCTCGCCCATCACGAAGCCGTCGCGGTCCTTGTCGTAGGGCCGGGAGGCGCGCGTCGGCTGGTTGTTGAACTTGGTGGCCAGCGCCTTGCAGGCGGCGAAGCCAGCCATCGACAGGCGGCAGATCGGGCTCTCGGTGCCACCCGCCACCATCACGTCCGCGTCGCCCAGCGCCACCAGGCGCGCGGCATCGCCGATGGCGTGGGCGCCGGTCGAGCAGGCGGTGACGACGGCGTGGTTGGGGCCCTTGAGCCCGTGCCGGATCGAGATGTAGCCGGAGGCCAGGTTGATCAGACGGCCTGGGATGAAGAACGGGCTCACGCGGCGGGGGCCCTTGTCCTTCAGCAGCAGCGCCGTCTCGGCGATGCCGTCGAGACCGCCGATGCCGGAGCCCACCAGCACGCCCGTGCGCTCCTGCTTCTCGGGGGTATCCGCCGCCCAGCCGGCGTCCTTGATGGCCTGCTCGGCCGCCCCCATGGCGTAAATGATGAAATCGTCGACCTTGCGCTGCTCCTTGGGCTCCATCCAGTCGTCAGCGGTGAATTTGCCCTCGCTGAGCGGCCCGTGCGGCACGAAGCAGGCAATCTGGCAGGCCAGATCGTCGACTTGAAACTCTTCGATCCGGCGCGCCCCGTTCGCGCCCTGCAGCAGGCGCGACCAAGTGGCCTCCACCCCGCAGCCCAGCGGTGTGACGAGGCCCAAGCCCGTGATAACGACGCGACGCTGCATTCCCAGTCCCGATTGAGCCCCCGTTCTTCCCCAAGCCGGCCGGCGCTCCGTGCGCGGTGCGCCGCTTGGCTCGCGAAGGAGACCGCTAGGTCCGGCTACGATGCGGCCGGCGGCGTGCCCGCGGCGCTCGCGTGCTGCTCCAGGAACTTCACGGCATCGCCCACGGTCTGGATGCGCTCAGCTGCGTCGTCGGGAATCTCGCAGCCGAACTCCTCCTCGAAGGCCATCACCAGCTCGACGGTATCCAGGCTATCAGCCCCCAGATCGTCGATGAAGCTGGCGCTGTCCGTAACCTTGTCGGCTTCTACGCACAGGTGTTCCACCACGATCTTCTTCACGCGCTCTGCCACGTCGCTCATCGGTGTATTCCTCGGCTGACCCTGTCTGTTGGCTTATCCAAGCTGCTTGTTCTCGCGTCGACCTGTCGGTATGCACATCCTGAGCCTGCGAGAGCGCCTCCACCCAACCCGCGATGGGGGCGAATGCATCCCCATGGCAGCGCATTTGTCCTGAGGTTGGGCACGCAAATCACGGGCTCGTTAACACACTTCACCAGGCTTGACCAGCACCCCGCGCAGGCTACGCCGGGGGCGCTCGGGAGCGGGTTTTGCCGGCTAGATCATGGCCAAGCCACCATTCACATGGAGCGTCTGGCCCGTCATGTAACCGGCCTCCGAGGAGGCCAAATAGACGCAGGCGGCGGCGATGTCGGCGGGCGTCCCGAACTTCTGGGCCGGAATGGCCTCCTTGATGGCGCTCACCTGCTTCTCGTTGAGCACGTCGGTCATGGCAGTGGAGATGAAGCCTGGCGCGACGCAGTTCACGGTGATGCCGCGGGAGGCCACCTCGCGGGCCAGCGACTTCGACATGCCGATCATCCCCGCCTTGGACGCCGCATAGTTGCCCTGGCCTGGGTTGCCGACCACGCCGCTGACCGAGGAGATGTTGACGATCCGGCCATACCCGGTCTTGGCCCGCATCATGGCCCGGGCGGCAGCCCGCATCAGCGTGAACGTGGCGGTGAGATTGACGGCGATCACCTCGTCCCACTGCTCGTCCTTCATCACCATGAGCAGGTTGTCCTTGGTCAGGCCGGCGTTGTTGACCAGGATGTCGACCCGCCCCAGCTTGCCGATGGCGGCATCCACCAGCCCCGCCACCGCCGCCCGGTCGGCGAGGTCGCAGGGGAGGACATGGACGCGGCTGCCAAGCTCGGCCGCCAGCTTCTCCAGCTTCTCGGTTTGGCGCCCGGAGACCGCCACGGCGGCGCCCTGCTTGTGGAAAGCACGCGCGATGGCACCGCCGATACCGCCCGTGGCACCGGTGACGAGCGCCGTCCTGTCGGTCAGGTCGAACATGCTTACCTCTTTGCCGTGAGCAGGGACAGGGCCGCGTCGATGTCCTGCGGCGCGCCGACCGAGGTGGCGTCGAGCCCTGGCACGATGCGCTTGGCGAGGCCCGCCAGCACCTTGCCGGAGCCAACCTCCACGAGCTCGGTGACGCCGCCTTCGGCCATGACGGCCACGCACTCGCGCCAGCGTACGGTGCCGGTGACCTGCTCCACCAGCCGCCGCTTGATCTCGTCTGGGTCGCTGATGGGCGCCGCGGTGACGTTGGCGACAAGCGGCACCACCGGCGGGCTCACCTGCGTCTCGGCCAGAG
>JBIOWI010000119.1:0-22062 GCA_044868325.1 Hyphomicrobiaceae bacterium
CTCTGGATCTGACACCACTACGCAAACGGCGTGGACGTGATGGTGTCAGACCCAGAGGGTCTGACACCTTATCCCGCCAGCTCCCCTCGCACGATCGCCGCCCCCTCAGCCAGCGCCTTGAGCTTGCCGAAGGCCACATCGCGCGGGAGGTACTTCATGCCGCAGTCGGGCGCTGGGATCAGACGCTCGGCGGGGAGGTGCTTGAGGCCCTTGCGGATGCGGTCGGCGACCTTCTTGGGCGTCTCCACCCTGGGGTCGCCGAGGTCGAGCACGCCCAGCAGGATCTTCTTGGGCGACAGGTCGTGCAGGACGCCGAGGTCGAGCTTCGGCTGGGCGGCCTCGATGGAGATCTGGTCGGCGGTCGAGTCGGCCAGCTCCGGCAGGAACGAGTAGCCGACGGGCTTGGTCTCGCCCGGCACCAGTGCGGCATAGCCGAAGCACAGGTGCACGATGGTGGGCACCGCGATGCCCTGCAGCGCGCGGTTGATGGCCTTGACGGCGATGCGCTTGGCGGCGTCGGGGTCGTTGCGCAGCCACGGCTCGTCGAGCTGGACGATGTCGGCGCCGGCCTTCACCAGGTCCTTGGCCTCGGCGTTCACGGCGACGGCATAGTCCATCACCATCTCGTCCGGGTCCTTGTAGTGCTCGTTGATGGCCTGCTGGCTCATGGTGAAGGGGCCGGGCAGGGTGATCTTCGCCAGCCGGTCCGTGTTGGCGCGCAGGAACTTCATGTCGCGCACCTCGACGGGCCCCTTGCGCCTGATCCTGCCGACGACGCGCGGCACCGGCGTGCGGTGGCCGGAGCGGGCCTTCACGTGCCCCGGCTTGGCGAGGTCGATGCCTTCGAGCGCGGTGGCGAAGCGGTTGGAGTAGCTCTCGCGGCGGATCTCGCCGTCGGTAATAATGTCGATGCCGGCCCGCTCCAGGTCGCGGATGGCGAGGATGGTGGCGTCGTCCTGTGCCTGCTCCAGCCAGTCGTCACGCACGCGCCAGATGTTCATGCGCACCCGCGGCACGCTCTTCGACAGCAGCTCGCGGTTCACGAGCCAATCGGGCTGCGGATAGCTGCCGACGACGGTGGTGGGCAGCAGATGCTGAGGCATTCGGGTCTCGCCTTGGCTGGGGATGGGGTGCTGCGCCGAGCCTACTCGTAGCGCAAGGTAGGGTGCAATTCCTTGTAGGTTGGGTTAGCCGCGAAGCGGCGTAACCCAACATGGCAAGCTCCGACGATCGAGATTGTCGATGTTGGGTTACGGCCCTTCGGGCCTAACCCAACCTACATTGGGCTCAGCTCGGTGTGCTTCGCACAATTGCACCCTACAGCCGCTCCGGGCGGGCCTGCGGGTTCATGGCGCGGGGGTTGATGAAGCCGCCCGTGGTGGGAATCTTCTCTCGTCGGACGGGGACCGCGGGCTCAACGGCGGCGACCGGCGGGGCGGCCCGCGCCGGAGCCGCGGGCTTGCGGCCGATGGAGCGGGCGAAGGGATGGAAGAAGCCGGCCCCGCCTCCTGCGTTCGCGACAGTCATGGCCTCGGTCATGGCCTCGCGTGTCATCGTCTGCTCCTTCTCCTGGCGTGCGGGGACTTCGCTCCTCGCCGCGACGACATTGCGCGCATACGGGTTGTGGAACCCGCCCGCAGCATGCACCCGTCTCATAACGTGAGACGCCGCTGTCGGCGGTGCTGACGGCGTCGGCGCCGTTGCGGGCCCCGCAGCACCCGTGGCGGCCGCCACCGGTGCTGCGGGGCGCTTGCCGGTGAGGCCGAGATAGGCCTTCTGGATCGCCTCGTCGCCTTCGATCTCGGCGGGGCGGCCGCCGCGCACGATGCGGCCGTTCTCCAGCACGTAGACGTAGTCGGCGAGCCGCAGGCCCTGGCGCACGCTCTGCTCCACCAGGATCAGCGACTGGCCGTGCGCCTTGATCTTGTGGAGCGCCGCGAACAGGTCCTTCACCAAGAGCGGGCTCAGGCCCAGCGAGGGCTCGTCGAGCAGCAGGAGCTTCGGCCCCGACATCAGGGCGCGGGCGATGGCCACCATCTGCTGCTCGCCGCCGCTCATGGTGTTGGCGAGTTGGCCGCGCCGCTCGGCAAGCCGCGGGAACATGGCGAGCACGCCGGCCAGCCGGCGCTCCTCGGCGGCCCGCGCGTGCCGGGCGTAGGCGCCCATGCGCAGATTGTCCATCACCGTCATCTGCCCGAACAGGCGCCGCCCCTCGGGCACCAGGGCGATGCCGGCGCCCACCATGCGGTGCGGCGGCTCGGCTTCGACGGAGCGGCCCTCGAACAGGATGCGCCCGCCGGGCTGGGCGCGCACCAGGCCGGCGATGGTGTTGAGCAGCGTGGTCTTGCCGGCGCCGTTGGCGCCCAGGATCACCGTGGTGCGGCCGGCCTCAACGTGCAGCGAGACGCGGTGCAGCGCCTCGTGCTTGCCGTAGGCGACGCTGACGTTCTCAAGCCGCAGCATCGTCGGCTCCGAGGTAGGCGCGCATGACGGCGGGGTCGGACAGCACGGCGTCCGGCGTGCCTGCGGCGATCCGCTCGCCGGCGTTCATGACCACGACGGTGTCGCACAGCGCGCGGATGGCCTCCATCACGTGCTCGACCATGACGACGGCGATGCCCTCGGCGCGGATCAGGCGGATGAGGCCGATGCCGGTCTGCAGCTCCGTGGGGTTGAGGCCGGCGAGCCACTCGTCGAGCAGGAGGAGGCGAGGATGGCAGGCCAGCGCCCGGGCCAGCTCCACGCGCTTCTGGTCGATGTAGGTGAGCTGGGCGCCGAGCATCGCCTCGCGGCCGGCCAGGCCGACGCGCTCGATCAGGGCCTCGGCCTCCATCGAGGCGCGGGCGAGGTCCGCCGGCGCGCTGCCGAACATGCGGCCCAGCATGACGTTCTCGCGCACCGTCATATGCGGCAGCACGCGCACCAGCTGGAAGGTGCGGGCGATGCGGGCGCGGCAGACGCGGAATGCCGGCCAGCCGGCGATGTCCCGGCCGTCGAGGAGCACGGCGCCGGCGTCGGGGCGCAGTTCGCCGGTGACGAGGTTGAGCACCGTGGTCTTGCCCGAGCCGTTAGGGCCGATCAGGCCGGTGATGGCGCCCTCCGCCACGTCGAAGGTGAGGTCGCGCACGGCCACCAGCCCGCCGAAGGCCTTCTGCAGGCCGCGGATGCTGAGCGCCACGCCGTTCCCTTGGCCGTTCCACATGCCGTTCCCTGGGCCCGCCACGGCCTACAGCCTCCACAGCCCGCTGAGCCGCGCCAGAGCGGCCTTGAGGCCGAGCTTGAGCCGGTGCGGCCAGTCCCAGCCGTCCGGCAGCCTGCCTGAGCGGACCGCCTGCCGCAGGGCTGCCGCGTCGAAGCGGTGATACCAGCGCTCGATCAGCGGTGCGACGCCGCCAGGCAGCACATAGACGACGGCGACGAAGCAGAGGCCGAGCGCGATCGTGAAGTAGAGGCTGCCAACCAGCTGGTCCTTGAGGAGCACGAGTGGAATGGCGCCGACCGCCGGCCCCCATGGGCGGCCGGGGCCGCCCAGCAGCGCCGCGATCAGCACCTCGAACGACCAGGTGTTGTTGAAGGCGATGCTGGCGTCGATGTAGGGGTACTGCAGCGTCAGCACCGCGCCCACCAGCGCCATGACGGCGGCGGAGGCGGCGAAGCACAGCACCTTGACCCGCGTGGTGTCGATGCCGGTGTGGCGCGCCACCGTCTCGTCCTCGCCGATGGCGCGCATGGCATAGCCGAGGCGGGTGCGGCTGACGTACCAGCTGGCGGCGATGGTGAAGAGCGCGATGGCGAGCAGCGTCTCGTAGATCCCCTCGCGGGAGGCGTCGGTGAAGATGTAGCGCGTGACGGCGCGGTTCTTGATGGCCCACCAGTTGACGACCTGGTGGATGAGCTCCGTGAGGCCGAAGGTGAAGACCACGAAGTAGACGCCGCGCATGCGTAGGGTCGAGAGGCCGACGAGCAGGGCGACCAGGAACCCGGCGACCGCCGAGGCGGCCAGCGCCAGGGGCAGCGGCAGGTAGACGTGCAGGATGGCGAGCGCATAGATGCCGATGCCGAAGAACGCGGCGGTGGCGAGCGAGATGTAGCGCGTGGTGCCGGAGAAGAAAGCCCAGGCGGTGGCCAGCGCCACGTTGGCGTAGATCGAGATGCAGAGCTGGACCACGTAGGTCGAGACCAGCTGCGGCAGCAGCACGAGCAGGAGCACGCCGAGCGCAACCAGCGCCGAGATCCACGGGTTCTGGCGCGCCCACTCAAGCACGGGTGAACAACCCCGTCGGTCTGAGCAGCAGGATGAGGGTGAACAGGCCGAAGTTGATGGCCAGCGTCAGGCCCGGATCGACCAGGTAGCCGCCCAGCTGCTCCACCACGCCCAGCAACAGGCCGGCGGCCAGCGTTCCGGTCACGCGGCCGACGCCCGCCATGATCACCACGATCAGGGCCTTCAGCGTGTACTCCGCGCCGCTCGTGGCGCTGAAGGAGATGAAGGTGCTCACCAGCATGCCGGCCGTGGCAGCCAAGGCGCCGCCGGCGGCGAAGGCGAGCGCAGAGAATTTGCGCACGTCCACGCCCATCAGCTCGGCGGCGACCGGATCGATGGTGATGGCCCTGAGCGCCGAGCCCACCCGCGTATGCCGCAGGATCAGGAACAGGGCCAGCGCCAGCGTGCAGGCCCCGAGGAACGCCAGCAGACGGTTGAGCGCGACCCTGGCGCCCAACACGTCCACGCCCTGGGCCAGGAACGAGTAGCCGCGCAAGTCGCCGCTCCAGTTCACGACGGCGAGCCCCTGCAGCACGAAGAACAGGCCGAAGGTGACGAGCACCACGTCGGCATCCAGCGCGTCCTGGCCCGGGGCGCGCTTCACCAGCGGCAGCATCAACCAGCGGTAGATCAGCCAGTTGAGCGCGAAGGCGATTGGCATGCTGGCGAACAGGCTGAGCAGCGGGTTGAGCTGCCAGCCGCCCATCACCGTGAAGAAGGCGATGAAAGCGCCGCCGATCAGGAACTCGCCGTAGGCGAGGTTCAGGATGCGGGAGACGCCGTACTGCAGGTTGAGGCCGAGCGCGACCAGCCCGTACATGCCGCCGAGGATGAGACCGCCGAGTAGCACTTCGAACACGCCGGCCCCTCCTCCGCAAGGCCAACAAACGAAGGGTCAGGCCAAGGGTCTCGGCCTGACCCGACACTCATGTGCGCCGATGGGCGTGGGTCACGACCATGCGGGCTTCGGGAACAGCAGCGGCTTGGCGCCGGGCTTGCTGGCAGGATAGACGCCGACGATCTCGCCGTTCTGCCACTGGCCCACGCACCAGGGGTTGGCATTGCGCTGATTCACGTACTTGAGATCGCCCCACAGCGTCTGGAACGTGTCGGTGGCGATCACGTCGCGGATCTTCTTGCGGTCGATCTCGCCCACGGACTCGATCGCCTGCTGGGTTACCTGCAGGGCGCCATACACGTTGAGCGCCCCGGCCTCGGACGGGCGGTTGAACATGGCCTGGTGCGCCTTGTTGTACTCGGCCATGCCGGGCGCGTTGGGGTCGACGCCGCCGTAGACCAGGATGCCGTTGACCTTGTCGCCGAACTTGGCCTTCAGACCCGGGAACACGCCGCCGATGGCGACATACATGAACTTCGGGTTGAAGCCGACGATCTGGCACTGCTCGACCAGCATGAACGTATCCGGCGGATAGCTCATGGCGACGAAGGCATCCGCATTGGCCGCCATCGCCTCGCGGATCACGGGCTGCAGGTCGGAGGTGCCGAGCGGATAGCTCTTGCTCATCACCACCTCCAGGCTGTCCTTCTTCGCCTGGTCCACGAACGCCGCGTGCATCTCCACGCCGAACTCCAGGGCCACGTGCACGACGGCGACGCGGCCGCTGATCTTGCCCTCCTTCTTCAGCTGGCCCAGCGCGTTGGAGAGGGGATGCGCCGACTCGTTGGGCTGCGAGATGTTCCAGAACGCGTAGGGCAGCTTGGCGCCGAGGTCGTAGGTCTTCGTGGTGGTGGCCGTCGTCATGATCACCGGATATTCGTGCTTGTTGACGATCGGCGCGGCGGCCAGGTTCATGTGCGTGGCGTAGGGGCCCAGCATCAAGTCCACCTTGTCCTGCTGGATCAGTCGCGCGGTGAGCTTGAGCAATTCGTCGGGCTTGCCCTGGTCGTCGTAGCTGACGAACTCGATCGGCACCTTCTTGTTGAACTTCTTCAGAGCGATACCGCCGGCGTCGTTCACCCGCTTCTGCCACAGCTTGTACTGGGAGATGCTGGTCGAGTCCGCGCCGGGGCCCAGCGGGCCGGACTGCGTGATGGAGTAGCCGAAGCGAATCTTGTCGGGCGCCGCCGCCTGTGCGAAGACCCGGCTCACCGGCAGGGTCGACGCGCCGACGGCAGCGGCCGTACCTTTGACGAACGATCTGCGATCCATGCTGTAACCTCCCCTTTTGTTTGGACGGGGTCAGACCCCTCGCCTCCAGCGCTCGCTATTGGACGATACGTCCGACGCGAGGGGTCTGACCCCGGTTGCCGCTTCTCGCCGGCTTGACGCCGGTCGAGCGCATTCTTCCGGCCGCTTGCGCGTCAGCCGAGGAACCTCCCCAGCGCCTCCACCGACTCGCTGCGCTCCAGGTGCACGAGGTGTCCGGCGCCCTTGTAGATCTTGATGTCCGCGTGCGGCACGAACTTGCGCCACATCTCCGCCTGCCCGACGGGAATAACCTTGTCCTCGTCGCCCCAGACGATCATGGTCGGCACCTTGATGCGGTGCAGGTAGCGCATGAATTTCGGGTCACCCGGGTGCTCCCACAACAGTCGCGCCAGCGTCGTGGTCTCGCGGTAGCGGTCGCCGATGAAATCCAGGTCCGGCTTCTCTGGCAAGCGCTTCAAGAGCACGTCGATATTCGACACCAGAAGCCCCGGAACCTGCTCGCCCGGCACCGCCAGAAGGTCCAGCATCGGGTTGACGGGATCGATCATGCCAAACGGCGCCATCAGTCCGAGCTTCTTCACGCGATGGCCGTGCTCGCTGGCAAATCTCGCCGCCAGATTGCCACCGAACGAGATGCCGACCAGGTTAAAGCGGTCGAGCTTCAGCAGGTCGAACAGCTCGAGGTAATGCATGACGTAGTCGTGCATGTCGGTGAAGGTCGGATCGTCGCCCGATTCCCCGAAACCCGGATGATAGGGAATGATGACCCGGAAGCGGTCGGCCCAGCCTTCCGCGAAATCGAAGCCCTCGACGGTGCCGCCGCCGTGAAAGAAGACGAGCGGCTCCCCAGTGCCAATCGTCAGCACGACCGTCTCCACCCCGTCGACGGTGTATGTCTCGCGCGTAAACTTGCTCATGGCTCCCCCCGTCAACCCTATTCCGCGGCAGCGCGAAGCGCCGGCTGCACCCGCGCCCGCAGCCGCGGCATCACCTCCTCCGCCATCAGCGTGAGGTTCTTCACTGTCTTCCAGTGCGGCATGTCGGCGACGTGCATCACGCAGTTGATGTGGTTGGTCTTCATCCACTGCGACCACTCGCCGATCTTGTTGGCGACCTGGTCGGGCGTGCCCACGGCGATGAAGAACGACTTGCTGATGGCATCGAAGTCGAAGCCGCCGTGCATCTTGTCGGCCATGGCCGCGCGCTGCTTGAGCTGATCGACCGAGAGGTATCCGGGCGGGGCCAGGTATTGCGGCGTGGTGCGCGCGTAGTCCTCGAAGAACCGCTGCAGGTGGACGACGTACTCCTGCCGCGCCCGCTCCTCGGTCTCCGCGACGTAGACGAAGGTGAGCAAGGGGAACTGGTCGGGCCGGATCTGGTGGCCGTAGTGGGCGGCGCGCTGGCGCAGGGTGTCGTTCAGCTCCTTGGCCCGCTGCTGGGTGACGAACACCGAGGCGTAGCCGAAGCCCAGCTCGGCGGCGATCTCGATGGTCTCGGGGCTGCCGGTGCCGACGATGTAGCAGGGCGGATGCGGCCTCTGGTAGGGGCGCGGCCACGGGTTGAGGAAGCGGTAGGTGTAGAAGTGGCCGTAGTGCGTGGTGGGGCCGTCCTCGGTCCACGCCTGCAGCATGATCTTGAGGGACTCCTTGAACTTCTCCCGCGCGGTGGCCGGGTTGACGGGGTTCGACCAGTATTCCATGCCGGTGCCGAGCGGCAGCGCGATCTCGAGCCGACCCTGCGACATCACATCGAGGATCGCATACTCCTCGGCCAATCGGTTGGGCAGCATGAAGTTGGGCGGGGTGCCCCACACGCAGATGCGGGCGTTCTTGGTCTGCGGCACCAGCGCGGCGGCGATCAGGTTCGGCGTCGCCATCATGCTGTAGACGGTGTTGTGATGCTCGTTGACGACAAGGGCGTCGAAGCCGAGCTTGTCGGCCAGCACCATCTCGCTCAGATAGCGGTTGTAAAGTGCGTGCCCTTTCTCCGGGTCGAAGTACTTGTTCGGGAAGCTGACCCAGAGGGATTTATAGTCTTTGTGGTTTTCCGGCAGATGCACATACGGCATGAAGTGCATCGCATTGAAGCGAAGGGGTACGCTCATACATTTCCTCCCCAGGACCCTCCGATTGCCATACCGGGCTTCGAGCGTGCACGGGCTCGCACGAGCCAGTCTGATATCGAAGATTGATATTCTACCTTTGCTCGTCAGTTTGGTGGCAATTTCAGGAATCTGCAAATAGAATCTGAGATGTTGCGTGCTCGGGAGAAGGGTTGCAGGGGCGCGTCGTGCGCGGGGACAATTCCCACCTTTCGAGCGCGTCAACGCATGTCCCGAACTTGGACGCTCGTATGCCGTGTGGGGGCATGTCGGCAGTCGGGCGTCGGGCGTCGGCAGTCGGGAATTCACGAAGCCCCGACACCCGACTGCCGCTCTCACTGCAAGTGCAAGAGCCAGCCTTCCGAGCTTTCCGCGGCGGCCTTTGGCGCCTTCCGCTGGGCGATATGCGCCGCGCTCGCAACCACCTCGGCGAGACCCGCGTCGTTGCCCGGCGCCATGATGTGCACGCCCCCGATGCCGGGCGTCTCGCTCAGCTGCTCGACCAGCTCGTCGCAGATCTTGCGGCCCTCGCGCACGGGATCGGCGGCGCCTTCCATGCGGGCCACGATCGCATCGGGAACGATGGAGCCGGGGAGGTTGTCGCGGATCCAGCGCGCCGAGCGTGCGGACCGCAACGGCACGAGGCCGATCACAAGGCGGAAGCTCCCGAGCCCGTTCTCGGCCAGGCGCTGGGCGTAGCGTCCTGCCACGGCCGGGTCCATGCAGAACTGCGTCTGCGCGAACTGGGCGCCGGCGTCGATCTTGGCCTTGAGGCGGTCCGGCTTCCAGCCGGCGGGTGGATCGATGGGCGCATCGGCGGCGCCGATGAAGAAATTCGCCTTGCCCGAGACCTTCTGGCCCGACATGGTCTTCTGGCTGTCGCGAATGTCCCGGGCAACCGCGCTCAGGGTCGCCGCATCCAGGTCGAACACCGGCTTGGCGTCGGGCTGATCGCCGGCGCTCGGGTTGTCCCCCCTCAGCAGCAGCAGGTTCTCGATGCCGAGCGCCGCCGCCGCCAGCAGATCGCTCTGCAGGGCGATGCGGTTGCGGTCGCGGCAGGTGAGCTGCAGGATCGGCTCGACGCCGGCGCCGAGCAGCAGCGCCGCCGCCGCCAGCGACCCCATGTGGACCCGCGCTCCCGCTCCGTCGGTCACGTTGACGGCGTCGGCCAGCCCCCTGAGGGGCCTGACCTTCACGAGCAACGCTTCCGGATCGCAAGTGACGGGCGGAACGACCTCGGCGGTGACCACGAACCTGCCGGAGGTCAATCGCTCCCTGAGGTGATTGCGGCGTACGGCGTTCAGGCGCGGTTCCAGTCCGGACATCGGTTGGTCATCCCCCCTGGGCTTGCACTGCAGTCAAGCAAGCGGCTGCAAGCGTTGTCAACGCACGGAGCACCATGGCCGGCCGCGGCACCCGGCGTGCCTTTGCGCCGACGGCAGCACGGACCCATGCTACATTGGTCCGAGCCATTTCGGTCCCGCCAAGGAGGGGAGGCGCCCATGCCGCTGCTGCAGGACAAGGTCTGTGTCGTCACCGGCGGGGCGGGCAGCCTCGGGCTGGCGAGCGCGCGGCTGTTCCTGAGCGAGGGCGCCAAGGTGATGCTCGTCGATCTGAGCGAGGCGGACCTCACACGGGCGGCGAGCGGGCTCACTAGCCCCAACGTCGATTGGACCGCCGCCGACGTGAGCGATGCGGCGGCCACGAAGGCCTACGTCGAGCGCACCGTCTCCAGGTTCGGGCCCATCGACGTGCTCTTCAGCAATGCCGGCAACCAGGGGCCGATCACGCCCATCACCGAGTATCCGGAGGACGCCTTCGATGCGCAGATCGCCGTGCACGTGCGCGGCGCCTTCCTGGCCTGCAAGTACGGCCTGCCGCGCATGAGCGACGGCGGCAGCATCATCATCACGTCGAGCGTGGTCGGCGCCATGGGGGCGCCGGGCGCGGTCGCCTACGTCACCGCCAAGCACGCTCAGGTGGGCTTGATGCGCACCGTCGCCAAGGAGGCCGCGGCGCGGCGCATCCGGGTGAACACGCTGCATCCCGGGCCCATCGACAACGCCTTCCAGGCGCGGATCGAGGAGAGCATCGGCAAGATGGCGGGCATCGACGCCACCAAGATGCTGAACGAGGCGATCCCCCTGCACCGGCACGCCGCGCCCGAGGAGATCGCCCGCTCCGCGCTCTACCTCGCCAGCGACCTTTCGAGCTTCGTCACCGCGAGCGTGCTGATGGCCGATGGCGGGCTGAGAGGGTAGGCTTCAAGGATTGGGGTTGAGCGGATCAGGCTGCAGGGAATCGGGCTGCAGGGGATCAGGCTTCGGCACATCGAGCTTCTGCGGATCCGGCTCCGTGGCCTTGGCACCCGGCCCCTGGTCCCTCGGACCTGTCTTGGCGAACATGTCGACTGTGATGCCGTTGTACCAGGCCACGCTCTCCTGGGCGTTCTGCTTGCGCACATCGGCCGGCTCGCCGGTCTGCGAGACGAACGGGCCGAAAGCCTCGAGCCTTCCGCCGCGGGGCGCGTAGTCGGCGCCCATCGTCACGCTGTCGTCCGGGGCCAGCAGCGACCATGAGACGTTGCGGTAGCGCGGCTCGATCCTCTCCGCCTTCGTCAGTGCCGCGAGGATATCCGCCGCCACCGCCTTGGCCTGGCTGTGGGCCGCGAACGCGGACTTCGGCATGTCGTCGGCCACGGCGGCGTCGCCCAGCACATGGATGTCGGGCACCTTGCGCGACAGGAAGCTCTGGGCGTGCACCGGGCACCAGTCGCCGTCCGTGCAGCCGGCCCTGGCGGCAATCTCGCCGGCGCGCTGCTGCGGGATGATGTTGGCCACGTCCGCGCGCAGCCTCCGGCCCCCCCGGGTGACAACCTCTCTGGTGCGCGGGTCGACGCTGGCGATCCCGAAGTCGTCGACCGCGCTGGAAAGGTTCAGCTCGACGATGCCCTTGTAGTGCCGGGCGAACGCCTCCACGAACAGCGCCTGCTTGGGGAACTCCCGCTTGGGATCGAGAATGAGGAGCTTCGATCGCGGCTTCCTGGTCTTGAGATAGTGGGCGATCATGCAGGCCCGCTCGTAAGGCGCCGGCGGACAGCGGTACGGCTCGCGCGGCATCGCCATGATCGCGGTGCCGCCGTCGCGCATCTGCTGCAGCTGCCGTTTCAGCAGCCGCTTGGACGCGGCCTCGGTCGTGTAGGCGTGCGGCATGGTGCGGGCGGCCTCCCGCGAGTAGCCGGCGATGGACTCGTACTTGATGTCGATGCCGGGCGAGAGGACCAGCCGGTCGTAGCTGTAGGTGCGGCCGCCCCGCGTACTGACCGTCTTGCGGGCGGGGTTCACGTCGACGGCGAAGTCGTGCACGACCCAGACGTGCAACCGGCGCAGCCCGGCATAGCTGTGGTTGAGCGACTCCAGGGGCCGGATGCCTCCGAGATAGAGGTTGGAGAAGAAGCACGAGCTGTAGATGGGATTGGCCTCGATCAGCGTGATGTCGAGGTCCGGCGCCGCGGCCTTGAGGGCATGCGCCACCGTCGCCCCGCCGGCACCGCCGCCGACGATCACCACCTTCGGCTCGGCCTTGGCGATGGCGAAGGGCGCCAGCCAGCGTGCCGCAACCACGCCGACGCCGGCGGCCGCCGCCATCCGCCCCAGGTCTCTTCTCGACGGCCTCGACATGCCCCCTCCTGCGTGGCTCTACCGGCAACGGCCCTTCGCTGCCGGCTCCGTCGTCTTGAGCAATCTATACCGGTGTCCAAGCCCTCCCAAATGCCGGCCAAATGCCGGACCGTGGCCGCCGCGGCCGAACCTTCCGCGTCAGCCTCATTGCAACAATGGCGTCCCGCCGCAAGCGTCTTTCGCGCGCTCCGGGTGCTGCGATGCGCTGCCGCATGGGCATGTTTTTTCAAGGGCTCCGAGGCACGAACCGGGGCACTTGCCGGGCGACGCCGTTTTCACCGGTATGTGCGTTGCACGACGGCCAGTGCATGTGCTACCTCGGCAACGGTTCCTGCAACGCAGCTCAACATGGACAACACGGTGTTAGATCGGCGCGCATTCGTTCTCGGCGGGGGTGCTGTTGTCGCCATTGCGCCCTTCCTGGCCGCTCCGGCAACCGCCCAAGACACTCCTTCCTGGGAGGACGCCGTAAAGAAGATCGTCGGCGACGCCAAGCCGGCCACAGACGGCCGCTTCACCTTCGAGCTGCCGGAGATCGCCGAGAACGGCAACATGGTGCCGTTCACCATCGGGGTCGACGGCCCGATGACCGATAAGGACCACGTCAAGGCCATTCACGTGGTCGCTACGGCCAACCCGCAGCCGAGCGTGGCCTCTTTCCGCTTCACACCGCTGTCGGGCCGGGCGACGGTGGCGAGCCGCCTGCGCCTGGCGCGCACGCAGGACCTGATCGGCCTGGCCGAGATGAGCGACGGCAAGGTCCTGATGATCCGGCGCCCGGTGAAGGTCACCATCGGCGGCTGCGGCGGCTAGGGGTTGGAGGACTGGACATGGCAAGGCCGCGGGTCAGGCTTCCCGAGAGCGCCAAGGTGGGCGACGTGATCGAGATCAAGACGCTGATCTCGCACGTGATGGAGACCGGCCAGCGCAAGGAGAGCGACGGCAAGCCGATCCCCCGCTTCATCATCAACACATTCTCTGCCACCTTCGCAGGAGCCGAGGTGTTCAAGGCCGAACTGCATCCGGGCATCTCGGCGAATCCCTACCTAGCCTTCTTCATGCGTGTCCCCGGTCCGGGCGAGTTCGAGTTCACCTGGACCGACGACAACGGCGTGAAGGTCACCGAGAAGGCCAAGCTCAACGTCGCCTGAGCCCGGCTTCCGCCCGTCCATCCGCTGGTGTAGTTGTGCTTCTCGCCCGAATCGCGGCGATGGGAAATCGCGACGACGGGGTCAGACCCCTCGCGCAGACTTCAGCGATTCGGCACGGGCGTCGAGGCGAGGGGTCTGACCCCTCCACGGAGGGAGAGGTGCCATGGCCGAAGAGCCAGTCTGTGCCCAGAAGGGCCCCTATCAGGTCAGTCTGGAGGCCGGCCGGCCTTATTTCTGGTGCTCCTGCGGGCGCTCGGCCAAGCAGCCCTTCTGCGACGGCTCCCACAAGGGCACCGGCCTGGAGCCGCACCGCTTCGTCGCCGAGGCGTCGGGCACCTTCAACCTGTGCGGCTGCAAGAGCACCGACGACCGGCCCAACTGCGACGGCACCCACAACATGCTGTGAGGGCCGGCTGCTCAGCGACGGCCACGGATGACCGGCGCTTCGGGCAACGATGAGAAAATATCGCTCGCAAGTCCAGTCTTGACGCAATAAACACGTCAAGCTACGAGCCATCTCGTCCCCCAGAGGAAAAAATGTTCCAGCTGGCGGCCAACGCCGGGCGGCTGCCCGGCACGCAACCGGTACAGGCCATGCTCGACGAGATGGACGTCAAGATTTTGCGGATTCTGCAGCAGGACTGCACCCGCTCGGTCGCCGATATCGGCAAGGAGGTGGGGCTGTCGACCACGCCCTGCTGGCGGCGCATCCAGAAGCTGGAGGAGGCGGGCGTCGTCAGGCGCCGTGTGGCCGTGCTCGATCCCGTCCTGGTGAACGCCGGCGTCACGGTGTTCGTGTCGATCAAGACCGACCAGCACTCCCTGGCCTGGCTGGAGAAGTTCCACGCCGCCGTGGTCGACTTCCCCGAGGTAATCGAGTTCTACCGCATGAGCGGCGACGTCGATTACCTCCTGCACGTCGTCGTGCCCGACATCGCCTCCTACGACGCCTTCTACAAGAAGCTGATCTCGCGCGTGGAGGTGGCGAAGGTCTCCTCCGCCTTCGCCATGGAGCGGATCAAGTACACCACCGCGCTGCCGCTCGATTTCGCGCTCGGCACGGCTCACGGAGCACGGGGCGGGCAGGCCGCGAGAACGGAGCTGCGCGGCCAGAGGGAGACCAGACGGTGAGCATAAGCGAGGCGAGCATGAGCGAGGCGACAGTGAACGGCGCGAGGGTCTACGTAGCCACACTGGAGGAGATCGGGAGCTGCAGCGGCCTCGACTTCCTGCGCCGCATCGCCGACGGCACCGTCCCGCAGCCGCCGATCGCAGCCACCCTGGGTTTCCGGCTGAGCGAGGCGGCGCCCGGCCTCGCCGTCTTCACCATGACCCCAGACTTCCGGCACTACAATCCCATCGGCACGGTGCACGGCGGCATGGCCTCGACCCTGCTCGACAGTTGCATGAGCTGCGCGGTGCAGACCCACCTGGCCAAGGGCCAGGGCTATACGACGCTGGAGCTGAAGGTGAACCTTGTGCGGCCGATCACGGCCGCCACCGGGCCGATCCGCGCCGAGGGGCGCTCGCTGCACGTCGGCCGGCGCTCAGGGACCGCCGAAGGCAAGATCCTCGACGCCAAGGGCACCCTGCTCGCCCACGGCACCACCACCTGCCTGATCTTCGACATCTGATCGGCTGAGGATGTCGTACCCGGAACTCTGCGCCTCGAATATTTGCGTGCCCACAACGATAAAGCGGATAGACATGAATGAAATATATAAATAGAGATTAGTGATATAATAGAAGACTGCATTCCTAGATTTGTGACTTTCATTCTCGATGTCCGGCTATTCTTGCGGCCTGATGTTGCCAGCGGAAGACAGATCACGGCCCGGTCTCGCCTATACTGACGGCAGACGCGATTCGACGGAGGCGGTAGGGGCCTTCTCGCGTGAGCGCACCTTCTGCGACACCCACCCTTGGAGGCGAAGGGGCTACCCCTACGAAATCGGCACATGCTAGCGATCAAAGGACTCCCCTGCGCCACCCTTGGCGCCTCGCTTCTGCTTGGGCTCGGCGCTCTCGCCGAGACAGCGCAGGCCGGCGGCTTCGCCGTCCACGAGCAATCGACCACGTTCCTCGGCACCGCCTTTGCCGGCGCCGCGGCGGGCGGCGATATCAGCTCCATGTACTGGAACTCGGCGGCAACCGCCGCCGTGCCCGGCTGCAACATGGCCTCGAGCTACAGCCTGATTCTCGGCCGCAGCGACGAGACGGCAGAGGGTGGCCTGCTCGCCGGCCTCCCCGGCGTGGCAACATCCACCGACGTGGGCAGCGATGTGCTGGTGCCGGCCTCGTATTTCGCCTGCCAGCTCACCGACAAGCTCTACGCCGGAGTGGCGTTGAACTCCCCGTTCGGGTTCATCACCAAGCCCGACAACACCGGCTGGGCCGGCTCGCCTATCGCCGTCACCTCCAAGGTGTTCTCCGCCAATCTCAATCCGACGCTGGCCTACAAGCTCGCGCCGAGCCTGACCGTCGGCGTGGGCCTGCAGGTCGAGTACCTCAAGATCCGCCTCAACCATGGCAGCTTCGCCCTGCCGATGCTGCCGGCCCCGCTCGTCGGCTCGCGCTCGTACGAGGCCGACGACTGGGGCGTGGGCGCGACCGCCGGCGTGCTGTGGCAGCCGCTGCCCGGCACGTCCATCGGCATCGGCTACCGGTCCGCGGTCGGCCTCGATGTCGAGGGCCAGTTCAGCCGCAGCGCCGCCATCGGCACCGGGCCTGCGGTCTCCACCGAGGCCGAAGCCAGCCTCACGCTGCCCGAGGAGGTGACCTTCAGCTTCCGCCAGGCCGTTGCCCCGCAATGGGCGCTGCTTGGCACCGTCGAATGGAAGAACTGGAGCCGCCTCGGCAATGTGGCGGCCGTCGGCTCCGGTTGCGGCCCGGGCGGGGTCTGCGAGGTGCTCAATCTTAACTATCGCGACGGCTGGCTCTTCGCTCTCGGCGCCGAATATGCCCACAGCCCGACGCTCCTGTTGCGCGCCGGCGTCGCCTACGAGATCTCGCCCATCGAAGACAACACCCGCGATATTCTGCTCCCCGACAGCGACCGCGTGTTTCTGAGCGTGGGGGCCTCCTATAGATATTCCGATCAGATTATCGTCGATCTCGGCTATTCGCACATCTTCTTCGACGATGCGCCCTTCTGCATCGGCAGCGGCGGCGGCAGCACGCACTGCAACCCCGGCACAACCACGGTGCTCCTCCAAGGCAGCTCCGATACCTCGGTCGATATCGTCGCCCTCGGGCTCAGGTATAAGTTCTGATCGTCAGGTGTCAGACCCTCTGGGTCTGAGACGAAACTCGGGACCGCGAGGCAAGCGCTGCGCGGATCCCCCTCCCCCTTGTGGGGAGGGGTTAGGGGTGGGGGAACCACGATGTCAGAGGTTCGGGATTTCCCCCCACCCTGTCCCTCCCCCACAAGGGGGGAGGGGACCATGCGGCGCGCTCCCGTTTCGTCCTCAAGGGTCGGCGTAGCCGGTGATCGGCTGACACCACTATGCGCTTCGTGGGCTCCCGGATAGCATGGCCGCCGGGCTGGGCTGGCTCAATGCGGAGGAGGACGCCGTCATGTGCGCACCGGGATGCGTGGAGTACGTCAGGTCCAAGCTGTCGCGCAGGGGCTTCTTCAAGGCGGCCGGAGCGGTGGCGGCGACGGCCGCCGCCGCGTCGTGGGCGCCCAGCGAGGCCGAGGCACAGACGTTCCCCCGGTTCTCCAGGGTCGCGGACCTCACGCACACGCATTCGCCCGAGTTCCCGACCTTCTTCGGCACGCCAGGCATCGCCCTGAAGCAGCTCAAGTCGTTCAAGCCGGACGGCTTCAATCTCTACGAGTGGACCGTGCTGGAGCACTCCGGCACCCACATGGACGCGCCGATCCATTTCGCCGAGAAGGGCGACGGTCCGGATACGCTGCCCGTCAGCCAGCTGGTGGTGCCGCTGGCCGTGATCGATGTGGTGGACCAGGCCGCGGGCAACCCCGATTATCAGGTCACGCCTGCGGACCTGCGGCGCTGGGAGCGGCGCCACGGCCGCCTGCCGCGCGGCTGCTGCGTGGCCATGAGCTCCGGCTGGGCGAAGCACCTCGGCAGCGACCGGTTCACGGGCAAGGACGCCCAGGGCGTGCTGCACTTCCCGGGCTTCCACCCCGAGGCCACCGACTGGCTGCTGAAGGAGCGCCGCGTGCGGGGCATGGCGGTCGATACCTTGTCGCTCGACTACGGCGCCTCCAAGGACTTCAAGACGCACTACGCCTGGCTGCCGTCCGGCCGCTGGGGCCTCGAATGCGTCGCCAACCTCGACCGCGTGCCGCCGCGCGGCGCCACCCTGGTGGTCGGAGCACCCAAGATCCGCGGCGCCACCGGCGGCCCGACGCGGGTGCTGGCGCTCGTCTGAGGGCAAGGCAGGCCGCGGTGCCGGTGAGGTCTGCGAACGTCGATGGGAGTGGTTGCTTGAGAGTCGTCCTGCTGCGTGCACCCGGCGGTCCCGAGGTGCTGGAGGTGTGCGAGGCGCCGGTGCCGGAGCCGCACGACAACGAGGTCTTGATCAAGGCCGAGGCGTTCGGGGTCGGCCATCCGGACGCGCTGATCCGCAAGGGCATCTATCCGTGGATGCCGCCACTACCGGCCAACCCGGGCAACGACCTCGCGGGCCGCATCGCGGGTCTCGGCCCCGGCGTGTCGGGCTTGGGGCTGGGCCAGAAGGTGCTCTTGAGCGCCCGCGACCTCGCCCGGCGCGGCGGGTGCTACGCGGAGTACATCGCGGTGCCGGCGGATGCGGTTCACACGTTGCCGGAGAGCGCCGACATCGAGCAGGCCGTGGCGCTCTCCAACTACCAGGTTGCCTATGCGCTGCTGCACGAGACGAACGGCCCCCGCAGGCCGCGCAGCGTCCTCGTCGTCGGCGCGGCCGGCGGCGTGGGCAGCGCCCTGGTGCAGCTTGCCAAGGTCGCCGGCATGACGGCGATCGGGACGGTGAGCGGCCCGGAGAAGGCGGCTTTCGCGCGGGCCATGGGGGCCGACCACATCGTCAACTACCAGGAGCGCTCGGTGCCGGAGGCGGCGCTGGAGATCACCGGCGGCGCGGGCGTCGATCTCATCCTGGAGCACGTCGGCGGGCCGGCCTTCGCGGGATACCTGGCAGCGCTGGCCAACTGGGGCACGCTGGTGTCTTACAACGCCCTCTCGCCGCTGCCGGACAAGGACCTGCTCGCCGAGATGCGCGCCCACGTGGGGAGGAGCCCGGCCGTGCGCTGCTTCTCGTTCCACTCCTACGACCACGACCGCGAGGGCCGCCGCCGGCTGATGGGCGCCGTGATCGACCTCTTGGGCAAGGGCGCCATCAGGCCCGCCATCGGCGCCCGTTTCCCCCTGGCGGAGGTGCGCCAGGCGCACGTCCTCATCGGTGCAGGCACGGCGCTAGGCAAGATCGTGATGCGGCCGTAACCCAACCGCGAATGGCGAATGGTAAATGGCGAATGGGGTCTTCCATTCGCGATTGGCCATTCGCCATTCGCCCCATTGTCGTCAGTGCACCTTCGACCAGATGCGGCGCTTGGCGAAGTAGAGCAGGACGGCGGTGATCAGCAGGTAGGCCATCACCAGAAGGCCGAGGCGCTTGCGCTCCGCCAGGCTGGGATCGCCCGCCCAGGCCAGGAATGCCGTCACGTCGCGAACGTAGTTGTCCACCGTGCCCGGCGTGCCGTCGTCGTATTTGACGAGGCCATCGCCACCGGCGAATGGATTGGGCATGGCCGTGAAGTGGGGCGACGGGAACGCCGTGTTGTAGTTCATGCCGTCCGGCACCTTGGCACCGGCGGGGGGGTCCTTGTAGCCCGTCAGATAGGCGTAGACGTAGTCGGCCCCGCCCTCCTGGTAGCCGGCCAGGATGTCCCGCATCATGTTGAGCGGCACCATGTAGAAGGGCGCATGCGACTCGACGGAGCGGGCCTTGGTGATCAGCGTCAGGTCGGGCGGCAGCGCGCCGCCGGGCTGGGAGGCGCGGGCCTCCTGCTCGTTCTTGTACGGCCCCGGGATGCGGTCGGCCAGAACGGCGGGCCGCTTGACGATCTTGCCCTGGTCGTTGGGCTCGGCGTCCACCTTGTACTTGTCCGCCGCCAGCGACTTCACGCCGGCCTCCGGGAACTCCGGGCCGCCCGGCTGCACCAGGTTGCGGAAAGACAGACGCTGGATGGCGTGGCAGCGTGCGCAGACCTCGGTGTAGACCTTGAACCCGCGCTGCAGCTGGCCCGCTTCGAACATGCCGAGCGGGCCTGAGAAGGTCCATTTCTGGCGCTCGATGTGGACCGGCTCGCCGCCGGCCGCCCAGGCGGCGGCGCCCGCGCCCAGGGTCATCGCCAGCAGCGCCGCCGCGGCTGCCTTGGTCTTGGGGCCGATCACTTGCCACCTCCCGCGCCAGCGCCCTGAGCTGCCGGCTCCTTGCCCAGCACCGCCTCGGTGATCGAGCGCGGCAGCGACCTCGGGTTCTCGATCACGCCGACGATGGGCAGGATGACGAGGAGATGGAGGAAATAGTAGGCCGTGAAGAAACGCGCCCAGCCGACATAGGGCGGCTCCGGCGGTTTCGAGCCCAAGTAGCCCAGCGCGATCACCGAGATGATGAAGAACCAGAAGAACCACTTGTAGACCGGCCGGTACTTGGCGGAGCGCACCCGCGAGGTATCGAGCCAGGGAACGAATATCAGCAGCAGGATCGACGAGAACATCGCGATCACGCCGAGCAGCTTGTCGGGGATCGCGCGCAGGATGGCGTAGTAGGGCAGGAAATACCACTCCGGCACGATATGCGGCGGCGTGGAAAGCGGGTTCGCCTCGATATAGTTGTCGGAATGGCCGAGGTAGTCCGGCAGGTAGAACACGAACCAGGCGAACAGCAGCACGAACACCGACAGCGCGAAGATGTCCTTCATGATGGCATAGGGCGCCATCGGTACGGCATCGGACGGCTGCTTGATGTCGAGGCCTGTAGGGTTGTTCTGGCCCACCACGTGCAGTGCCCAGATGTGCAGGCCGACGACGCCGGCGATTGCGAACGGCAGGAGATAGTGGAGCGCATAGAAGCGCGTCAGCGTCGCTCCCGACACCGAGTAGCCGCCCCACAGCCACTGCGTGATGCGGGTGCCGAGTCCCGGGATGACCGCGTCGATGGACGTGAACAAGTTGGTGATGACGGTGACAGCCCAGAAGCTCATCTGCCCCCAGGGCAGCGAGTAGCCCATGAAGGCGGTGGCCATCATCAGCAGGAAGATGACGACGCCCAGGATCCACAGCACCTCGCGCGGCGCCTTGTAGGAGCCGTAGTAGAGCCCGCGGCCGATATGGATGTAGGCCGCCAGGAAGAAAAACGAAGCGCCCACCATGTGGATGTTGCGGATCAGCCAGCCGTAGTTCACGTCGCGGCGGATCGCCTCCACGCTGTTGAAGGCGTCGCCCGCGCTCGGGATGTAGTGCATCGCCAGCACGACGCCGGTGGCGATCTGCAGGCCGAGGAAGAACGTCAGCAGCCCGCCCGTGGTCCACAGGTAGTTGATGTTGCGCGGCGTCGGGAAGTCGACGAACTGGCCGTGCATCATGCGCGGCAGCGGCAGTCTCTCGTCGAGCCACTTGCCGGCGCGGCTGGCCGGCCGGAAGGTCGATTCGTGGCTGGCCATGTGAGGCTCCTCAGCCGATCTTGATCTGGGTGTCGGACAGGAACTCGTAGGGCGGCACCTCGAGGTTGCGCGGCGCCGGACCCAGGCGGATGCGTCCCGCGGTGTCGTAGTGCGAGCCGTGGCAGGGGCAGAACCAGCCGCCGTAGTCGCCCCTGGAGTCGCCCATCGACTGCCCTTTCGGGATGCAGCCCAGGTGGGTGCAGATGCCGACCATCACCAGCCAGTTCTCCTTGCCGGCCTTGGTGCGGTTCTCGTCGGTGGCCCTGGCGCTGTCGGGCAGGGCGTCGTTGCGGGCGACAGGGTCCTTCAGGTCCGCCAGCTTCACACCCTTCGCCGCCTTGATCTCGTCGGGTGTGCGATTGCGAATGAAGACCGGCTTGCCGCGCCACAAGATGGTGATGGCCTGTCCTTCCCTGATGGGTGAGAGGTCCACCTCCGTAGACGCCAGAGCCTGGGTGGAGGCGTCGGGGTTCATCTGGTGGACGAAGGGCCACAGGGCCACGGCCGCGCCCACGCCGGCGAAGGCCTGCGCGGCAATGACGATGAAGTCGCGCCGGTTGGGGTCTTCCGCGGTATGCGACGACAAGTCTGCCTCCCTTTGCCTACGCCCAGCCGGGCCTGCGGGCCGCCTCTGCGGCCTTGGCCCCCGCGCGGCACCGCCCAGGCAACCCTTTCCGGCCCCTGCGATCTGCGCGAGCCTCGATTGTCAGCGGACGTTCCACGCAGCAGCGGCGCCTTGCCGAGAGGCCAGAGCGATTGTCGGCGACAGGGCCAGGCCACCCAACAGGACGGATTGACGCGCGATGTTTGGCACTCCTAACGGCCTTTCACAAGGCCGTTAGGCGGGGTTTGGCGCGGGCAATTTGGCGCATCGAGAAGGAGGCGGACCCCTCGCGCGGCCGCGGCATTTGGGAGATCGACGTGGAGGCGAGGGGTCTGCCCCGATCGGATCTGCTTGAGCTCGAAGAGTTGGCGCAGATGTGTCAAGTTTCACGGTGTCGAGAGTGTCGAGATTCGGCAG
>JBIOWI010000120.1:0-4248 GCA_044868325.1 Hyphomicrobiaceae bacterium
ACTCTCAGCGGGCAGCTCGCTGGTTACGACTGCCGACGCCCGACTGCCCGTCCCCTCCAGGCTAGTCCCTAAAGAACGCCGAGTGTGCTAAGACGGACGCGGTCCTGGGAGGAGCAGGCCGTGGGCGGCGGCTGACGAGGGAGGGGGTGCGGCCAATGAGCAAGCTCGATCCGTCGGGCGAAAGCCTGGAATCCATCCTGGCATCGATCCGCAGGAGCCTTGCCGAGCAATCGACGGACGTTCTGGCCGGGGACGCCGCGCCGCAACCCGTTACTCTCGACACCCTCGGTGCGGTTGTGCCCGGGGAGGACGACGCTCCACCGCGTTTTCTCGGCAATGGCGGCAATGGCGGAACGAGTGCTCCCCCGCAGGCCGAGATCCCGCTCCCGTCCGAGGCTCCCCCGCAGACCGACCGGGCGTTCGCCGGACTGGACGACCCTCCCCCTCCCGCCTCCATCAGCGCCGCGTTCTCCCGGCTGGATATGCCTCCGCCGCCGACGCCGGCCGCGGCTGCGCCTCAGCCGGAGGAAGCGCCGAAGGACCCGCTGTGGTTCCTGACGCGAGGCGGCAAGGACAAGCAGGAGGGCACCCCTGCACCCGCGGCAAGCGTCCCCTTGCCGCCGGCGGCAGCCCAACCGGCGCCGGCCCAGCCCGCGCCCGCCAGCATCGCGCAGCCGCCGCCTGCGGCGCCGACGCCGGCCCTGAAGGAGATCGTGCGCGGCCCGCTGCCGCCCTTCTTCGGCTCCAACCCGGAGGCCGCGAACGTGGAGGTTGCGCCGACGCCGCCCGCGCCGGTGCCGATGCCTGGCGCCGCCGTCATCCCGCCGCCGCCCGCAGCTGCCGTACTTCCCGCCGAGACTGAGCCGCTGCGAAGCGCCACGCCCGACGCTGCGTCCCGCGTGCCGACCGCGTCTGCCGGCCCAGCCGGGCTTGGCGCCCCGTCAGTGCCAACGGCGCGTGAGGCCGCGCCCGGCGGCAGGGCGGCCAATGCCGTCCCTGTACAGCCCGCGGTGGACAGCGCCAGCCCACCGTCGTCCGGCCCAGCGCAGCTCCAGGGCCTGGACGCCATGGTCGCCGACCTTCTGCGGCCGATGCTGCGCCGCTGGCTGGACGAGAACATGCCGCGTCTCGTCTCGGCCGCCCTCAAGGCGGAAGCCGAGACCCTGTCCAAGCGAGACCCCAAGAAGCCTTGAACTGGGCGCGGCCGTAGCGTAAGCACCCGCCCCATCCCCGGTTCCCACCGCCAACCCGCGTCATGCGACGGGCATTCCATGCTTGAGAAGACCTACGAGCCGGCAGCGATCGAGCCCCGCATCCACGCCAAATGGATGGAGGCCGACGCCTTCAAGGCGGGCCGCCCGGAGCGCGCTTCAGCCGAGCCTTACTGCATCGTCATCCCGCCGCCGAACGTGACGGGCTCGCTGCACATGGGGCACGCCCTCAACAACACGCTGCAGGACGTGCTGTGCCGCTTCGAGCGCATGCGCGGCAAGGACGTGCTGTGGCAGCCGGGCACGGACCATGCCGGCATCGCCACCCAGATGGTGGTGGAGCGCCAGCTCATGGAACGGCAGCAGCCCGACCGCCACCACCTCGGGCGCGCCGCCTTCATCGACAAGGTGTGGGCATGGAAGGCCGAGAGCGGCGGCACCATCGCCAACCAGCTCAAGCGCCTGGGCGCCTCCTGCGACTGGTCGCGCGAGCGCTTCACCATGGACGAGGGTCTGTCGAAGGCCGTGCTCAAGGTGTTCGTGGATCTCTACAACGAGGGCCTGATCTACAAGGACAACCGGCTGGTCAATTGGGATCCGGAGTTCCAGAGCGCGCTCTCCAACCTCGAGGTCAACGATATCGAGCACACCGGGAGCTTTAAGTGGGCGCGCGATCAGAAGGACAAGGACGGCAATCCGGTCCCATTCAATGCGGCGGCGTTTGCGAAGGTGCTCGATCGCGATTCCAACGGGCACATGTATTATTTCCGGTACGCGTTGAACGGCGTTGCCTATGATCCTGAAGACCCGTCGACGTTTCTGACAGTCGGCACCACGCGGCCCGAGACCATGCTGGGCGACACCGCGGTCGCCGTGCACCCGGAGGACGCGCGCTACAAGGACGTGATCGGCAGGAAGGTGACACTGCCGCTGGTCGGGCGCGAGATCCTCATCATTGCCGATGAGTACGCGGACCCGGAGAAGGGCTCGGGCGCGGTCAAGATCACGCCGGCGCACGACTTCAACGACTACAAGGTCTACAAGCGCCACCCCGAGATCGGGCTGATCAACATTCTCGACTCCAAGGCGCAGCTCAACGAGAACGTGCCGGAGCTCTACCGCGGACTCGACCGCTTCGTCGCACGCAAGCGCGTGGTCACAGATTTCGAGGCCGCGGGCCTGCTCGACAAGATCGAGCCCACGACCCACGCCGTCCCGCATGCGCAGCGCGGCGACGCCATCATCGAGCCGTGGCTCGCCGACCAGTGGTACGTCAACGCCGCGGAGCTGGCGAAACGCGCCATCGCCGTGGTCGAGAGCGGCGAGACGAAATTCATCCCGCAGAACTGGGAGAAGACCTACTTCGAGTGGATGCACAACATCGAGCCGTGGTGCATCTCGCGCCAGATCTGGTGGGGCCACCAGATCCCGGCGTGGTACGGGCCCGACGGCAAGGTGTTCGTCGCCTTCGACGAGGCGGGGGCGGTTAGGCTCGCCAAGGCGCACTACAAGAAGGACGTGCTGCTGGAGCGCGACCCCGATGTGCTCGACACGTGGTTCTCCTCGGCGCTGTGGCCGTTCTCGACGCTGGGCTGGCCGGACCAGACCAAGGAGGTGAAGCGGTTCTATCCGACCAGCGCGCTCGTCACCGGCTTCGACATCATCTTCTTCTGGGTCGCGCGCATGCTGATGATGGGGCTCCACTTCATGAAGGAGATCCCCTTCCGCGACGTCTACATCCACGCCCTGGTGCGCGACGAGAAGGGGCAGAAGATGTCCAAGACCAGGGGGAACACCATGGACCCCCTGGACATCATTGACGGCATCGAGCTCGACAGGCTGATCCAGAAGCGCGTCGACGGCCTCATGGACAAGAAGGACGCCGCCCGCATCACCAGGGAAACCCGCAATGACTACCCCAACGGCATCGCCGCCTACGGGGCCGACGCGCTGCGCTTCACACTGGCCGCGATGGCGGCGCAGGGACGCGACATCAAGCTCTCCATCAAGGCGGTGGAGGGCAACCGCAACTTCGCCACCAAGCTCTGGAACGCCACCCGCTTCGCCGAGATGAATGGGTGCGTGCGCCGGGAGGGCTTCGACCCCGGCAAGGTGAAGGAGACCGTCAACCGCTGGATCGCCGGCGAGGTGGAGCGCACGGCTGCCGCCGTCACGGCCGGCATCGAGGCCTACAGGTTCAACGAGGCGGCCGGCGCCGTCTACGAGCTCACCTGGGGAGTCTTTTGCGACTGGTACCTGGAGCTGACCAAGACGGTGCTGGACGGCGATGACGAGGCCGCCCAGGCCGAGACCCGCGCCACCACCGCCTGGGCACTCGACCAGATCCTGAAGCTGCTGCATCCCTTCATGCCGTTCATAACGGAGGAGCTGTGGGAGCGCCGCGGCGGCGAGGGCGTGCTCTGCCTTGCGGCCTGGCCGGCCTTCTCACGTCTGGCCGACCGCAAGGCCGACGAGGAGATCGGCTGGCTGATCGCGCTCATCGGCGAGGTGCGCTCGGTGCGCTCGGAGATGAACGTGCCGGGTGGCGCCAAGATCCCGCTGGCGCTGGTGGGCGCTGGCAAGGCCGTCCGTGCCCGCGCCGACCGCTACGAGGAGACCGTCAAGCGGCTGGCGCGCCTCGACTCCATCGCGTTCGCCAAGACGCCGCCGAAGGGCGCCGCGCAGATCGTGCTCGCCGACGTGACCGCCGCGCTGCCGCTGGCCGGCGTGATCGACATGGACGCCGAGCGCGCCCGCCTGGAGCGGGAGATCGCCAAGGCCGAAGGCGAGATCGCCAAGGTGAACGCCAAGCTCGCCAACGCCGACTTCGTGGCCAAGGCGCCCCCGGAGGTCGTCGAGGAGAACCGCGAGCGCAAGGCCGCCTTCGAGGCAACCTTGAAGAAGCTCCGCACCGCGCTGAAGCGCGTGGAGGCGGTGTAGGGTGGGTTAGGCCCGAAGGGCCGTAACCCACCTTGATAGGCGGGAGAAGGGGTCAGACCCCTCGCCTCCACCTCGGAGTTCCAACTCCAGCCTTTGC
>JBIOWI010000121.1:0-4406 GCA_044868325.1 Hyphomicrobiaceae bacterium
GCACGTAGGAGCAGTCGCTGCGCTCCTCGTAGGTGGCGAAGAAGCTGGTGAGGGGCACATTGAGGGCGCGCGCCAGCGACTCCAGGCTCTCCAGCGAAGCCGAGACCGCGCCGTTCTCGATCTTGGAGAGCATCCCGGCCGACAGTCCGGCCCGGTGGGCGAGCTCTGCGGCGGTGATCTCCTGGCGCTTCCTGAGCTGGCGGATCTGCACGCCGATCGCCGCCGCGATGGGCATGGGCGCGGTGACCGCGGGAGCGCTCGACCCTGTCGCCAGGCCGGCGGCGGCCACACTCCCTCCGCGCTCCGTGCGGCGGGCGGTCTGGCTGAGGCGTCCTGCATTCGGCTTCGGCACCTTCAAGTCCTTGGCCCTGTGAGCGAGGCGTTCTCAGCCTTTTACATTGGATCGCTCGAAGCCTTGTCAAACCAAAAGCGTGGGCCGTTCAGGACGAGGGCTCCGCTCTCGCGCGGGAGACGGCGGCGAGGAGGCCGGCGAGGGTGTCGGCCTCGGTCTTGCCGGAGGTGTGCACCGTGGCGTCGGCCTTGGCGTAGAGGGCGGTGCGGCTCTCCAGGATGGCCTTCAGGTCGTCCATGGCCTGCGGGCCCTCGGACATGGGGCGCAGGTCGCCCTGGGCCAGCACGCGGCCCATGTGCTCCTCCGGCCTGGCTCTCAGCCACACGACGAAGCACGAGGAGAGCAGGAGGTCGTAGGTGCTGGGCTCGGTGACTAGGCTGCCGCCGGTGGCGATCACCACGCGGTCGAAGCGGGCGACCACCGTCTCCAGGCACTGACGCTCGAGCCGGCGGTACATGGCCTGGCCGTGGGTGGCGAAGATCTCCGACAGCTCCATGCCGCTTGCCCGCTCCACCTCGCGGTCGAGCTCCACGAAGGGCACGCCCAGCGCCTCGGCCGCGCGCTGTCCCAGCGTGGTCTTGCCCGCGCCGCGCAGTCCGACGAGGGCAACGCGGCCGTTCGGTGTCCGCGTGCTGCCGAAGCGCTCCGCCAGAAGCCGGCGCGCCTCGGCGAGGTCGGCGGGAGACAGCCGCTCCAGCTGGTGCACCGCCAACGCGAGGTCGAGTGGTCGCTCGGGCTCGTCGCCGACGAGCTGCGCCACCTCCAGGCCGAGAGCGTCGGCAACCTGGCGCAGCACCAGCAGCGAGGCGTTGCCGGCCCCCCGCTCCAGCTCGGCAAGGTAGCGCTCCGACACGCCGGAGGCCTGGGAGAGCACCTTGCGCGACATCCCCCGGCGGGCGCGGCCCAGGCGCACCCGCTCGCCCACGCGCTTGAGATACGCCGCCGGCTGCTCGCCGCGCCGGGTATCGGGGACTGAGCCGGCGGTGGTGTCGGTATTGCTGGGCATGCGACCTTTCCGCTTGACGCGGACCATGAGTGCCAATGCAAGATACTACATCGACACACTTCAATTCCCGTTTGGTTGCAGTATAGTGCAGGTGCGCTCGGTGCCTATGCCGCAAGCTTGAGAAGCCCGATAGTAGCCGAACGGGCCGCCATCCGCAGGGAGGATTCCATGAGCTATCCGCGCATCTACAACGCCGCGGCCGACATGGTCGACCGCCACGCTACCGCGGGCCGCGCCGCCAAGGCGGCCTTCATCGACCCCAGCGAGACGCTGAGCTACGGCGAGCTTCAGGCGCGCACCAGCCGCATGGCCAACCTGCTCGCCACCTATGGCATCCCGCGCGAGTCGCGGGTGGCGCTGCTCATGCTCGACACGGTGGACTTCCCGGTGGCGTTCTGGGGCGCCATCAAGGCCGGCGTGGTGCCGGTGTGCCTCAACACGCTGCTCACCCCCGAGCAGTACGCCTACATCCTGGCGGACAGCCGGGCCAAGGCCCTGTGCGTCTCGCCGCAGCTGTTGCCCGTGGTGCAGCCGGTGCTCGGCCAGCTGCCGTTTCTCCGCCACGTGTTCGTGGCGGGGGGAGAGCCGCCCGCCTTCGCGCTGTCCTTCCGCGGTGAGCTGGGGTTCCAGCAGACCGAGACCCAGATCGCCGACACCTGCGCCGACGAGACCGCGTTCTGGCTCTACTCCTCGGGCTCGACCGGCATGCCGAAAGGCGTGCGGCACGTGCACTCGAGCCCCATGGAGACGGCTCGGCTCACGGGCCAGGGCTGCCTCGGCATGGGCGAGGACGACGTGGTCTATTCGGCCGCCAAGCTGTTCTTCGCCTACGGCCTCGGCAACGCCATGTCGTTTCCCCTGTCGGTGGGCGCCACCGCGGTGCTGCGGCCGGAGCGCCCCACCCCGGAGCTCGTGTTCGCCACGCTGAAGCAGTATCAGCCGACGTTCTTCTTCGGCGTGCCCACCCTCTACGGAGCTATGCTGGCCTATCCGCAGGGTACGCACGAGAACGGCTCGTCACGGCTGCGCATCTGCGTCTCGGCGGGCGAGGCGCTGCCGACCGAGGTGGGCAAGGCCTTTGCCGCCAAGTTCGGGGTCGACATCCTCGACGGCGTCGGCTCCACCGAGATGCTGCACCAGTACGTGTGCAACGGCCCCGGCGCGCTGAAATACGGCACCTCGGGCCGCCCCGTGCCGGGTTACGAGATCCGTCTGGTCGACGAGCTGGGCCGCGACGTGGCGGACGGCGAGGTGGGCGAGATGCTGGTGAAGGGCCCCAGCGCGGCCGACGGCTACTGGAACCAGCGCGAGAAGAGCCGCGCCACCTTCGAGGGCGGCTGGACCCGCTCCGGCGACAAGTATACGCGCGATGCTGACGGGTTCTACACCTACCAGGGCCGCACCGACGACATGTTCAAGGTGTCGGGCATCTGGGTGTCGCCGTTCGAGGTGGAGAGCGCGCTCATCGGCCACGATGCGGTGCTGGAGGCGGCGGTGGTGCCGAAGGAGGATGCTGACGGCCTGCTGAAGCCCAAGGCCTTCGTGGTGCTGAAGCCCGGCAAGACCGCCGGCAATGGCCTGCCCGAGGAGCTGAAGGAGCGCGTCAAGGCCACGGCGGGCATGTGGAAGTACCCGCGCTGGATCGAGTTCGTCGACGGCCTGCCCAAGACGGCAACGGGGAAGATCCAGCGGTTCAAGCTGCGGGGCGGAGCCTAAGCAGAATTTCGCCGTCGGCCCAACGCGAGCGCGGCCGGCAGCGGCAGCTATGCTCACGGAACCTGTCGGACGGGAGACCGGAGGTCTTGTGCCAGCAGCCGACGTTCAGCCCGGCCATCGCGCTTGCAATCGCGGTCCGGCGAGTCGGATCGATAAGCTCGGGTCGTTGGCGCGCATGACCTACTTTGCCGATCTCACGCCGTACCTTTATGGCTTGGCTGAACCTGAGCCAAATGTCCTGAATATTGGCTGGCTCGATGTTGCGTATACTTTTTCCCGTGGACAGACTTCGTCGGAATTCCGAGAAGCCCTGAACCGACTTGTCGAGCGCCCGATTTTGCTGCACCGGGGGTTCCACGTTTGTGGCTTCTGCCCACGCGATCGTCGGGATAACTGCCCCTCCCGAGGCAATGGTCAGATCCGCGTTCTGGGACGGAATAGCATTTGGTACGCAGCCCCGACCATGGTGCATCACTACGTCGCGACGCACGAGTATCGGCCTCCGCCGGAGTTTATAGACGTAGTCCTCAACCCGGTCGCTGTTGGTAAAGATGATCGCACCCGCTAGCAATGCGTTCGCGCGGCAGTCGTGCAGAACCAGGCAATGTACTCTTCCATCGGGAGAGTCCGTTGTGGGTCAAAACTCCCCCGTGCCATGAGTTGGCGTCTGGCAACCAGGGACCGGAAGCGGACGCGGCCCCCGGGGCTAAGCGTTGGCTCGTTTGGGGGAGGCTTCTGCTTAGGCCAGGGGACGAGGGGGGCCGGTGGCGGCGCGGTTTCGGCAAGGCGGCCGGCTCAGCGCGTTGCAAACCCGCCCGTCTGCCGCAAGGCCTCGCCGAGGGCCATGGCGGCGGCTACCGCCACGTTGAGGGAGCGCAGGCCGGGGCGGATGGGGATGCGCAGGCGGGCGTCGGCGGCCGCATGGACTGCGTCCGGCACGCCGGCGCTTTCGCGGCCGACCAGCAGGGTGTCGGTGGCCTGGAAGGCGAAGCTTGCATAGGGGAGCTCGGCGTGGGCGGTGAGCAGGACGAGACGGGAGCCGGAGCGCTGCCGCGCCGCCTCGAAATCGGCAAAGCTGGCGTGGCGCACGATCTCGACGTGCGCCAGATAGTCGAGGCCTGCCCGCCGCAACGCCCGGTCGGTCATGTCGAAGCCGGTGGGGGCGATGACGTCGACGCCAACCCCCAGACAGGCGGCCAGGCGCAGCATGGTGCCGGTGTTCTGGGCGATGTCGGGCTGGTAGAGCGCAAGCCGCATGGCGCCATTCTAACGAGGCTCTGTCTCAGACCGGCGAGTCATGCCTGGCAATCGGCAGTCGGGCTTCGGCAGTCG
>JBIOWI010000122.1:0-2980 GCA_044868325.1 Hyphomicrobiaceae bacterium
ACCGCCCGCGAGACCGGCGCCCTCGTCATGGTGCACGCGGAGAACACCTCCAGCAGCTGGATGTCGGTCAGCATCAGGTCCTGGTAGGTCATGAACACCTTGAAGGAGGTGTAGCCGTCCTCCACCAGGGCAGGCAGCTCCTGGCCCAGCACGTTTGCGCTGGGGTCGGAGATGACGAGGTGGAAGCTCACGTCCACGTGGCATTGGCCGTTGGCCTTGGCGTGGTAGGCCTTTACCGCCGCCCGCAGGCTCTCGCCCTTCTGCTGCATGCAGAACGGCATGACGAGGGTGTTGCCGCCGAACGCCGCCGCGCGCGTGCCTGAGTCGAAGTCGTCCGCCATGACGATGCCGGGGCCTGTCGGCTGGGAGAAGTGCACGTGGCTGTCGATGCCGCCCGGCAGCACCAGCCGGCTTCTGGCATCGATCACCTCATCTGCCGCGCCCAGATCCTCGCCCAGCGCCACGATCCTCCCCTCCCGGATGCCCACGTCGCAGACCACCGTATCGCTGGCCGTCGCGACGCGTCCGCCGCGGATGATGGTGTCGAGCTTGGTCATGGTCCGTGCTCCTGCGAATGTAGGGTGCAATAAGCCGAAAGGCGCATTGCACCGATACCACCGCCGAGCAAGCAATGCGGGTGCATCGGTGCAATGCGGCTATCGCCTTATTGCACCCTACGACCCACGATAGGTCGAATAGCTCCACGGCGAGACCAGCAGCGGCACGTGGTAGTGCCCCTCCGGCTCGGCGATGGAGAAGCGGATGGGGACGATGTCGAGGAAGGGCGGATCGGCGGCAGCCGTATTTCGACTGGCGAAATAGGCGCCGACGTGGAAATCGAGCCGGTAGCGGCCGATGCGCAGGGGCGCGCCCGCCAGTAGCGGCGCGTCGGTGCGGCCGTCGGCGTTGGTGACGGCCTCCGCCAGCAGCGCCTCGGCGCTGGCGCCGATCTCGGTGAGCACGACACGCAGGCCTGCGGCAGGCCGGCCCGCGGCGGTGTCGAGCACATGGGTGGAGAGGCGTCCGTCGGTCTTGGGCTTGCCCGGCCCATCCACCGCATCAATCAGTCTGAGCCGCGCGATGAGGCCGATCTCGGCGAGGGTGGCAGCGCGCACCTGGTCCGGGCCGTTGCCCAGGCGGCGCTCGAACAGATCGAGGATGGAATCGCGCGTGTGCCGGCGCACGCAGACGATGAACGGGAAGCCGAAGCGGTCGCGGTAGGCGGCGTTAAGCCGCTCGAAGCGGGCGAGCTCCGCGTCGCTCAGCCTGTCGAGGCCCAGGCTGCCCTGCTCCTGGCGTGACTGCGCGGTGACGGCACCGGCGCGAGCCACCTTGCCCGCCAGCTCGGGATGGCTGCGGATGAGGGCGAGTTGCTCGTCCGGGGCGGCTGAGACCACCGCGGCCTGCATGGCGGAATGGAGGTCGGCCACGCTGGCGAAGGGTCGCGCCGCGAAGGCGCGCTCGGCGACCCACGGAGACTGCTCGTAGATGCCGCCCAGGGCGGCAACGAACCCCGCCTGGTCCATGGTGTTGAGTCGATCGAGGGTCGTCGGCATTCCCAGGTTTCGATGTGGCGGCTTCTGGGCCTAGATGTTGCACAGGATGGGCGGCGCGGCGAGCCCCTGAAGCGCCGTGTTGCGGGATCGCGTCGCTGGATATCGGCCGCGCGCCCCAGTATGAAAAGCCGCATGAGCACTGAGCCAGCCGTGCCCAAGGACGCAGCAGAGCCCGCCCTTTCGATGCAGACACCGCCCGGCGTCGGCGCCACGTCCGGTGGATTGCGCTTCGGCCCCGGCCTGATGGCCCGGCTCGACGCGCTGGCGGTCTTCACCGAGGTGGAGGGCCGGCTGACGCGCCGCTACCTGAGCCCCGCCCACATTGCAGCCATGCACCAGGTCGAGGCCTGGATGGCGGAGGCCGGCATGAGCGTGCGCACCGACCCGTTGATGAGCCTGCTCGGCCGCTACGAGGGCCGGGAGCCCGGCGCCCCGGCCATCATGATCGGCTCGCATATCGACACGGTGCTCGATGCCGGCCGGTACGACGGCAACCTGGGCGCCCTCGCCGCCATCGCCGTCGTGGCCGAGCTGCACGACCGCGGCGAGCGGCTCGATCATGCCGTCGAGGCGGTCGCCTTCGGCGAGGAGGAAGGCTCGCGCTTCCCAGCCCATATCCTCACGTCGTCGGCGCTGGTCGGAGCCGTCGGCCCCGAGCTGCTGGACGTCCGCGACGCCGACGGCATCTCGGTGCGCGAGGCGCTGGCCCGGGCCGGGGGCAATGCCGACGCCTACCCCGACTGCGTGCGCCCCAGGGGCGAGATCGCGGCCTTCCTGGAGCTGCACATCGAGCAGGGTCCGGTGCTGGAGCGGCAGGGCAAGGCGCTGGCGGCGGTGACAGCCATCAACGGCTCGGTGCGCTCGCGCGTGGCTGTGGAAGGCTTCGCTGGCCATGCCGGCACCGTGCCGATGGGACAGCGGCGCGATGCGCTGGCGGCGGCCAGCGAGATGGTCCTGGCCGTGGAGCGCGTCGGCGGCTCGGAGCCCGACCTGGTGGCTACCGTAGGCTCCATCGCGGCGCTGCCGGGGGCGCAGAACGTGATCCCCGGCCGGGTCACGTTCACCATCGACATGCGCTGCCCCTCCGATGCCGTGCGCGACCGCGCTCACGAAGCGCTGGTGCCGGCCCTGGAGGTGATTGCCAGGCGGCGCGGCGTGGAGGTGGAGATCGACACCTATCAGCGGAATGCTGCGACGGCCCTGGACACGCTCGTCATCGATGCGGTGAGCGAGGCCATCGCCGCCTGCGGGCAAGAGCCGCTGCGTCTGCCATCGGGTGCAGGTCACGACGCCATGATCATGGCGAGGCACTGCCCTTCGGGCATGATCTTCCTGCGCTGCAAGGACGGCATCAGCCACAACCCGGCGGAATCGATCACGGTGGAGGACGCCGACCTCGGCGTCCGGGCGCTGCTGGAGGCGGT
>JBIOWI010000123.1:0-18664 GCA_044868325.1 Hyphomicrobiaceae bacterium
TCCAACGCCGTCGTTGGTCTGGCTGCTTTCAACGCGCTTGCGTTATGGTGTCAGACCCAGAGGGTCTGACACCTGGCTGACACCTGGCTGCGCGCTTGCCCAGGAGGTGGAGGGCCGCCACCTCGCGGGCCCATTCCTTGAAGGGGCGGGCCGGCGTGCCGCCCATCCTGGCGCCGGGCGGGACATCGTCCTTGACGTGGGCCATGCCGGCGATCTGGGCGCCGCGGCCCACCTTGATGTGGCCGAGCACGCCGGACTTGGCGCCCATCACCACGAAGTCGCCCAGCTCCGCCGAGCCGGCGATGCCGCTCTGGGCCACGATGATGCAATGCCGGCCGATCACGACGTTGTGCGCGATCTGCACCAGGTTGTCGATCTTGGTGCCCTCGCCGATCACCGTGTCCGCAAGCGTGCCGCGATCGATGGTGGTGTTGGCGCCGATCTCCACGTCGTTGCCGATCACGACGCAGCCGATCTGCGGCACCTTCAGGCAGCCCTTGGCGCCGCCCATGGCGAAGCCGAAGCCGTCCTGGCCGATGCGGGCGCCGGCATGGACGATGACCCGGTCGCCGACGACGGCGTGGGTCAGGCTGGCGCAGGCGCCGACGTAGCAGTCGCGGCCCAGCGCCACGCGGTAGCCGACGACGGCGCCGGCGGCGACGGTGGTGCCGCGGCCGATCACGGCCTCGCGGCCCACCACCGCGCCGGGCTCGACGGTCACGCCCTCGTCGAGGCGCGCGCTCGGATGCACCAGCGCGCTGTTGGCGCCGGCCGCCTCGGCGGCGGCCTTGCTGCGCAGCGCGTCGGTGTAGAACAGCTGCAGCGCCATGGCGAAGGCTGTGTAGGGCGCGGGCGCGGTGAGCACGGCGGCCCTGGCCGGCACGCGGCGCGCATCGGCCTTAGCGACGATGCAGGCGCCGGCATCGGTCGTCGTCAGCTGTTCGGCGTAGCGCCGGTTGTCGAAGAACGAGAGGTGGCTGGGGCCGGCGGTCCTGAGTGGGCGCACGTCCTCGATTGCGCGCGCGCCGGCGCTGTCGTCGAGCAGCGTCGCTCCCACATGCTCCGCGATCTGGCGGAGCGTGAACGGCCCCGCCCTGTCGAAAAAGTCCGCGTGCCGATGCTGCATGGGGCACTCCCTGGCCTAGGATCGATGTGTCGATGCATGCCACCGTTCGCGGGCTGAACAAAGCGGGCGCAGGCGGTGTGGGAGCCGACGTCCACAGGCGCGCGCCGTGCGACGCCCATCGCAGGCAATATCGGCCCTACGTTGTCTGACGTATGAATACGCGCGCGTCGGTGGCGCCGCCTTCGAGATGCTGCGCCACCTGCTGCGCGAGGGCGGGCGCCAGCAGGAAGCCGTGGCGGTAGAGGCCGTTCACATGCAGCGCGCGGCCGCGCACCACGATCTTCGGCACGTTGTCGGGAAAGGCCGGGCGCACGCCGGCGCCGGCGTCGAGGATCTCGGCCTCGGCGAAGGCGGGATGGAGCGCGTAGGCGGCGCCCAAGAGCTCCAGGGCTGAGCGCACGGTGATCGGCCCCGCATCGTCGCTCTCGATCACCGTCGCGCCGACCATGAAGCGGCCGTCGCCCCAGGGCACGACGTAGAGCGGATGGCGCGGATGCAGGAGCCGCACCGGCCGCTGCAGGGCGACCTCGCGCGAGCGCACGATCAGCCGCTCGCCGCGCACGCCGCGCAGGGCGGCAAGATCGCTGCGCGCTTCCAGGCCGCGACAGTCGATGATTGTCTCCGTTTCCGAAGCATCCGGACTGCTGCCGGGCCATGCGGCGCCGGTGGCGATGTGCGCGCCGGCCGTGCGCGCCGCCTCGAGCAGGAACCGCATGGCCTCGCGTGGCTCCACATGCGCCTCGGCCGGGTACGAGAGCCCGGCCGCGAACCGCCCCTGCAGGTCCGGCTCCAGCGCGTCGATGCCCGCCGCATCGAGCCTGACGAAGCCCTCCGTCATGCGCGCGAACCGCTGGAGCTCCGCGCGGTCGCGCGTGCCGGCCACCACCAGCGTGCCGTTGGGGACCACGCCCGGGTAGGTCTCCTTCCACATCGCCAGCGAGGCGAGGCCCAGCTCCCGCACCACCGGCTCCGCGGCCTCCGCCTCGCAGTAAGGGGCCAGCATGGCGCCGGCAAAGGCGCTGGCGGCTTCGGCGAACGGCTCGGCGGACCGCTCGATAAGGCGCACGCGATGGCCCCGCCGCGCCAGGACGAGGGCCTGCCATAGCCCGACGATGCCGGCGCCGACCACGGTGATGGAGAGCTGGTCCATGCGAGCTGCCGTCACTCGCCGCGGGCGACGCCTTCGCGGCGCGGGTCGGCGCCGCCTTCCAGGCGCTTGTCGGGTCGCCGCACGATCACGTGCGTGCCGGACTCCAGGAAGTCGGCGCTGATGCGATGGCCGTAAGGGCGCATCCTGAGCGCGTGCCAGAGCGAGTTGCCGTGGCCGATCTCGATCTCGAACGGGCCGCCCCGGCTGCCGAAGTTCATGAGCGCCGCCGCCTCCTGCGCATCGAGCTTCCAGTCGATCAGCGCCACCAGCGCCTTCACCACGTAGAGGATGATACGCGAGCCGCCGGGCGAGCCGAGCGCCGCCCAGGGCTGCCCTTGGTCGTCGAAGACGACAGTGGGCGCCATGGAGCTGCGCGGGCGCTTGCCCGGCCCTATGGCGTTGGCGAGCGGCCGGCCGGTGCGGTCGAAGGGGCGGAGCGAAAAGTCGGTCAGCTCGTTGTTGAGCAGGAAGCCCGCGGCCCACAGGCGCGAGCCGAACGCCGCCTCGATGGTGCTCGTCATGGAGACGATGTTGCCGTCGCCGTCGACGATGGAGAAATGCGTCGTGCCGTCCTGCTCCACCGTCTCGTCGACGCCGGGGGTGAGCTTGCCGATGTGCGGCGGCGTGCCTGGGCTCGGCTTCTGCATCGCCGTCAGCCGATCGATGAGCCGGCGCCGCGCGCCCAGGTAGGCCGCATCGAGGAGGCCGGCCGGTATGTCCACGAAGTCCGGGTCGCCAACGTAGCGGTCGCGGTCGGCGAACGCGAGCTTCTCGGCCTCGGCGATGAGATGCAGGGCGCGCGGGTTGAGCGCGTCGGCCGGGCCGCGTCCCAGGTCGAAGCCCTCCACCATCTTCAGGATCTGCCCCACGGCCACCCCGCCCGACGAGGGAGGGCCCATGCCGCAGATGCGGTTGCGGCGGTAGGCGAAGCAGACCGGCTGGCGCTCCTCGATGCGGTAGCCGGCGAGGTCGTCCAGCGTCAGGTCGCCGGGACGGGTGGGGGCGCGGCGCACGGCCTCAACGATGGCCTCGGCGATGGCGCCCTCGTAGAAGGCGCTGGCGCCCTTCTCGGCGACCGCGCGCAGGGTGGCGGCGAGCTCCGGGTTCCGGAGCACGCTGCCCTCGGCGCGCGCGCTGCCGCCGTGGTCGAAGAAGTAGGCCCGCGCCTGCGGGCTGAAGCTCTGCGCGCCGTACCAGCGCAGCAGCAGGCTGAGGCGCGGCGAGACGTGGAAGCCGTCCTCGGCCAGCCGGATCGCCGGGGCGAACAGCCGCGCCCAGGGCAGCTTGCCGTGCTCCTTGTGCAGCGCCTCGAGCAGGCGCACCGTGCCCGGCACGCCGACGCTGAGGCCGCCGAAGACGGCATCGTCGAACGGCAGGGGCCGGCCGTCCTCCAGGAACCGGTCGGGCCTGGCCGCGGCCGGAGCGGTCTCGCGTCCGTCGTAGGTCTTGAGCTTCCCCGTGGCCGCCTGCCAGTGCAGGGCGAAGGCGCCGCCGCCGATGCCGGACGATTGCGGCTCCACCAGGTTCAGCACGAGCTGCACGCCGATGGCGGCGTCGGCCGCGCTGCCGCCGGCGCGCAGGAGGTCCAGGCCAGCCTCCACGGCCAGCGGGTTGGCGGCGGCGACCATGTAGGACGTGGCGACGGCGGCTGTCCGCGCCGGCCGCAGCCAAGGCAGGGCGACGGCCGGCTCCGGGTTGCCCGGCGCCACCGGTGCCTGGCTGGCGGCGGGCGCCAAGCCGGCGGCCATGGCGACCAGGGGGGCGGCCAGGAGCACGATGGCCCGCAGCGGCGCCTTCCACGGCCGGCGACCTTCGGCTTTCGGCATCCTGCAACGTCCGGCCATCGTGGGATCGGTCTCGCGGCTCAGGGGAGGACAGGCAGCATCGTCTGTCATAGGGCAAAACCGATGTGGCTCAAATCGCACATCGGCAGACATTCCCATCTTCTCAGGGGCTCCCAGCTGCGCGCGTGGGTTGCGCCTTGGGCGCGATTTCGCCACACTCCCGCCAATTTCAAGGCAGCTTCGAGCCATGTTTGCGCCGGAAGGCCAGGGGCCTGCATTAGTCCTGCGTTCCTAAACCGGCTGTTTACGCTGCACGGGCAGATTGTGCTGCACGTGCGGGACCGGCGTTTTTTGCGCGTGCGGCGACGACTGGCGGGCGGCCCCTGATCGGGCCATTGTGTCGGGCAAACGTTCAGCCCGGCATGCGCTCACCGGCTTGTCGGCTGGCGCTTCGATGCGTAAGCAACCCGAGCGACTAAAGAGGGACTGAGCGAGATGATCATGCAAGGCAGGCTGCGGCTGGCGGCCGTTGCGGCGGTGAGCCTGGTGGCATTCGTGTTGGCGCAGGGCCGTCCGGCCTCCGCGCAGCTGTTCTGGGACTGGGACGGCGACGAGACGGTCGGCGGCAGCGGGCGCCAGGTGGTGGCCTTCAACCCGCAGTACGGCCCGGGCCAGATCATCGTCAGCTTCGGCGACCGCAAGCTCTATTACATCGAGCAGCCCGGACGGGCGATCAGCTACCCCATCGCCGTCCCGCGCGAGCAGAGCCGCTGGCAGGGCGTCACCTCGGTGAGCCAGAAGCGCGAGAACCCGTCCTGGACGCCCACGCCCACCATGCTGGCCGAGAACCCGCGCCTGCCGCGCTGGGTGCCGGGCGGGCACCCCATGAACCCGCTGGGCGTGCGCGGGCTCTATCTCGGCAGCAGCATGTACCGCATCCACGGCACCGACGCCCCCTGGACCATCGGCACGGCGGCCTCCAAGGGCTGCATCCGCCTCTTCAACCAGGACGTGCTCGACCTTTATCCGCGGGTCAAGGTGGGCGCGAAGGTGACGGTCACCTACCAGACCTTCACCACCGGCGGCCCGGCGATCGGCGGCGGTGCGGTCAGCGGTCTGCCGAAGCTGCTGCCGCCCATGCCGAAGGTCAGCGCACCAACCTTCTTCATGTTCGGGGACGACGAGCCGGCCAAGGCGCCGCGGCGGGCGCGCTCCAAGGCCAAGAGCACGGCTCCCAGCAGGAGCACCGGTGGCCAGCAGCGCGACAAGGCCGCCGACGAGCGCCGCCCGGCCATCGACGCGAGCCTCGAGCGGCAAGAGGCGGCGAAGCCGGCCGAGGTGGTCGAGACGGCGGCCTCTCCTGCCGCACAGGAGAAGCGCTGACCCGGCGGGTCGCTCGACCCTAGGCGGATTCTCGCGCGGCGACGCGAACTTGGGTACCGCCCGCATCCGCGCTCATCATGGACGGCCCTGGAGTGGGGCCCTGGAGTGGGGTCTGACCCGGCGGGTCGCTCGACCCCAACGCGGATTCTCGTCGTCGGACGAACACAAGCGTGCCAGCAAAGACCGCTATGGCCCGGAATCTGACGGACGCGGAGGGGAGTGAGTGTGCCATGAGCAGCTGTTCGCTTTCCAGGCGCTCACCTCCGGCGTCTATTGGGCGGCCGAGACTGCTGCGGGGTGATCTTGGGGTGGACTGACTGCACCCTGCGCACGCAGCGCCAGGCATTCGGTCCAGCTTGTACGCGCTGCATGTTCGACGAGCAGTTGCACTGTCCGCCGCTGACCGTGCCTCCGGAGCAGGAGATCTGCGTCGGCGGTTGTCCGGTGCAACGCCACGCGTTCGCTCCCGTCTGAACGCGCTTCATATTTGAGGGGCACACGCACTGGCCGGTTCTGACACCCCCGCCGGCGCAGGAGATGCCGACCGTGGCTCTGCCCGCGCAGCGAAAGCTATGGGGGCCGGTCGCCTCGGCAGTCTGCCCCGACGGGCAGCGGCAGGCGTAGCGAACCGGCCTGGTGCTCGTCGCTATGAGGCGGCCGCCGACGCAGGTCGGCCTCGGCGGATCGGCGACGAGGCGCGGCGGTTCCGACAGCGACTTCGGGTCAGCGACGAGACCGGCACCCTTGATGCAATCGTAGTGGCGGCCGCGTAGCGCAATGACCTGGGGTGTCGGTTCTAGCGGACTCTTCAGCGCGCAGTTGACCTGCTCGTTGTGCTCGATCTCGAACGGCAGCACGTCGACGGCAATGAAGGTGTCCGGCGCCGTCTGGTGCGCGGTCGCAATCCGCGACCATTTGCGGTCGCCGGTGCAATTGAGGCTGTAGGCAACCGGGCCGGCCGCGCTGGTCCTGATGCTGAGCGCAGCCTCGGCCTGGCGCGGGCACGCGGTGCCGTTTGGATCGCGCAGATCGAGGGTGCCGCTGAGCACGTCCACAGTGCGCCAGCCGGTCATGCCAAGCACCGCAGTGCTGACCGTGACCGGGTCGGTGCGCCAGCCCGTCATGCCGAGGGCGGGTGCGTCCATCACCACCGGCTCGGTCTTCCAGCCGGTCATGCCGAGGGCAGGCGTGTTCACCACCACCGGATCGGTCTGCCAGCCGGTCATGCCGAGGGCAGGCGTGTCCACCACTACTGGCTCGGTCTTCCAACCGGTCATGCCGAGGGTAGGCGTGTCCACCGACATCGGGTCCTGTGCAGCCCCGACCAGAGGAAGGGTGGTCGCCGCGGCACAGATGAGTGCCGAGCAAAGGAGCACGCGAGCAACGCGCGCCGCGGCCCGCCGTATCGCTTGGCCTGTGGGGCAACTGGTGATCATGATGACACCCACGCGCTGGCAGGCAGAGAGCAGCGATCGCGCTATTCCTTTTTCGGCGGCAGGGCCTTCAGGTCCTTCGCCCCGGTGAAAGCGTCTGGCCCGAGCTTGCCCCCGACCTGCTCCCAAAAGTTCTGCCGAAAGAACGCATCCGGCCTTGCGAGCCGATAGAGGTCTTTGCTGGGGGGCTTGCCCTGAGAAGGTGCCCCGACAGCGTCCTTCGCTTTCAGTTGAAACTGGCACTCATAAGACTTTGCGTTGGCGAAGGTCCACTCGGGGAGCGAGGGGGACATGACCATTTCAACGACCTGATCGAAGTCGCCGTTGATAATATCGAGGTATTCGGAGTGCTTGCTTGCCAGGACGTTCCCGGGACCGGCTCCGCTTGTTATCTGGCACATCACCTTCACCTTTTCCGCCAACATCTTCTTCAGCTGCACCGGCACGCGCAGCTTCATCACCTCGTGATGGTCGGCGGCCAAAGGCCCAGACAAAACCGCAAGACCGAGGACACCTGCTGCCAGCCATTTCAGGGAACGGCAAATCTCCCTGCGCATCTTTGACCTCCGCACAATTTCGTTCGGAAACGCCGGCGGCGAGAGTGCCGGCTGACCAATTCAGCTTCCCGGCAACATCACGAGCTCGCTGGAGCATTCCTCTGACCGATGTTCCATCGCTGCGGCGCGCACAAGCGCTCGTTCAGGCCGGCGATACGAAGTCCGGGTCGCTCGGCGTTCTGATCAATCGGCCTCTTCGGGTCTCAGCTGGAATGGCGCGACAGTCGGGACGAGAGTCACTTTGATCGTCGGTGGCCAACCGCGGGCTTCTTTTGGGCGGGCGGGTCGCCTCTTTGCCAAGTAAGGAAATCGCGACCGGCGGATGACCGGCGAGGGGACTCCTTGAGCTTATCGGTGCACGCCACGTATTTGTTCGCTTTGTTCTTGCACTTCGGGGCTTCGGCGATTGCGGGTGGGCCGGTTAGGCTGGCCGCCAAGACGGCAGCGACAAATGCACCAGCGGCGGCGATGAGGGTACCTTTCAGCATCGCAATCTCCTCGGGCTCTCCTTGGCTGTCCGTTGTCGCGGCTGCGCGCGCAGGCACTACGCCTTAGCGATGCGCGGCCGACCGGGGGTGGAGCCGATGTCAGCATTCTGGCTCGGAAGGTCCCGCGTCCCAATCCCTCAAAAATGAGGGGTCGCGATCGATTGCCCGGCCGGCCTGCCGCTCGCGAATACAGCCTACGGCCTGATCAGATCGAGCCTGATGGCGCGCGCGACGGCATGTGCCCTGGTCGCGCATCCGAGCTTGCGCTTGGCGGCGCGCAGATACTCGTTCACCACCGGCTCCGACAGAACGAGCCGCTCGGCAATCCGCTTGGTGGCAAGACCGCGGCTCGCCCACAACAGGCACTCGCGCTGACGCGGCGACAGCGCGAGGCGGGATGCATCGAGGGACCCGCCATCCACGCCAGCTAGGGTGTCGTGGAAATACTGCGCAGTGAGTTGCAGCAGCGGGCCGAACCGTTGCGCATGCCGGAGCCAGGATTTGTAGCGGGCGTCGCCGCAGAAGACGGTGAAATTGCCGTAGTGTGTCGCGCCGCCATTGCGCAACGGAAACACCGTGAACGAGCTGACGCCCATTTCGTAGGCGAGGCTCATGCCGCTTTCGTCTCTCGCCTTCAGGTCCCCGCACGACCACACAAAGGGCAGCAGCGACCGCTTGCAATGCGGTGCCACCGGCTCGGTGGCCAGCAGGTCCGGCCGCCTGACGAGCTCCGGGAACACTTGTTCAACGAAGCGTCCTCTCCCGAAGATGCCGCGATTGATCTTGTCGAGCAGCGGCTGCTTCGACGTCATCGGCACGCCGAAGGCGTAGAAGCTCTGCGCGAAGCCGGCCTTGGTCAAAGCGGCATCGAGTAAATCCCACGCCGATTGCGCATCTGCTGCGCCGGCGCGATGCAGCAGGTCGAGCGGGTTCCAGGAACCCTCGTCAGCGTTGGGTATCGCGCCCATGACCTCCCTGCCAAGCGCGCCGAGGCGCGGCCCGGCAGTCTCCTCCCGGCGGGTTCGTTCAACTATACCCTCTGTCGTCCGTTTGCGGGAGCCGGTTCAAAATGCACCTCGCACAGGTCCCTCCGGCTGCTGGCATGCGTCGAGCGACAGTAAAGGCCTGCAACGCACCGCGTCATATCTTGCGACGCGAGGATGCGCCTCCGCACCGGCAGCCAATGTCTCAAATGGGTCATTACTCCCCGTGCAATGGGCGGTCGTCTGCCCGGAGAGCATCGAAGCAGACGCGAGGCAAGGCCAGCCGACGCGTTGGCCAAGCCAGGAAAAACTCCGCTCGGTCGCCGGGCCCGGCCTGCTGTGCCCGACGACGGCACAAGGGGCCAGCTCTGCCGCATTTGTCACGGCCGGCAACGGCGCCCATAATCCGCGGCAAGGACGACATCCACGGAGGCGCCCCATGGCCGCCAAGCAATACCCCGTCACCCGCACCGAGGCCGAGTGGCGTGCCCTGCTCACGCCAGAGCAGTACGCCATCATGCGCGGGCACGGCACCGAGGCGCCGGGCAGCTGCGCGCTCAACGCCGAGAAGCGACCCGGCACCTTCCTGTGCGCGGGCTGCGACCAGCCGCTGTTCGTCGCCAAGGAGAAGTTCGAGAGCGGCACCGGCTGGCCGAGCTTCACCGAGCCGGTGGCCGGCGCGGTGGAGACGGAGGAGGACACGAGCTGGGGCATGGTCCGCACCGAGGTGCACTGCAGCCGCTGCGGCAGCCACCTGGGCCATGTGTTCGCGGACGGCCCGCCGCCCACCGGCCTGCGCTACTGCATCAACGGGGTGGCGATGAAGTTCGTGCCCGAGGGGTGAGGTGGTGAGTGGTGAGATGGTGAGGTGGGGCGGAGCAAGCCTCCCGGTCCGAGCCTCACGTCTGAGGCTTATGTTCTCAGTCCTCGCGGTTTGCCATTCGCACTCGCTCCGACACGGCCGACGCGGATCGGTCATCGCCCGCGGAGGTCAACCCCCCCGACTCGGCGGTGAAATCGCCATCTCACGGTTGCCATCGCCTACACGCCTTCGACCCGACGTTTAGCCCCCGCCAGCGCCGCACGCTCTGCGCCAAACTCACCACCTCACCACTCACCATCTCACCATGACCCAAAAGCCGCCCGCCTCCCCCGGCATGCCCCTCGCTCAGGTGGACACGCCGGCGCTCGTCATCGACCTCGACGCCTTCGAGCGCAACCTCAAGCGCATGGCGGACCTCGCCGCCGGAGCGGGCGTGCGGCTCAGGCCGCATGCCAAGACCCACAAGTCGCCTGTCATCGCGGCGAGGCAGGTGGCGCTGGGGGCCGTGGGCGTGTGCTGCCAGAAGGTGTCGGAGGCCGAGGCGATGGTGGAGGGCGGCATCGGCGACGTGCTGGTGTCCAACGAGGTCGCCGGCGCCGCCAAGCTCGACCGGCTGGCGGCGCTGGCGCGGCGCGCCAAGGTCGGCATATGCGTCGACGATCCTGCCAACGTGGCGGAGCTGGAGGCGGCAGCCGCACGGGCCGGCACGGCGCTCGACGTGCTGGTGGAGGTCGATGTGGGCGCAAGGCGGTGCGGCGTGCAGCCCGGGGAGCCGGCGGCGCGCATCGCCCAGCTGGCGGCGCGTTCACGCCATCTGCGCTTCACGGGCCTGCAAGCCTATCACGGCTCGGCCCAGCACGTGCGCGAGGCCGGCGAGCGGCGCCAGCTCATCTTGCGGGCCGTGGAGCTGGTGGAGGAGACGCGGCGCGCGCTGGCGGCCGCCGGGCTCGATGCGCGCACCGTTACGGGTGCAGGCACCGGCACCTGCGAGTTCGAGGCGGCGAGCGGAGTCTACAACGAGCTGCAGTGTGGCTCCTACGTGTTCATGGATGCCGACTACGCCCGCAACAGGCGCGCCGACGGCTCCGCCTTCGCCGACTACGAGCAGGCGCTGTTCGTCTATGCGACGGTCATGAGCGTGCCGGTGCCAGAGCGGGCCGAGGTGCGGGCCGTGGTGGACGCCGGGCACAAGGCGCTCAGCGTGGACAGCGGCATGCCCGTGCCGTGGCAGCTGCCGGGCGCCCAATACCAGCGCCCCTCCGACGAGCACGGCGTGCTCGACCTCTCCGGCAGCGCAGCGAGGCTCGCGCGCGGCGACAAGGTGTTGCTCGTTCCCGGCCACTGCGACCCGACCGTTAACCTGCACGACTGGTACGTATGTGTGCGTGGGGGCGCGCGCGGCCTCGGCACCGAGGGGGCGCGGGTCGAGTGCGTGTGGCCCGTGGCGGCGCGCGGCGCGCTGTTCTGAGCCACCCCGCGGTTGGGTCGAGCGGGAGCGAGGCCCTAGGAGGCCCCGGGAGGCCCAAGAGTGGCAGGATCGACTCGTCGGGCCTGCGCTTCGTTCGACCCAGCTTAAATGGCGGTAAGGGTGAACCCGGCCGTCGTTGCACGCGTTGCAACACCGCCACGCCCACACGATATAGAGGGTCCGAATCGCAAGTCTCGAAGGGAGACCCACATGACCCCCGAGGAACGCCAGCTCCTCACCGGCCTGTTCGATCGCATGCGCGGCTATTCTCTGACCGACAAGGACGCAGAGGCCGAGACGCTGATCGGCCAACAGGTGGCGGGCCTGCGCGACGCGCCGTACATGCTGGTGCAGTCGGTACTGGTGCAAGAGCACGCCCTGCAGCAGGCCGAGGCCCGCATCCGGGAGCTGGAGGACGAGGTGCGCGAGCTGCAGAGGGTCGCGAAACCGCAGCAGCCGGTCGGGTCGGGGAGCTTCCTCGGCGGCCTGTTCGGCAGCCGGCCGGCGGCGGAGCCCGCGCGCGGGGACACCGCCAGCGTGCCCGCCATCGGATCGCGCGCGACGCCTTCGGTCTACGACAGCAGGCAGAGCTGGACTCCGCCGCCGGGATCCGGACAGCAGGGGCCCGGGCAGCAGCCGGGCGGGCCGTTCGCCCAGGCCGCACAGCCGGGCGGCGGCGGGTTCCTGAGGTCGGCCATGGCCACCGCGGCCGGCGTGGCGGGCGGCATGCTGGTGGCGGGCGCCATCGGCAACATGCTCGGCGGGCATAGCGCGCACGCCGGCACCGCCAGCGGCCAGCAGGCCTCCGGCGCCGCCTCCAAGGAGACGGCCCAGGCGCAGGACGCCGCCACCGCCAAGGATGACGCCTACCAGGACGGCTATCAGGACGCCAGGGACGACGCCGGCGACAGCGGCTGGGACGACGGCGGCGGCGATTTCGATATCTGAGAAGGTGTCGGACCCCTCCGGGTCTGACACTATCCATCGGCCCGGCGTTGGAGCTTTGGAGCTACGGTGTCGGACCCGGAGGGTCCGACACCGGCCGCGCCGTCAGCGCCTCCTCGATCGCCTGCACGAAATCTGCGGCAGCCCGCACCGGGTCGGCCGCCTGCGTTATGGGCCTCCCCACCACCAGGTAGTCGGCGCCCGCGGCGATGGCCGCCTGCGGCGTGGCCACCCTGGCCTGGTCGCCGGCCGGTCCGCCCGGCGCGCGGATGCCTGGCGTGACGATGACGGCGCCAGGCCCCAGCGCGCCGCGCACCGGCGCCGCCTCCCGGCCCGAGGCCACGATGCCGTGGCAGCCGGCGGCGCGCGCCAGCCTGGCGCGGCGCACCACCAGCTCGGCGGGCGCCTCGGCAATGCCCTGCTCCTTAAGATCGTCGCCGTCGAGGTTGGTCAGCACCGTCACGCCCAGGATGCGCAGGCCCGTTCCGGCGGCACCGGCGACGGCGGCGCGCAGGGTCTTGGCGTCGTGGGCATGCACGGTGAGGAACGTGGCGCCGGTGGCGGCGGCGGCGCGCGCGGCCCGCTCCACGGTGTTGCCGATGTCCAGCAACTTCATGTCGAGGAACACGCGCTTGCCGGCGCCGCTCAGGCGACGCGCGAGGTCGAGCCCGCCTACCATCGCCAGCTCCAGCCCGACCTTGTAGAACGTCACGCCGGCCCCGAGCCGCCCGACGAGGGCCGCAGCCTGCTCGACGTCGGGGAAGTCGAGCGCCACGATCAGCCGGTCTAGTGCGGTCGGGATCGCCAACGGCGGGGCCTTTCCGAGTGAGCTTTGCGCAGAGGTTTCGGCGCGGCGGCCGGCCGCGTCAAGCCCGAATGCGGCGATCTCTGCCAGGTCGTGTGCTCGATGACGGAGGCCGGCAGCAGGCGGATGTCCGTTGCGATGGGGTCAGACCCTGCGGGTCTGACCCCATGGCACAACCTTCCGGTTTTGCGCCGGGCAAAGATTCCGCCGGCGCAGGCATTGAAGTTTGTCGAGACGGACGTGGATGACGCAGACGTGACGGGTTACCCTGGGGTCAGACCCGCAGGGGTCTCCGATGTCTTCGGGCCTCGCCTCAGCCACTGCACGGTCCATCCCAACACCACATGCCGCATCGCAAGGTCCGCCGTCGACAGCACGTGAGCGGAGTGCTTGACTTGGGACATCAGAGCGTCTTGCTCGCCGCATCGTGAACGCCTACACTTAAGCTTATAGGAAGTGCAGGCACTCCGGTCGTTGTGGCCGGCCCTACTCGTGGCGGGAAAACTTCATTTGCAAACGGGAGTTTCAGCTTCCCATGTCCGACCCCTACAAGAGGTTTGATAAGATAAAAGCAGCAACGGTGGTTTCCGGATTGACCCTAACATTTGGTGCCGCAAGATATTTTCAAGATCAAATTCCAAAATCAGTAGACCAATTCGTTGCAACGGTATTCCTCTTGACCTATGCTCTGGTTCCGCTGATGCTATGGTTGTTCATTTCATATGTTATCGTTCCAATTGTACTGGAAAAGAGGTTTTTTCGAAAATTCGTCCTGGGGCGACGTTATATCGAGGGGACTTGGATAGAGTGGCTAAGGGATCCAACGGGCAGAGAGGGGATCTCCATTATCAACATCCAACCGGACAAAGAAGTATTTGCCTTACAGGGTACAAATCATGATGATAGTGGAAACATTAATCACTCGTTCAAAGTGACGCTCTGGAAATTCAATTGGCCCTATCTCGACTATTGTTATGAAAGCACAACGGGTGGGTCCTCCGGAGAGCACCAGGGCGTGGGCCTCTTTCAATTCCTGTCTCAGAAGCCTGGCTTCAGAGGGGCTCCAACATCCTTTACGGGATCGTTTACCCCAGGCGGGGCCTCCGGCAATAGTCAGGTTATAGGGAAGCGCTTGTCGGATGACGAATGCACGCAGTTAATTAACGAAGAGAAGAAGAAAATTCTGATCGCCCGTTACTTCTCCGAGTTTCGAACGAAAGCGAGCATGCAGATAATTATTGCGGCGGAATGAATGTCTTCAATTTTCAAGTCTGTGTGACCGACCTCCGGAATTTTCATACCACCAATGGGTATCGTCAAAATCCTCCGTGCATACATCATAGGCCAAGCAGGTTGTTATGTTCTGTGAGAGCCACAGTTGCACTAGGTGTCGCTGCGCCGCTGGCGCGAGTATCTCGAATGGACGACTTTGTGCCTCCTCTTTCAAGCAGAGCGCCTGAAGAACGCCAAGTAGGACCAAGCCTCTGGTGAGACTGATCTCCTGTTCGGTCTCCCATTCATTGCGGCGATCAAAATTGATCGGAAAGCCACCGTTGTGGACGACGAATTTTTGTGCGCGAGGGAGTTCGGTAGTCAATCGCTCGAAAGGTGTTATCGGGGCATCAATTTTACCTGATAGGAGCAACTCGCGGAACTCAACGTCGCGTGATGATAAGCTCAACAGATCTTTAGGGCTTCTAGTTTGTAAATAGCCGCATGCTCCGTGCATGAAGTTCTGTCCGGTGCACCCAAAAATCAAATCGGCACGTTCGAAGCAATCTAGCCAGTCGGTTGCAGATGTACAACCCTCTATGTTCTTGCCCGGATCGATGTCATACGTGAAGACCTCGCTTCCGGATCTACAGAAGGCAATTGCGAGCTGGCGACCAAGTGCGCCGAGACCGACAATTGCGACCCGTTTATGATCGGACAAAAGGTCGAGGGCGGCTATTTCCCTCAATACCCCGGCGACAATTATTTTAGATTCAAAGAAGCGCTTTGCGGCCGACTGGCCAACATTGACTCTCCGCACGGATGAGGAGAGGCGATCGAAGTAGAGACCGGAAGCGGTTTGCTGGACGGATACGACCGTTGGTCTGCGTGCAGGACCGAATTGGGCCCACCACGCATCTGTTAGTAGCCCTCCATCGTCGATCAGAATGCATCGCCGCGCCTGCTTAACATCCGAGATGGTGTGCGCTTCGATACATGCTCGCCTCAGCGGTGCCTGGACGGTGGTATCGTAGTGACCGATGATGTGGACGTCCGTTGTAGGAACGACCTGACATCCCATGGCTTGGATACGAGCTAGAGCCACCTGTATTGTCGAATAGCTCTTCGGAACGAGAACTATGGATTTTGGTGAGAACCCGAGCTTGATAAACTGGCCGATAAGGGCCACTGTTGACGGTAGGATGTGGATGTGAGCGACGAGTACACAGTCCTGCGGATCGACAATCTGACGATAGCCGTCGTCTTCGAGGAGAGCCGGAGACACCAAGTCAAGCATCTTGCTTAGAGCGTCTGACGTGCCCATTGGCATCTCGCGCTGATGTTGGAGTGGCGCAGGACTATTGGAAGTGGTGGTTCTTCGGGAGCCACGGATGCGCAGTTGTATTGCTGCCTCTTAAGGGAGGCAAGGTCAGACCTGCCGCCATATCGCTAGGGTATGTAGTGGCTCAGGAAGGCTGGATATTGCGTGGGTGTAAGCGGATCATCTTGGACGCAATACGGATTCCGGAGCGCCGCGGCTGTTGTCGGTGATAACGTTGGAGCCCCGCGAGGCCCGAGGGTTAGTTGACCCTGCACCGGGCAAGGGATCGCTGAGAGCGGCAGAAAATGGCACGCTTCCTCCGCGGAGTGTAAGCCATCCATGGCCCCGTTATCGGGATAGATTGACCTAAGGCGCCAGCAACCGCGGGACAGCGCCTCAGTCCGGCCGCGCCCGGCGGCGGAGCTCGTTGGCGCCCGTGTAGATGTGCTCGCGCCAGTGCGCCATGTACGTCATGAACTGCAGCTCGGACGCCGCGTCCGCCGCCGTCTTTTCCCCGCACTCCTTGATCGCCTGCGTGGCCCAGTGCGCGACGGCGTTGTCGTCGATGGCGCCCATCTCCGGGTCCTCGTTGACGACCAGCTCGACCTGGGCGCCGATCCAGGCCTTGGCCTTGCCGTCCAGGCACGCCTGGAAGGCGCCCTGCTTCTCCCAGCCGATGCCCGCCCCCTGGGCCGGGACGATGCCGCCGGGAACCATCCAGGCGGCCACCCACAGAAGGGCGCCGACCGCGGACGCCGCACCCCACCCATGCTCCCTACGCGCCATCGCTCGTCCCCCAGCTCCGACGGCGAGGGCTTGCAGCGGGCGCACTCGACCGGTCGTACTCGACGCACCCCTATCGGCGAATTCCGTGCGGCCCGCAACGCCGCATGGGACCGCGCAGGGCTGGCATGTTGGAGGATTGGCTGACGGCGCAGCATTTTCCGGCTGCGCTGCGGCTTTCGGGCGACTACCGGAACGACGACTGGGCGCGCTCCAAAGCGCGCTATTTCCCGCGTCCGACGTCGTCGAAGAACTCCTTCACCTTGGCGAAAAAGCCGGCGGAATGCGGCGAGGTCTCCTTGTTGCTCTCGCGCTCGAACGCCTCCAGCAGCTCGCGCTGCTTGCGCGTCAGGCTCTTTGGCGTCTCCACCTCGACCTGGATGTACATGTCGCCCACGATCTTGGAGCGCAGCACCGGCATGCCCTTGCTCTTGAGGCGGAACTGCTTGCCGCTCTCGGTGCCCTCCGGCACGCGCACGCGCGTCATCTCTCCGCTGATGGTCGGCACGTCGACCTGGCCGCCCAGCGCCGCCGTGGTCATGGAGATCGGCACACGGCAGAAGATGTCGGCGCCGTCGCGCTGGAAGAAGTCGTGCGGCCTGATGGACAGGAAGATGTAGAGATCGCCCGGCGGTCCGCCGCGCACGCCGGCCTCGCCCTCGCCGGCGAGCCGGATCTTGTTGCCGTCCTCCACGCCGGCAGGAATGGGCACAGACAGCGTGCGCTCCTGCAGCACGCGGCCCGAGCCGGAGCAGGTGCCGCACGGGTCGGAGATGATCTCGCCGCGGCCCTGGCAGCCGGGACAGGTGCGCTCGATGGTGAAGAAGCCCTGGCTCGCCCGCACCTTGCCGAGGCCGGCGCAGGTGGGGCAGGCGGCGGGGCGGGCGCCCGCCCTGGCGCCGGTGCCGTCGCAGGTGGTGCAGGCGACGCTGGTCGGCACCCGGATCTGGGCGGTCTTGCCCGCGTAGGCCTCGGCGAGGTCGATCTCCATGTTGTAGCGCAGGTCGGCGCCGCGCTCGCGGCTGGAGCGATGGCGGCTGCGCCGGCCGCCCATGAACTCGCCGAACAGGTCGTCGAAGATCTCCGACATGGACGAGGCGAAGTCGGGTCCGAAGCCGTGGGCGCGGCCGTTGCCGTCGAAGGCGGCGTGCCCCATGTGGTCGTAGGCGCCGCGCTTCTGCGGGTCCTTGAGGACCTCGTAGGCCTCGTTCAGCTCCTTGAACCGCTGCTCGGCGGTCTTGTCGCCGCTGTTGCGGTCGGGGTGGCAGTCCTTCGCGAGACGGCGGAAGGCCGACTTGATGTCCTGCTCGCTCGCCCCTCGCGAGAGCCCGAGCACCTCGTAGTAGTCACGCTTGGCCATGAGCCGAGTTTCCAGCCTTCTCGAGTTCCGCCGCGGACGCGCCCACGGGGGGCAAAAACACAAAACCCCCGCCCTCCCGGCTCAGCACAAGCACAACCGGTCGGCCGAGGGCCTGCATTGCTGTACACCCCCCGTTTATCAGGCTTACGCCGACTTCTTCTTGTCGTCCTTCACTTCCTCGAAGTCTGCGTCGACCACGTTGTCGTCACCGGTTTTCTGCGCTCCCGCCTCGCCGCTGCCGGCACCGGGCTGGCTGCCGTAGACGGCCTCGCCGAGCTTCAGGGCCGCCTGGGCCAGGGCGCTGGTCTTGGCCTTGATGTCGCTCACGTCGTCGGAGTTGACGGCCGACTTGAGGCTCGCCATCGCGGTCTCGATGGCGGTCTTGTCGGCGGCGGCGACCTTGTCGCCCAGCTCCTTGATGGACTTCTCGGTGGAGTGGATCAGGGCATCGGCCTGGTTCCTCACCTCGACCAGCTCGCGCTTGCGCTTGTCGTCCTCCTTGTAGCGCTCGGCCTCCTCGGTCATACGCTTGATGTCGGCTTCGGAGAGGCCGCCCGACGCCTGGATTCGGATCGATTGCTCCTTGCCGGTGGCTTTGTCCTTGGCGGAGACGTGCACGATGCCGTTGGCATCGATGTCGAACGTCACCTCGATCTGCGGCATGCCGCGCGGCGCCGGCGGGATGCCGACCAGGTCGAACTGCCCGAGCAGCTTGTTGTCGGCCGCCATCTCGCGCTCGCCCTGGGAGACGCGGATGGTGACTGCGCCCTGGCCGTCCTCGGCCGTGGAGAACACCTGGCTCTTCTTGGTCGGGATGGTGGTGTTGCGGTCGATCAGGCGCGTGAACACGCCGCCCAGCGTCTCGATGCCGAGCGACAGCGGCGTCACGTCGAGCAGCAATACATCCTTCACGTCGCCCTTGAGCACGCCGCCCTGGATGGCGGCGCCGACGGCCACCACCTCGTCGGGGTTGACGCCCTTGTGCGGCTCCTTGCCGAACAGCTCCTTGACGACCTGCTGCACCTTGGGCATGCGCGTCATGC
>JBIOWI010000124.1:0-4831 GCA_044868325.1 Hyphomicrobiaceae bacterium
GGGGAATCCGCGCAGCACTTGCGAGGAGGAGACACATGACGGAAACGGTTAGAGACCTTGCCGGCCGCGTGGCCGTCGTCACCGGGGCGGGCCGCAACATCGGGCGGGCCATTGCCCTGGCGCTGGCGGACGCGGGGGCGAGCGTCGTCGTCAACGGCTTGCGCAACGCGCAAGCCCTGGACGGCGTGGTGCGCGAGATCGAGGCGCGCGGCGGACAGGCGATGGCGGCGCTGGCGGATGTCGCCGACGAGGCGGCGGTGTCGCGCATGATCGCGGCGGCGGCCGAGCGGCTCGGCCGCATCGACGTGGTCGTCAACAACGCCGCCGGCCGGCCCGAGCAGCCCTTCGAGACGATCTCGCTGGCCGACTGGAGGGGCGTGCTGGCCACCATCCTGGATGGCGCCTTCCTGGTGTCGCAGGCGGCGCTGCCGCACCTGAGGCGGAGCGGCGCGGGCGCGATCGTCAACATCGGCGGGGTTTCGGGCCACATCGGCACGCGGCATCGCGCGCACGTGGTGACGGCCAAGGCCGGCCTGATCGGCCTTACCAAGGCGCTTGCCCACGACCTCGCGGCCGACGGCATCACGGTCAACTGCGTCGTTCCCGGCTTGATCGAGACCGCGCGCGATCCCGGCCGGCAACTCCCGCACCACCACAGCGTCAGCCGCACGCTGACCGGCCGCCTCGGCACACCGGACGACATCGCCGCCGCCGTGCGCTTCCTGGCGGGCGGCCAGGCGCGCTACATCACCGGGCAGACGCTGCACGTGAACGGCGGGATGTATCTGGGGTAGGTATGGGCTCAACTACGTGCGCGTCCGGTTCTGAGGAGGCTGACATGCGAATTGATCCGGTGAATACGCCCTTCGCACCGAACGTGCAGGCGTTACTCGGTCGCCTTCCCCCGACTTGGTCGCCCCCGTTCAAGCTCTTCACCGTGCTTGCTCGTGAATCATCAAGAAGCTCTGGGTCACGACCATGAGGGACCGACCGGTTGGCTATAACACGCCGCTGCCATGGTTGATCGGCGGCATCGCTGTGCTCGTGCTTGGGGGATTGAGCGGCGTCGCAACAGACTGGGCTCTTCGCGACAACGCCCTTCACGACAGGTTCCAGCTCGGATTGCTCACCACGCTCAACGCGGCTCTAGGGTTTTCCGGTGTCGCTGTCTGGTATTACATGTTCCCGACGATCAAAGGATATGGCCATTCCCGCCTCCTGGCTGGCATCCAATTTTGGATGATGCTGGCAGGTACCAGCGTCTGGGTCCTCAGCATCGTCCTGACGAGCGTGATCGCGGCGAAGGCGACCGATGCTTCGGCCGTACGTCTCCTCTGGTATTGGTGCACAAGGATCGGGTTCCCTGTTCTGGCGGCGGGCTTTCTGCTCTTCTTGGTCAACATGGTGCTGACCTTTGTGCGCCGGAGACCTGGCACCTGAAGGGAGGCATCAGGCGTGAGTCGGTTGTGGCACAAACTCCCGGTTCGTTGCCCTGCAGCGAGTCCGTCGGCTGTCGGAGGCTGATTTGCCGTGCGCCCTATGGGGTGTGGCGCCCAGCCTACCCCGCAGGCGCGCGCGTCCTCGCGCGGACGTTGACGGTGGCGCGGGTGAAGCTCTCGACGTAGTCCATCAACCTGTCCGAGGCTGCCATGGCACGGGTGGGGTTGCCCTTGGCGACGGCGCGCGCCTCGTCGGCGTGCAGGCGGGCGCACCGCGGCAGGTCGGCAGCCTCCTTGTAGTGCAGATACCAGAACCGGCGCGAGTGGCCGTTGAGGAAGCGCATGGCGCGGGCGGCGAACTCGTTGTGGGCGGCATCGGCGAGCAGAGCGTTGAGCTCGCGGTCGAGGCGCATGAAGGCTATGTCGTCGTTGGCGGCGGCGGCGGCCTCCATGCCGTCGGCGATCTCAGCGAAGCGCCGGCGCTCGGCATCGCTGGCGCGCTCGGCGCCGGCGCGTGCGAGCAGGCGCTCCAGCTCGCGCCGCACCTCCAGGACGAGCAGCTGCCGCCGCGGGTCGGTCTCGGTGACGATGATGGCCTTGCGGGGAAGCACCAGCACCAGCCCCTCGCGCGCCAGCCGCTGCAGGGCCTCGCGGGTGGGGGTGCGGCCGATACCGAGCTCGGCGGCCAGCGCCTGCTCGGCCAGAATGGAGCCGGGAGCCAGCGCCAGCGTCACGATCATCTCCTCGAGCCGGTTGTAGGCCTGCTCGGTCAGCGTCTCGGGCTTGTCGGCGGCTGCCGGCCTTCTTGTGAGCGACGGGCTCCTCATCAATCCAATCTGCGGCCTTCCGTTGCCGAGGCGCCGAGGAGCGTCGAGCCGTGGCCGCTCAGATCTGGCGGCGCTGCGCCACCATCCTGGCGAACGTCTCGTACTCGGCCTCGTTCACTGCGTAGCTGTGGTCGTCGTCGGGGAACAGCCCTTCCTTGACCTCCTTCACATATTGCCTGATGCCGGCCACGGCAACCTCGGTGAGCCTGGCGTAGCGCTTGGTGAATTTCGGCTTGAAGTCGGTGAACACGCCGAGCAGGTCGTGGCACAGCAGGATCTGGCCGTCGGTGCCCACCCCGGCGCCGATGCCGATGGTGGGGATGGTGAGCTGCTCCGAGATCAGCCTGGCGATCTTGGCGGGGACCGCCTCGAACTCCAGCATGAAGCAGCCGGCGTCCTCGATGGCCAGCGCATCCTCCAGGATCTTCATGGCGGCCTCAGCCGTGCGGCCCTGGATCTTGAAGCCGCCGAACATGGCGATGGTGTGCGGCGTCAGCCCGATGTGGGAAGCGGTGGGGATGCCGGCGTCCACCAGGGCCTTGAGGATGTGCGCCTGGCTCTTGCCGCCCTGGGGCTTGACGGCATCGCTGCCGGCCTCCTGCATGAAGCGGGTGGCGTTGGCGAGCGCGCGGTCCACGGTGTTGTAGCTCTGGTAGGGCATGCAGCCGAGCACGAAGGTGCTGGGCGCCCCGCGGCGGATGGCCTGGGCGTGCATCGCCATCATGTCCATGGTGGCGGGGATGGTGGAGGGATGGCCGTGGGCGATCATGGCCAGGCTGTCGCCCACCACGGCCACATCGACGCCGGCCATCTCGGCCCACTTGGCGCTCGTGTAGTCCGGCACCGACATGTAGACCATCTTCTCGCCGGTCCGCTTGGAGTCGCGGATCTCGGAGATGGTGCGCTTCTCGCGCTTCCTCTCGGCGTGCGCGGACTTCGAGTCCTCCGTCATGGCGTTCATCTCCCTTTGCTCTAAGCGAGGAGCCTGCCGGCCAGGAGCGCCAGCGCGATGCCGAGGCCGGTGAATGCGAGGAGCGCCCGCCGCCGGTCGACGAAGCTGTCGGGCAGAGGCTGCAGAAGGAGCGGCGCGACGAGCGCCATGGCGCCCCCGCCGATGACCGCTGCATAGAGCGGCACGCGCGCCCACGCGAACGCCAGCGTGGCGAGGGCGAGGGCGGCGCTGAGGGCGATGGTGCCCCAGAGAATGAGCCGCCCGGCGGCTGTGCGCAGCGCCGGCGCGCGGTGCTCGGCGGGGAAATGGCCGCTCACCGTCAGGCCGTAGAGCGAGAGCACGAGGACGAGGGCCATGAACACGGCGAGCTCTGGAAGCGGGGGCGGCGCCATGCGGGCGGTCCTGGAGCGCGCCTAGCGCGGCTGCTCGCTGTCGAGCGGCGGCTTGCCGCCCTGTGCCTCGGGGAAGACCCACATGGCCACCACGGCGAAGATGCCGAAGCCGATGCCGAGCCAGAACAGGTCGGGCCGGCCCTGGCCGTCCTCCCAGTAGGCGAAGGCGATGGCCGCCGCGAGCGTCAGCACCGACAGGATCGCCTTCACATCGTTGGGCATGGCTGCGTTCCGTGCTGGACGGGGGTCAGTGCCGGACGGGGTCAGACCCCTCGCCTCTACCTGTCGTAACGGGGTCAGACCCCTCGCATCTATTGTCGTCTGGAATCTCAACGCTTCGTGCGAGGGGTCTGACCCCGTTTCCGCGAGGTCTGACCCCGTCTCTCCCCGTTTCCTCGTCAGTAGTTGCCCAGCGGCGCGGCGGCTGCCTCGTCGGGCCGCTTGGGCTGGCTGCGCAGGCTCCTCTTGAGGAAGCGGGTGTCGTAGCCGTTGAAGAGATGGCCGAGGAGTCCGCGATCGAGATCGGAGGTGCCGAACAGCCAGTCGGCGATGGGGAACGTGAGATTCATGTTGGTCTCCATCATCAGCCGGGCGTTGTGGTGGGCGGTGTGATGGCGGCGCAGGGTGTTGACGAAGGGGCAGTACCGCACGAAAGCGTTCTCATCGACGTGGCAGCAGAAGTGCATGAACTCGTAGATCAGGTACATACCCGTGGTGGTGCACATGAACAGCCACCCCACGTTCGGCGAGAACAGGTGGCCGAGGATCACGCCGGCCGGCACCGACATCAGGATGAACACCACGAGCGCGTAGGGCGGGAACACGGTCACGCGCCAGTCCTTGTGGTCGCGGAAGCGCATCTCCTCGTCGGTGAAGAACTGGTGGTGGTTGAGCGTGTGGCGTTCGTAGATGGCGCGCAGGCCCTTGATGTCGACGGGGCGGTGCATGACGTAGCGGTGGATCGCCCACTCGAACGCATTGGTGAAAAGGAACGTGATCGGAACGGTGAGCCACTCCAGCCATGTCACGGCGTGGATGTGCTGGAGGTAGATATAGAACGCGGCGGCCCCCATCGCGTAGATGATGGCGATATGGAGATAGCCGTCGTAGAAGCCCATGATGCGCGAGCGGTAGACTTCGCGGTAGGCCTTCTGCCGGTCGGAGATCATCGTCCGCTTCCCTTCTCGAGAGGTGTCAGACCCTCTGGGTCTGACACCATGT
>JBIOWI010000125.1:0-15812 GCA_044868325.1 Hyphomicrobiaceae bacterium
TTGCTCGGCCCCTTGAGGAGGGGCGTAAGGGTAAACCAGACGGAGGATTCCTCACCCAACTCATGGATGTGGGATGCGGCAGTCATCTCATCGTGCTCCACAGAGGCACGCGGACCCGCCTGGGGTCACCGATGCCAAAGGTCGCCAACGCAAAACAAGGAACGCGGCGCGAAAGTTTCCGCCGCGTCCGCGAGATCCTCCCAGTGGGTCCCTTTGAATTCCAAGGGTTAGGCCGTCTGGTAGACTGCCCCCGCGCCTCTGTCCAGCCCTAGCTCCTGCGGCCTAGGTGCTTTCCGGTGAGGGTGTGGCCGGTCTTTACCGACCGCTAGGGTTGCGGCGAAAGGAGGCAGCCGTCCGCGTGCGGCGAGGCGTCGAGCGGGGCGTCGATCCGTACCCGGCCGCCAACGAGCCGGGCGCGCCCGGAGGCCACCAGGGCCAGGGCGTGCGGATAGAGCCTGTGCTCCGCCGCCAGCACGCGGGCGGCGAGGGTATCGGGTGTGTCGCCGTCGAGCACCGGGACGGCCGCCTGTGCCACGATGGGACCGGAATCCATCTCCGGTGTCACGAAATGCACCGTACAGCCCGAGACCCTGACGCCGGCGTCGAGCGCCTGCCGGTGCGGGTGCAGTCCCTTGAACAACGGGAGCAGCGAGGGGTGGATGTTGAGCTGGCGCCCCTCCCATCGGGCGACGAAGCCGGCCGACTGCAGGCGCATGAACCCGGCCAGCGCGACGAGCTCCACACCGGCGTCGGCGAGGGCCACGTGGATGGCGTCGTCGAACGCCTCGCGGCTGGGATAGGCCCGGTGGTCGATGGCGCGCGCGGGCAGGCCCTGGGCCTTCGCCCAGTCCAGGCCGGGTGCGTCCGGCGCGCTCGAGACGATGGTGGCGATCTCGGCCGGGTATTCCGCTGCCCGCGCCGCCTCAACCAGCGCCATCATGTTGGAGCCGCGGCCGGAGATGAGGATGCCGACACGCTTCTTCATGCGACGCCCTCTCCGCGAGCGCAGAGCGGCGATTCTCGCAATACCCGAGCCACAGCGTCCTCCCCCCTTGTGGGGGAGGGACAGGGTGGGGGGGATTCCCGAACATCGAAGGGCGGGATTCCCCCCACCCCTAACCCCTCCCCACAAGGGGGAGGGGAATCCCGGCACAGCAAGCCTCATGGTCGGAGCCCTCACACAAACGTCAGCCGGCCCGAGTAGCGCACGGCCTCCGCCTCGCCTTTGCCTTTGGCCTGCGATTTGACGCCGCGGCCGGGCTCCAATTCGCCGATGCGGATGGGGGTCTCGCCGGCGGCCTGCAGCGCGCGCATCGCCTCGTCGGCGGCCTCTCGCGCCGCCACGACGACCATGCCGACGCCGCAGTTGAAGGTGCGCAGCATCTCGCCCTCGTCGCTGGCGCCGACTTGCATCAGCCAGCCGAACACCGCGGGTGGCTGCCACGCGCCGAGGTCGATGTGGGCGGCGAGGCCGTCGGGGAGCACGCGTGGCACGTTCTCCGAGAGGCCGCCGCCGGTGATGTGGGCCACCGCCTTGACGGCGCCAGTCTGGCGGATCGCGGCCAGCACCGGCTTCACGTAGATGCAGGTGGGCTCCAGCAGCGCCTCGGCCAGGGAGCGGGCCGCGTCGAAGGGGGCGGGCGCATCCCAGGCGAGGCCGGCCTCGGCCACCAGGCGCCGCACCAGGGAGTAGCCGTTGGAGTGCACGCCCGAGGACGGCAGGCCGATGAGCACGTCGCCCACGGCGATGTCGCTGCGCGGCAGCACGGCGCAGCGCTCTACGGCGCCGACGGCGAAGCCGGCGAGGTCGTAGTCGGCGCCGGCGTACATGCCGGGCATCTCGGCGGTCTCGCCGCCGATGAGAGCGCAGCCGGCCTGCCGGCAGCCCTCGGCGATGCCGGCCACCACGGCGCGGGCCACCTCCACGTCGAGTTTTCCACAGGCGAAATAGTCGAGGAAGAACAGCGGCTCAGCGCCCTGCGCCAGCAGGTCGTTGACCGACATGGCGACAAGGTCGATGCCGACGGTGCCGTGCCGCCCGGATTCGATGGCGATCCTGAGCTTGGTGCCCACACCGTCGTTGGCGGCCACCAGGATCGGGTCCTTGAAGCCCGCCCGCTTCAAATCGAACAGGCCGCCGAAGCCGCCGAGGTCGGCGTCCGCGCCCGGCCGGCGGGTGGCGGCAGCCAGCGGCTTGATGGCCTCGACCAAGGCGTTGCCGGCGTCGATGTCGACGCCTGAGTCGCGGTATGAGACGGACGGGCGGCTCATTCGGTGGTCTGCTATCCAACTCCCGGCCAGGGCCCCGGGTCGGCCCCATGGTGGTCCGATGCGGGCGAGCCGGGCTCCCAATTTTCGCCCCAATGCGACCGGCAGTAGCGGGGGTGTCGGGGTCAGACCCCTGGCCGCAACGTTGTAGTTCCAGCCCGGCGGTCGAGGCCAGGGGTCTGACCCCGATCAGTCGGCAGCAGCGGGCATAGCAGACTTGACCCGGAATCGGTAGGGTGGCGGCGACATGCGGGGGAAGCTGGGCAGGATGGCCGGAATGCATCGCTGGAGGCGATTCTCGGGTGGATGGCCTGGGCTCCTCGTGGCGGCTGCCGTCGTTGCCTCGGCCGCGCTCGGTCTGGCAGCCCTGGGCCCGGCAACGGCCGCCGACAAGGTCTACACGGTCGCCAACTACCCGGTGGAGGCCGTGGCCGAGAACGCCGTGGAGGCCAAGCAGAGAGCCCTGGCCGACGGCCAGCAGGCCGCGTTCCGCTCGCTCCTAAAGCGGCTCATGCCGGTCATGGCCTACTCCCGCGCCAAGCAGTTCGCCTCCATCGATGCGGGGGAACTGGTGGACAGCGTCAGGGTCCGGTCCGAGCGCAACTCGCGCACGGAGTATGTCGCCACCTACGATTTCACTTTCCGCGCCAAGTCCATCCGCGACCTGCTGCGCCGCGAGGGCATCCCGTTCACCGACGAGCAGGCCCCAGTTACCGTCCTCATCCCGGTGTGGCAGGGTGCCGGCGGCGCACAAGCTTTACCCGCCGATCAGACGGCGTGGACCAGCAACTGGAAGAGCCTCGACCTGGAGAACACGCTCACGCCGATCAAGATCGAGGTGCTGCGCAAGGACGTGGCGCCGACGGCGATCGCAGCCGTTGCGTCGGGTGACCCAGGCGCCGCGCGCTCGCTCGCGATCCTCTACAAGACCGACCGCGTGCTGGTGGCCCTGGCCGGGCCGGACGCGGCAACCGGCCGCCTCGCGGTGACGCTGGCCGGCGGGGATGCCGTGGGCCCGTTCGTCCTCCGACGCCAATACCGCATGGACGCCGCGGACCCCGGCTACGCGCGCGAGTTCGCGGCGGTGGTGGGTCTGCGCACGCTCGAAGGGCGCTGGAAGGCGGTGAGCACGCGCGGCAGCCCGGCGGCGGCTGGGCCCGGCGCCACGGACCTGCTTATCTCGGTGGAATTCCGCGGCATGCCGGAATGGCAGGACATCAGCCGCAAGCTCAGCGCCACCCCGGGGGTGGAGGAGCTGGATGTGGCCGGGCTGTCGGCCCGCGGCGCGCGCGTAACGCTGCGCTACGCCGGCGGCGCCCAGCGCCTGGCGGAGGAATTGGCACAGCGGGGTCTCAGCCTGCGCGACAACGGCGGGACCTGGGTGCTCTCGCTGCGGTAGTAAGGTCCGGGCCCCGCGCCCGCTGCCGCCGCTGCGGAACTGGACGCTCACTGGATGCACCGGGGCGCTCCGGCGCCTCGGGCCGCTGGTAGCCTGCTGCCGCTTTTCAACGAAGGGTCCAACGACGGGCCGCGAGCCGCGTATCTGCCGTGCACAGCAACATACCGAATTTCATAACGCTGGGGCGCGTGATGAGCGTGCCGGTGATCTTCTGGCTGCTCCTCAACGATCACCCGCGGATCGCGTTCTTCGCGTTCCTGGGGGCCGGGGTGAGCGATGCCGTCGACGGCTATCTCGCCAAGCGCTTCAAGTGGACGAGCGAGCTTGGCGCCTATCTCGATCCGCTGGCCGACAAGATCCTGATCGTCAGCATCTATATCGCCCTGGCGGTGAGCGCACAGATCCCGCTGTGGCTGGTGATGGCGGTGGTCAGCCGCGACATCCTGATCCTGCTTGCCGTGCTGCTGTCGTGGCTGGTGGACAGGCCGTTTGCCATCAGGCCGCTCACCATCAGCAAGATCAACACGGCGGCGCAGCTGATCCTGGCCACCACCGTGCTCGGCGACAACGCGTTCGGCGCCGGGCTCCAGCTGACGCGGGAGGCGCTCGTCTGGATCACGGGGGTCTCGACGGCCCTGTCGCTTGCCGCCTATCTGCAGCTGTGGGTCCGGCATATGACCGGCTACGGGGCGGACGGGTCAGCGCGATGAAGGTTCCAGGTTTCAGGGGCCAGGTTTCAGGGAGCGGTTGGCCGCCGGGAATCTCGCGTCTGAAACCTGACACCTGAAACCTGAAACCTTGTCATGAGCAACGTGTCGGATCAGCTTATCCTGGACCTGCCGCACCGCGCCGCGCTGGGCGTGCACGACTTCCTCATCAGCCCCTGCAACAGGGCCGCCGCCGAGATCGTCGACCTATGGCCCGGCTGGCCGCAGGCTTCCGTTGCCGTGGTGGCGCCGGCGCACGCGGGCAAGACTCACCTTAGCAACGTGTGGCGCCTGAAGTCCGGCGCGGCGCGGCTGGAGGCGCCGACGCTCGGCGAGGCCGACGTGCCGGCCGCTGCCGCCCACGGCGCTGTGCTGGTAGAGGACCTGCACGCCGGCATCGCCGACGAGCGGGCGCTGTTCCACCTCCTCAACCTGGTGCGCGAACACAAGCTCACCATGCTGCTCACCTCGCGCACGCCGCCGGGCGAGATCGAGGCGAGCCTGCCGGATTTGCGCTCGCGGTTGAGGGCGCTTCCCCTGGTGACGATCGAGCCGCCCGACGAGGCCCTGCTCAAGGCGGTGCTGGTGAAGCACTTCACCGACCGCCAGCTCATCGTGGAGCCCGGCGTCATCGCCTACATCGCGCTGCGCATGGAGCGCTCCATGGAGGCCGCCGCCACCATCGTGGCCGAGATCGACCGCGCCGCCATGGCCGCCCACCGCAAGGTCACGCGGGCGCTGGCGGCGGAGGTGCCGGCGCAGGCGGGGGCAGCTGCAACAGGTCGCGATTAGCTCACATGCTCAGGTGCCCAAACGGTCAAATATCGAAGCGTGACCGGAACCGCTCCATGCCGACGGTCACGCTCTTGACCTGGGTGTATTCGCGCATGGCCTCCAGCCCATGCTCGCGGCCGATGCCGCTCATCTTGTAGCCGCCGAACGGGATCTCGCTCTGATAGCCGTAGGCGTTGAGGAAGACGTTGCCGCACTCGAGCTCCTGGGCGATGCGATGGCCGAGGCGCGTATCGTTGCACCAGACGTAGCCGGCCAGACCGAGGTCCGAGGCGTTGGCCATGGCGATGGCGTCATCCAACGCATCGTACGGGAATACGCAAAGGACCGGTCCGAACAGCTCCTCTGTCGCCACCGCCATGTGCGGGGTGGTGCCCGTGACGATGGTCGGCGCCATGAAGTTGCCCTGCTCGAGGCCCGGCGCGGCGACCTTCTCGCCGCCACAGTAGACGCTGGCGCCAGCGGCCTTCGCGGCGTGCACGCGCGTCACGATCTCCTGGAGGCGCCGGTCGGAGATCAGCGGCCCGAGCTGGGTGGAAAGGTCGAGCGGATTGCCCATGGGTATGCGCCGCGCCTTCGCGGCGAGATCCGCGACGAAGCGATCGTGCATCTTTGCGGGGATATAGAGGCGGGTGCCGGCGAAGCAGACCTCGGCCTTGCGCGCGAAGGCCTGCGTCAGCACGCCGTCGATCGCCTCGTCCCAGTCGATGTCCTCGCACACGACGATCGGGCCCTTGCCGCCCAGCTCCAGGACGGCGGGTTTGATCGACTGCACCGACTGCTGGAGAATCTCCCGCCCCCCTTCGATGCCGCCGGTGAAGACGATCTTGCGCACCTTGGCATGCTCGACGAGGTGCCGGCCGACGGTGCGGCCCGGTCCAGCGACAACGTTGACGGCGCCCGGCGGAAACCCGGCTTCCTCGACGATGTCGGCGAACATGAGGATGCTGAGCGGAGCCACGATCGAGGGCTTGATGACCATCGTGTTGCCGCAGGCAACGGCTGCGCCAAAGCCGCGCGCCATCAGCTTCAGCGGCGTATTCCACGGCACGATCTGACCGACGACGCCGAACGGCTCGCGGCGCGTGTAGTTGAAGCGAGAGCCCAGATCCTGGTAGGCGCCCTCGATGCTGCCGGCGAGGCCGCCGAAGTATTCGAAGTGCATCGCAGAGGTGGCGACCTCCATGCGCGTCTCGCGAATGGGGATGCCGGTATCCATCGATTCGATTACGGCGAAAGCCTCAAGGTCGCGCCGCAAAAGCGCGGCCAGGCGGCCAAGCAGAACGCCCCGCTCGCGGCCGGTGAGCTTCTTCCACGACGGCGCCCGGAAGGCCCTGTCGGCCGCCTCGACCGCCGCATCGACCTGCTCGACGCTTGCCGGCGCGACGCTGCAGATTTCGCTGTTGTCGAAGGGGTTGCGGACGGCAACGGCTTTCCCTCCGGCACCGGCCATACGCCGTCCGTCGATGTACGAGACTGGCACAATGCGGGCCTTGTGCGCATCAATGGCAGCTCTCTCCATTCGTGGTCTCCCGCTAGCTGAGGTCGCGATCCGACGGCCAAATCGACGGCCAAATCGACGGGCGGTCGACGACCATGGCTCGCGGAGCATAGCACGCCCCGCGTGCCATGCTGCTTGCAGGGACCTACGATCAGATCAGCGCTTCTTGAGGCCGAGCTCGTCCATAACCGAGGCGAGCTTGGCGTCGTCGTCGGCGAGAAGCCGTCCAAACTCGTTGGCGGGAAGAAAGGCCGGCAGGAATCCGACCTTCACACCGGCATCCTGGAACTCTGGCGATTCGACCGTCGACCGGAGCGCCTCCTCCAGCTTCTTGACTGCGCTGGGCGGTGTGCCTCTGGGAACGACAATCCCGCGCCACAGATCGAGCGCGACAGCAAACCCTTCCTCCGTCGCCGTCGGCGTATCGGGAAAGATGCTGTCGCGCCTGGACCCCAACGCGGCAAGCGCACGGAGCGCCCCGCTCCTGACGTGCGAGCTGAAGGCAGGCGGGAGTTGGACGATGCCCTCCACGCGACCGGCGAGGAGGTTGGTCGTGGCCTCGCCCCCCCCGAAGGGCACATCGATAACCTTGGCGCCGGCCCCAAGAAACAATGCGGACGCGGTCAAGTGGGTGTGGGTGCCAGTCCCGGAGTTGCCGATGCGGAATTTGCCGGGGTTGCTCTTGGCATCGTCGACCATCTCCTTGACCGTGCGCCAGGGAGCGTCGGCCCGGACAACCAGAACGGGCGTCTCGACGGTCACGCGTGCGACGGGTGCGAAAGCCTTGTAATCGAACGAGATGTTGCCGGAATAGTAGCTCGTGGAGATGGTGGTGGTGATGTATCCGACCGAATACCCGTCGGCCGGCTGCTGCGTGACATGCGTGAACGCCACTGCGCCGCCGGCCCCCGGGCGATTGACGACCGGCACGGCCACCCCGAGCCGTTTCGCCATGCCATCGGCAAGATAGCGCGCCGTGACGTCCGCTGCATTGCCGACCCCGAAAGGCACCGTCATCTCGATGGATCGCGTCGGAAAGGCCTGGGTCTGGGACCAGGCTGGATCACCCAGCTGCAGGCCTATGAGCAACATCCCGAGTAGCAATACTGATGCCTGCGTGAAGCGTTTCATTGTCTCAGCTCCCCTACCCATCTTCCAAACCTGTCCGCCAACGGGCGGTCAATTGCTGCCGCCCAGTCTGGCGAGCCGCGAGGCTGCCTCCGGCGCACCGAGGCCTTGAGCGCGCTCGTACCACTTGCGGGCAAGAGCGCGGTCCGCAACGACGCCGTGAACCTTGAGGCGCGGCAGCTCCGCAGGATCGTAGGTGGCCGCCAGCCGAAGGGCAGCCGCGGCCAGGCCGATCTCTGCCGCGCGCTCGAAGAAATCCCGCGCTGCCGCGACATTGCCCACAGCAAGGTAGTCGAGCCCGCGCGCCAGGAGGTGCTCGGCGCGTGCCCTCTCCGTCGGCGGAGGCTGGCTCGGTCCCGACGCGGCACCACTGCCACGCTCCTGCTCGACGTTGGACGGCGGCGGTTGACGCGCGGCAACCTTCGGCGCGGAAGGCGCGGGCTTGGCGGGCGCCGGCTGCCCAGGGTTTGGCTCGAAGACGAGCGCAGTCGTCGCCTGCGCGAGAAGCCTTCCGTCCAATGCGATCAGCCTGACGCCGATCTCGGCGTGACCGGAAATATCGGGCGGAATCCATACCCTCAAGCTCGGGAGCGCAGAGAGCGGAACAGACCACAAACCCGGGGCGACAAGATGGCCCTCCCGCAATGAGACCTGCAGGGGAAGACCGCGCAGGCTCACGAAGCTCCTGGGCGGCACGATATGCGCAGGGCCAATCTCGATCGCCAGCGCAACCTCCGATGCCACCTTGGCGATTATCCTGGGTGCAATATTTATGTGCACCTGGTCTGCGGACTGGGCAGCGGCCTTGTCCACACAGCACAGCACAGCACACGCTCCGAGCATCACCACGGCCGCGAGCCACTGCAACCGCCGCAGCGCCGGCCCGCGCGGCGAGCCCGCCGACGGGGTCGGCCCCCCCGCCACCAACCTTGAAGCTGACACGAAACTTGTGCGGCAGGCGCTACACGGATTCCCCTGCCCCTTGTGGGGAGGGGTTAGGGGCGGGGGGAACCACGATCTCCGAGGTTCGTGATTCCCCCCCACCCTGTCCCTCCCCCACAAGGGGGGAGGGGACGCTGCGGCGCGCTCCGTTTCGTCATCGAGGCGCCCTTGTGGGTGGCCCGAGGGCGGCGGGGAGAGGGAGTCCGCGGCTGAAACGCCAACGTCTCCGCGGGGGGTCTGCCCCCGATGCCGCTGTTGCAGCACCAATGGCGGCGCCGGTCCCGGCACGAACCCTGCTCTCAGCTTGTCCTGCCCAGGGTAGCGCCGTGTCATCTCGTTCGCGGCTGCCGCTTGGTCCACTCAAGGAACTCCCGGAAAAGGCGTTCCTGCTCTCCTGGATTGGGCGGCGCCGATTGCGCGGCTTGGTGGCCCGGCGGCTGCACTGTGCCGGCCGGCGTAGGCGGTTGGGACTTGGCCGCGGCAGCGATCAGGCGCCTGACCCTCTCTTCGGCGACCCAGTAGCGCGTCCAGCCCGGCACCTTGGCGGTCAGGTTGATGGTCTTCCACGCAGGATGATAGGGCGGTTTGTGGAAGGCCTCGAAGCGACCGAAGAGGTAGTCGATGAAGCGCTCCACGCGCCGGAAGCGGTCGTTTTCCTTCGGCCAGTTGTAGACGGCCAGCACGACCGGCACTCCGAGTGCAGGCACTTGCTCGCCAGGTTTGATGTATCCGGGGTAGTCCTCCGATGTGAAAACGGACGGGACATAGAGGTCGTCGAACTTGTCGAAAGGTATAGGCAGGAACTTGTAGCCGTAGTCGTTCTTGAACTTGGTGAAGAGGTCTTGCGGCTTGCCCCCGGTGTTCACCAGGCCGGCCAGCTCGCCGGTCTTCATCTGCTCGAGCGCGATCGCGTTGTTGACGGGAACCGGCACGACCTTGATCCCGAGTCGCTGGAACAGAATCGGCGCGCTGACCGATGCGCCGGCACCGGGCGTGTGGAAGCTCACTTTCTTACCCGCCAGGTCATAGAGGGAATTGATCTCCGGGCGCGCGAGGACGTGGATGTGGCCGAGGTACATGCCCGTAACGTAGTTGATGCGCTTCTCGATATTGGGAATCCTCTCGACCGTCCTGAAGTGCTCGAGTACGTCGGCGTTGGTGAAGGCGACGTCGACCCCCTTCAGATACAAGAGATCTTTGACGTTCTCGGTGGCGCCGTAGGTAATCATCGGGATGACGCGCAGCTTGTCGCCATCGTTGAGGTTGCGGCCGATCTCGGCGCCGAAGCGAATGAACGTGCCCTCCGGCAGCCCGCTCGCGAGCCCGATGGTCCACATGTTGGCAGCGGCGACGACGCCAGCCTCTCCAACGGATTCGGCGGTCGGAGCGCGCGGCGCGGGCTTGTATTGAGCGAGCTGAACGGGAGGCTCGGCCCAGCCTGGCTGTAGCGGAATGGCAACGAGCCAAGCAATCGCAATGGCCAAGCCCCGCAGGACGCGACCCGTCGATACGCTCATAACGGACGACTCCTCCTCGCACGTGCCGCAGGTACGGCAGCGCTCGAATTTCCCTCAAGTCCGGTTTAGTAGATTCCCCTTATCCAGTTTAGTGGGTTGGAACCCATCTTCAAGCGGAAAATCTCGATCCATCGACAGGCCGCCATCACATTTTCTGTAGCGCTTCCCCTCGCAAATACGATCGACCGCTACTACAATAGGGTGCCGATCAGGGTGGAGTTTTTTCGAGGCCGGCCTTTTTGGGGTCAGACCCTGTGGGTCTGACCCCATGGCACAACCTTCCCGATTGCGCCGGGCAAAGATTCCGCCGGCAGGCATTGAAGTTTTGTCGAGATGGACGTGGATGACGCAGAACGTGCGGGTGTACCCTGGGGTCAGACCCGCAGGGTCTGACCCCACCACTCCGCCCTGCTCAGGCAATCTCCCCTTTCATGCTAGTTTCGCAGGGGCGTGCTTGCTGGATGGAGGCCTGTGGTAGGATTGCCACGGCTGGGACCGGAGCACGACCGGCAGAGCAAGGTGGCGCATGAGCAAACCGAGACTGAAGGGGGCACCGCAGGAGGCCGCCGTCGAGCCGGCGCCTGCACCTATATCGGCACTGGCGCCGGTGCCGATCGGGGCCGCGCGCTACTACAACCGGGAGCTGTCGTGGCTGCAGTTCAACCGGCGGGTCATGGAGGAGGCGCAGAATGAGCGCCACCCGGTGCTAGAGCGTCTGCGGTTCCTCTCCATCTCGGCCTCCAACCTCGACGAGTTCTACATGGTGCGCGTGGCCGGCCTCTACGGCCAGCTCGGCGCCGGGGTGACGCAGCCGAGCCAGGACGGCCTCACCCCCGCCCAGCAGCTCGCCGAGATCAACCGGTTCGCGGCGGGTCTTGTCAACGACCAGCAGGCCTGCTGGAACGAGCTCAAGGCCGAGCTCGCCACCGTCGGCATCGTCATGGTCGAGCCCAAGGAGCTGCTGCCCGCCGAGAAGACCTGGCTGGAGAAGCACTTCCTCGCCCGCCACCTGCCGATCCTCACCCCCATCGCCGTCGACCCGGCGCACCCGTTCCCGTTCATCCAGAACCGCGCGCTCACGGTGGGCGTGGAGCTCAAGCGCCAGCGCGACGGCAAGACCATGCACGCGCTGCTGCCGGTCCCGAGCCAGCTCGCGCGCTTCATCAGGCTGCCCGCGGATGCCGCCGCGGACGGAGGCAGGCCCGTCGCCCGCTTCATCCGCATCGAATCGGCGATCGGGATGTTCATCACGCAGCTGTTCCCCGGCTTCATCGCGCGCAGCCAGGGCGCCTTCCGCGTCCTGCGCGACAGCGACATCGAGATCCAGGAGGAGGCCGAGGACCTGGTGGCGCTCTACGAGACGGCGCTCAAGCGCCGCCGGCGCGGCCACGTCATCCGGCTGGAGATCGACGGGCAGATGCCCTCGCGGCTTCGGCGATTCGTGGTGCAGGAGCTGGACATCCGCGACGACGGCGTGTTCATCAAGGACGGCATGCTGGGACTGGCCGACACCTCGCAGCTGATCGTGCCCGACCGCTCGGACCTGGTCTTCAAGCCCTTCACCATCCGCTTTCCGGAGCGCATCCGCGAGTTCAACGGCGACTGCTTCGCAGCGATCCGAAAGAAGGACATCATCGTCCACCACCCCTACGAGTCGTTCGACGTGGTGGTGCAGCTCTTGCGCCAGGCAGTGGCCGACCCCAACGTCATGGCCATCAAGTGGACCCTCTACCGCACCTCCAACGACAGCCCGATCGTGCGGGCGCTGATGGAGGCGGCGGACGCCGGCAAGACGGTGACGGCCGTGGTGGAGCTGAAGGCACGCTTCGACGAGGCCGCCAACATCCGCTGGGCGCGCGACCTGGAAAGCGCGGGCGTGCACGTAGTCTACGGCTTCATCGAGCTGAAGACCCACGCCAAGCTGGGCCTGATCGTGCGCCGGGAGGGGGCCGACATCGCCACCTACTGCCACGTCGGCACGGGCAACTACCATCCGGTGACGGCCAAGGTCTACAGCGATTTGTCGTTCTTTACGGCCGATCCCGTCATCGGCCGCGACGTGACGCGCACCTTCAACTTCGTCACCGGCTATGCCGAGCCGGCCGAGATGGAGGCCATGGCGGCGAGCCCGCACGGCATCCGCACTCGCGTGCTGCAGCACATCCGCGACGAGATCGGCCATGCCCGCAAGGGCGGCCGCGGCGCCATCTGGATGAAGCTGAACTCGCTGGTGGACAAGGAGATCGTCGACGCGCTCTACGAGGCGAGCCAGGCGGGCGTCGAGATCGACCTGGTGGTGCGCGGCGTGTGCTGCCTCAGGCCCGGCATCCCGGGGCTCTCCGAGCGCATCCGCGTGAAGAGCCTGATCGGGAGGTTCCTGGAGCATTCCCGCGTCTACTGCTTCGGCGCCGGCCACGGGCTTCCCTCGTCGCAGGCCGTCGTCTACATCGCATCCGCAGACATGATGCCGCGCAACCTTGACCGGCGCGTCGAGATCATGGTGCCAATCGCCAACCCGACGGTGCACGAGCAGGTGATGGGCCAGATCATGGTGGCGAACCTCAAGGACAACCAGCAGAGCTGGCGGCTCCTGGCCGACGGCAGCTCGGTCCGCATCCGCCCGGCAGAGGGGGAGGAGCCGTTCAACGCGCACGAGTACTTCATGACCAACCCGAGCTTGTCCGGCCGCGGCGAGTCCCTCAAGGAGAGCTTCCCGCGCCGCTTCATCCCGGTCGCGGGCGGCATGGACAAGACCGCAAGCCCGTGATGCCGGAGCTCGCCGCCAGACGACAGCTCGAGCCGCTGGGGGTGGTGGACATCGGCTCCAACTCGGTGCGCCTGGTCGTGTACGAGGGGGCGGTGCGCAGCCCCACCCCCATCTTCAACGAGAAGGTGCTGTGCGGCCTGGGGCGCGAGATCGCCTCCACCGGGCGCCTCGACGAGGTGAGCGTCCGGCGGGCGCTCGATGCCCTGCGCCGGTTCAGGGCCATCGCACAGACGCTCGGCGTACGGCGCATCCACGCCATCGCCACCGCCGCCTGCCGCGATGCCCGCAACGGCCCTGCCTTCATCGTGCGCGGCGAGGAGATGCTGGGCGCCCGCATCCAGGTGCTGACAGGGACGCAGGAGGCGGAGCTCGCCGCCAAGGGCGTCCTGATGGGCTTCCGCGCCCCCGACGGCTTCGCGGGGGACCTGGGCGGCGGCAGCCTGGAGCTCGTCGACGTGACGGGTGACGCCATGCGCGAGGCCACCACCCTGCCGCTGGGCAGCCTGCGCCTCCTCGACGTATCGGGCGGCCGCCTCGACAAGGCCGTCGCCATCGCCGACGCCGCCATCTCCCGGGTGCCGTGGCTGGCCAAGGGGCGGGGCCGCAACTTCTACGCCGTGGGCGGGACCTGGCGCGCCATCGCCCGGCTGCATATGGAGGCGACGGACTATCCGCTGCACGTGATGCACGGCTATGCCAGGCCGGTGAAGGAGATGATCGCCTTCTGCGAGGACATCCGCAGGGCGCGCAAGCCGTCCTCCATGAGGGGCATGGCCAAGATCTCCAAGCCGCGCCGGGAGGTGCTCCCCGCCGGGGCGCTGGTGCTGGAGCGGCTGCTCAAGCATCTGCAGCCGCGCGAGGTGGTCTTCTCCGTGTTCGGCATCCGCGAGGGCCTGCTCTACGGCCAGCTGTCGGAGGCGGAGCGGCAGAAGGACCCGCTGCTCTCCTTCTGTGCCGATTATGCCCGCCTGCGCTCCCGCTCCGCCGAGCACGCGGCGGAGCTGTGCCGGTGGACGGACGCGCTCTTTGCGCCGCCGGGCCCGGCCGAGACGGAGGACGAGCGGCGGCTGCGCTGGGCGGCCTGCCTGCTCTCCGACATCAGCTGGCGCGCGCATCCCGACTATCGCGCCGAGCAGAGCCTGATCCTGATCGCCCAGTCGGCGCTGGCGGCCATCGACCATCCGGGCCGCGTGTTCCTGGCCTTCGCCAGCTTTTTCCGGCACCTGGGCGCGACCCGCAACGACGACCCCGACGCATCGGACCGTCTGGCGCAGCGGCTCAAGGCGATCGTGAGCAAGAGGCTCTACCGGCGTGCCCGTATCATCGGCGCCGCGGTGCGGGAGGCGCACATGCTCTCCATCGGCCGGCCGGGCATCGTCGACAAGACGCCGCTCGCCTACGAGCGGAACAAGCTGGTGCTCAACCTGCCGAAGGCCCTGGCCGCATTCGACGGCGAACGCCTGCGGCGGCGGCTGGCGGCGCTCGGCGAGCTCCTAGAGCGCGACGTGGACGTCCGGGTCGCGTAGATCGCGTAGTTGGGTTAGGGCCGAAGGCCCGTAACCCAACACGACAGGCACGACCGTTGCGATTTGGCAATGTTGGGCTACGCCGCTTCGCGGCTAACCCAAACCTACCCTGCCGACTGCCGCTTGGCGATAGGCACCGCCGCCGCCATCTGGCAATATGCCGCCGGCAAACTCTCGCTCACATGGGCAACGACGGATGGCCGACGACCCCTACACGGTGTTGGGTGTCCCGCGCACCGCGACGGAGGAGGAGATCCGCCGCGCCTACCGCAAGCTCGCCAAGGAGCTGCACCCCGACCTCAACCCGGCCAACCGCGCCGCGGCGGAGGAGCGCTTCAAGAAGGTCTCGGCCGCCTACGAGGTGATCGGCGACCCGGAGAAGCGCCGGCAGTACGACCGCGGCGAGATCGACGCCGGCGGCGAGCCGAGGCGCGGGTTCCGCCGGCCGCCCGGCGGCGGCCCCTTCGACGCCCGCGCCGGTGCGGGGGGCCCGCGCTCGCCCGACGACTTCAGCTTCGGCGACATCTTCACAGACCTGTTCGGCACCATGCGCGGCCGGGGCGAGCCCGGCAGCCCGTTCGGCATGCGCGGGCGCGACATGCGCTACAGCCTGGAGGTGGACTTCATGGAGGCCGCCGCGGGCGCCAAGAAGCGCGTGACGCTGCCGGACAGCGGGGCGCTCGACATCGCCGTGCCGCAGGGCGTGACGGACGGCCAGGTGCTGCGGCTCAAGGGCCGGGGCGCGCCCAGCCGGCGCGGCGGCGAGCCTGGCGACGCGCTGGTCGAGATCAAGGTGCGCCCGCACCCCTACTTCAAGCGCATCGACGACGACATCGCGCTGGAGCTGCCGATCGCCATCGACGAGGCGGTGCTCGGCGCCAAGGTGGAGGTTCCCACCATCGCCGGCCGCGTGCAGCTGACGCTGCCCAAGGGCACCAGCTCCGGCCGCATCTTCCGCCTGAAGGGCCGGGGTGTGCACAACGTCACCACCGGCCACACCGGCGACCAGCTCATCACGGTGCGCATCGTGCTGCCCGACACCATCGACGACGGCTTGAGCTACTTCCTCTCGGAATGGCGCCAGAAGCACAAGTACGATCCGGGACGGCCGTAGCGGCGTCACACCCTCCGGTCTAGCCCAGCTTGATTCCAAAGAGTTGGTGCAAATGTGTCGGGTTTCGTGAAGCCGATTCGGCGTCGGCAGTCGGGGGTCGGCAGTCGCAACAAGAGAGCAAGCGGCGAAAGGATCGTCTACCCCGACTGCC